>CAKUAD010000001.1 GCA_934636265.1 uncultured Flavobacterium sp.
CCTGTAGGTCGATCGAGCTTCCGCTGGACGATTCCAGTTTGATTTTTTTGCCGTTGATAATTCCCGTGCCTTTTGCGCTTACGCCGCCTGAAGTTTTAAGCGCTTCAAGCGTCGGCATCTTGATTTTGATGTTCATCGTGGCGTTCTCAAAACTGTTGTACTCTGATTCGATGACCAGCGTGCTTCCGCTTAACGTCGTTTTGATGTGTTCCTGGATGTTGTCATCGGCTTCAACCGCAACCTCCGTAACGTTTGACTGTTCAATGGTGAGCGTCACCCCGTTGCCGGCGTCAATCTTAGTAAAAGTCCCGACATTGCGGTTTTGGGTTACCACGTTTCCGCTTCCGGTGATGGATTTGAGTCCGTTGATACATCCGGTAAGCACGCCCGTAAAAAGCAGGGCAATCAAGGCAGTTTTCTTCATATTATTGTTTTATCAAAGTTCCGTCGGGGCCAAGTTCGATGCGCGTTGTGCTTTTTCGCGTAACGGTTTCGTTGGTGGTTCCGTTGGCATCAGTCGTGGTAATGGTATCGATTTGTACCGATGACCCTTCAACCGCCGGTAAAATATCTTCATAATCGTCCTCGTCGGGCGGGCAGTCAAGGCAGTACACTTTGCCGGTATCAACCTTATAAGTATACGTTCCTGATTCGTGCAGGTTAAAAAACCAATTGTCGGAATTGTCAAAATCCTCGATGCTCAAATCAGGCTTAAACAGCGTGCCCTTAGGCAAATATACAAATATTTCAACCTCTTGGTCCCGGAATTTGCTTGCCTTGTCCATAACCAGATAGTTGTCGAGCACCAGTTGGTTCCCGTTTAGGGCAAAACTGTAGCGAATATCGCGCGCACGGTCACGGGCCTCGTTATTGCTCTTGCCGTGAGCTTTTTTCTCGATCTGTATATATCCGGTGGGTTCGTCGGTGTATTGGATATGAAGGTCGATGTTGTTGGAGTAGATGACTTCCTTGTCCTGTTCGTCTACCGTAAACAGATAATCGTGACGGGGATATACATCCTTGGCATAAAAGTCATTGTACCTGAACTTGATTTGAAGCGTATCGCCCGGGTTGAGCATCAGTGTTTCCTTGACAACTTCCTTGTTTTCATAGGCTACTTCAGTGGCTTGTTTTACGGAGTAAATGATGAGTCCCGCAACTGACAATGCCCAAAGTCCGATCAGCGAATACCTGGCTACGTTTCCTATCGACTTTACCTTGTCTGACAGCAATTTGAGGCCCAGGATGAACAGGAAGAAAAACGGGATCCCGATAGCAAAAAACGCCATCAGTCCTACCAGCCAAAGTGGCATATTGGTGTAATTCACCGCGTCAATGTACGGTTGCCAGGGAACGTCGACCAGCGAAGTCGAACCCAGGGCAAAGATTCCAATCAGCAACCCAATAAGCACCATGGCCGAAAAGACCACAATCAGCGCGCCCAATACCTTGGCAAAGACCCTAAAGATAGAGTTTATCACTTCGCCAATACCCCCGGCTGCGCGCTCAAAACCGGTTCTTACCTGCTTTCCCGCCTTGTCCATATTTGGCTTTCCGTAGCGATCGGCAAGATTTTGTGCTTCTTCCCGAACCTTCTTTTCAATGTTCGAGATGGTAACCGGCTCGCCCATCATTTCGAGCTTTTCAGCAGTAGTGACGGCGGCTGGCATTACGATCCACAGGACAATGTACGGAATAAAGCCTACCCCAAATCCAAATACCAGGATAACGAACAGGATCCTGATCCACACCGGATCAATCCCAAAGTAATGTCCAAGTCCGGCGCTAACCCCGCCCAACATGCCTTTTTCCGGGTCGCGGTATAGTTTTTTGGTGGCGCGTGCCGTTGGCGGGTAATCGTACACCGGGGGTGTATCGCCATCCGATTCAATCCGGTAATCTTCAGGCTGGCCCATGACGGCTATGATTTCGTCAAGTTCCTTTAGGCTGATGACTTGCTTGTCGTGCGTGTGTTTTTCAGTGATCAGCTCGGCAATGCGCATCTCAATATCCTTGATGATTTCGTCCTGTCCGGCTGAGTTTGAGAGCGATCGTCTGATAGCCTCAAAGTATCGGGAAAGTTTTTGGTAGGCATCTTCATCAATGTGAAAGAACAAACCGCCCAGGTTAATATTTACTGTCTTATTCATGGCTGTTATTTTTGGTTTTGAGTGATGATGTTTACGGCGTCCGAGAGTTCAGTCCAGGTTCCGTTGAGTTCGTTGAGAAAGGTTTTTCCAATTTCGGTCAAACCGTAGTACTTTCGGGGCGGACCCGATGTCGATTCCTCCCACCTGTAGGTGAGCAGTCCGTCGTTCTTGAGTCGTGTGAGCAGCGGATACACCGTGCCTTCAACCACGAGCAGTCGGGCGTTTTTTAGCGTGTCCAGAATTTCAGATGTGTAGGCTTCGCGTTCGCGCAACACTGACAATATGCAGAACTCCAGCACACCTTTACGCATCTGGGCTTTGGTGTTTTCAATATTCATAGTCGGTCATTTTAAAAAGTGCCATTGGTTTAACATTGTTAGCGGGTGATGAGTCCGCGGCCTGTGTTTCTGGCGCCAGGAGTCCCGTGAGGAAAATGCCCAGCGCTGCGACGAGTTTTAGCATAGCGTTCGTTTTTTTGATTGATGATTGATGATTCATGATTGATGATGATGATTGAAACTCTACTTGATAAATCGGATACTCAGCGGATACTGGAATGAATCCCCCCGGGCGGCGCGCGACGCTCCAAGGATGGCCAAAAAGAATTCGGCAATTTTCAGTGAGCAAAACAAAAAGGCCAGCACCAGCAGGGTTGATACCGCCGTCACCGATTCATGACTGACCAGCGTTGCAACGTTCACGTGATCAAAGTGAAAGTCGCCCAGCGGTACTTGACTGAAAAGGGTTGAAAGCGCTACCGGAACGGCGATCAATCCCATAACAATGGTATACAGCAAAACACTCAGTTGAAAGTTGATTACGCTTTTTCCCTGACGTTCGATGAATTCATTTTCACGCGCCGCCGACCAGATAATCACCGGAAGCACAAAGTTCCCAAAAGGAATGAAATACTGTGTCAGTACGCTTAAATGTGCTGCCGCACCCAGACTTTTTTGGGTTGAGGTAGGGTTGACGCTTGTCGTAGTTTCCATAATGCCTAATAATATCTTATGCAAATATATATCTTAAAGAAGCTACCTTGTTTCACATGGTACTAAGTTTTAAGAATATTTTAACAATTGATAAAAACGTCTACATTGGAATAATCTTGAAATGTTTGGATGCGGCGGGAGCCGGAAGAAGGAACAACTGCAGAAGATGAATTATATAAGCGTTTGATGCAAGTGACAATTGAGAAGGTTTTAGAGTAAGTATTACGCAGCCAAAACTTTAACAATTAATGCAGAAAAACTGTATCCAGGCTGGCGGTTTTTTCACGAGGGATAAACCTAATTTCCCCTACCCAATGGTACGAAGTTATGGTTTCCGGCCTTACGGAAGGTACAGAAAAACCTCCGCAATTGTTAAATCTGTGGCGGTAAAATTAGATAAGCGACAACATCCCGTCTTCAGACCATTTTAATAACTTCGATAAGGATTGGTGTGTTACCCACAAGCAAAAGATAAATGGCCCTATTCGCATTTCCTTTCATTTTATAACTTCGTTTCCATTACTTTGTACGATGAAGTTTTCTATTTCTAGACTCAATACTTTTTTAATGCTCCGGTTGCCAGCCGCCTGGATTTGTGGAGTGCGTTTGGCACAACTGTCGGCCGATACTGCACAAGCCTGTGTGCGTCATCGGTGGATCAACCAGAATCCATTTGGTTCGATGTACTTTGCAGTCCAGCTCATGGCCGCCGAACTCACCACCGGTGTTCTGGTCATGCGCGCGATCCGCGAGGCGGGCGTTCCGGTTTCGATGCTGGTTGCTTCCTGCGAGGCATCATACCAAAAAAAGGCTACGGGCAAAATTACCTTTAGTTGCGATCAGGGAGAACTGGTGCAGCAATCGGTTACCGAGGCTTCAAAAACCGACGCTCCTGTCATCGTTACATTGTTTAGCCGCGGACGCAACGCAGCCGGCGAACAGGTTGCCGAGATGAAGTTTGAGTGGACGCTGAAACAAAGGGTTAACAACCGTTAAACATCCTTTAAAACTTACGCCTGACGGTCACGGCGATTGTATCTTTAAGGGCAAAAAAGCACTATGAAAATCCTGATATCCGGTGCCACCGGGCTGGTTGGCAAGCAACTTGTCAGGCATTTAAAATCGCGCGGACACGAAGTGAACTTTCTTACCACCCGCCGGGAAGAAATCAATGCATTTGGCAGCGGCGTTGGCGGCTTTTTGTGGAATCCTCGTGTAAAAGTCGTTGATGTCGACTCGCTCGAAGATGTCGAAGTTATCATCCACCTGGCCGGCGCTTCCATTTCTGAGCCCTGGACGCCGCAATACAAACAAACGATTGTTGAAAGTCGCGTGGCGTCGGCCGAACTTTTGTTCGAGGCCGTAAAAAAACACGGTCCAAAAGTCCGGCACTTTATCAGCGCGTCAGGAATCGGTATCTATAAAGACAGCGTGAGCATTCGCCATGACGAGGCGTCAATTGCGTTCCAACCCGGTTTTTTGGGCGATGTGGTAAAAAGATGGGAGGCAGTCGCCGATAAGTTTTCCTTGTTAAACATTGCCGTAACCAAGGTCCGCACCGGACTTGTCCTTTCAGCCGATGGTGGCGCGCTCCCGGAACTGGCCAAGCCCATTCGATGGGGGGCGGGAGCTCCGCTGGGGTCAGGCGATCAAATGCAATCGTGGATTCACATTGATGATCTTGCGGGGATTTACGCTTTTATTGCCGAACATCAGTTGCCGGGCGTCTACAATGCCGTCGCACCAAACCCAACAACCAACCGCGCCATGACCAAGGCGGTGGCCAAGCGACTCAAAAGACCGGTTCTGCTCCCGGCTGTTCCGGCGTTTATGCTGCGTCTTATCCTTGGAGAACGGTACAAATTGCTGGTAGAAAGCCAGTACGTATCGGCCGACAAGATCGTGGCCGCGGGATACAATTTCCGCTATCCGCATCTGAGCGACGCCCTTTTAGTCATCTATCCATAAAAAAAGCCCCCGTTTGGAGGCTTCTTTATTACAGTAAGATGAATTAATAAGTTTATTTTTTGGCTTTGACGGTAACCTTGAGTCCGATTTCGTCATCAACGTATTTGTCGCCCAAATCTTTAAAGATTGATTTTGAACCGTAGTTGACTTTCCACTGCGTGCGGTCGATCCTGAACTCGTCGCTGGTTAGGGAAACCTCGCTGTCAGTCACGGTTACCGTAGCCGGGAATGAAACGCTCTTGGTGGTTTCCTTCAGGGTCAGGTTGCCTTCAACTGTGGTTTTGCCGTCTTGGCCTGGCTTTACCGATGTGATTTCAAATTTGCCCTGCGGATACTTGCTTACATTAAAAAAGTGATCGGCGTCTTCTTCCGTTTTGGCTGCCATGCCTTTAAGGTGACCTTCCAGATCTTCTTTGCCGTCGCCGGCTTTCAAATCCAGAACGGTGATGGAATTCATGTCAAGGACAAAACTTCCGCCTTCAATGGCACCATCCTTAACTGAAAAACTACCCGAGGCTAGCTTAAGCGTTCCGTTGTGCTTGCCCAGCGGCTTGCTTCCGGACCATTCAATGGTCGACTGTGCGGTGTCGACAGTGTAGGTTACCGCCTCGGCTGATGCATCTTTTACATCTTGAGCTTCACCTGCTTCGGTTGTTTTCTTACAGGCCGTCAAAAAGGCTGCGGCTAAAAAGAGCGTTACGACTGATTTTTTCATATAGCTATTGGATTACTTGACAACAAACATATTCAATCGGCCAATAAATAAATCTTAAAAATATACTAAATTCGCCGATTTTAAATTCAACTGCGCCTTTGGGGTACTTGTCGTGAAAAGTGACAATTTGACATTTTTACGGCAATGGCAACAACTTTGCGTACGCGCGGCGCAAATCAATTATCGATATGAATACGCAAGATCAGGAAAACCCGGAATCACAGGATACTCAAACAACCCAGGCTGATGCCGCAGCCCAGGCCGACGATAAAGCAATTGCCGCCGAGGTGTCGCAAGAGGCTGAACTGATGGAGCAGCTATCGGCCGAAAAAGACAAATACCTCAGGCTTTTTGCGGAGTTTGAAAACTACAAGCGACGAACCTCCAAGGAACGTCTCGAACTTTTTAAGACTGCAGGTCAGGAAATATTGCTGGCGATGCTGCCGGTACTTGATGATTTTGACCGCGCACTGGCCGAAATTCAAAAATCAGAAGATGACGTTTTGTTTAAGGGCGTTCAACTCATCCATGACAAGTTTAAAAAGACCTTGGTGGCCAAAGGACTTGAGCCGGTAGAGGTTCAGGCAGGCGACGATTTTGACGCTGATATCGCCGAGGCCATCACACAAATTCCGGCTCCAGACGCCAGTTTGAAGGGCAAGGTGGTCGACGTCATTGAAAAAGGATATAAACTGGGCGACCGAATCATCCGTTTCCCAAAAGTGGTCGTGGGCCAATAACAAAATCGCAAAATGAAAAAGGATTATTATGAAGTTCTGGGCGTAAGCAAAGGCGCCACCGCCGACGAGATCAAGAAAGCGTACCGCAAGAAAGCCATTGAATATCACCCCGATAAGAATCCCGGCGACAAGCAGGCTGAAGAAAACTTCAAGCTGGCGGCCGAAGCTTATGAAGTGCTGAGTGATCCGCAAAAAAAGGCGCGTTACGATCAGTTTGGTCATCAGGCGTTTGACGGAAGTCAGGGATTTGGCGGAGGCGGCATGAACATGGATGACATCTTTAGCCAGTTTGGCGACATCTTTGGCAGTGCCTTTGGGGGCGGATTTGGTGGATTTGGAGGCGGAGGCGGTCAACGACGGGTAAAAGGCAGCAACCTGCGCATCAAAGTCAAACTGACGCTGGAAGAAATTGCCCACGGCGTCGAGAAAAAGATTAAGGTAAAACGCAAGGTCCAGGCCAAAGGCGTCACTTATAAAACCTGCAGCACTTGTAACGGTCAGGGTCAGGTGGTGCGCGTTACCAATACGATTTTGGGCAAAATGCAATCGGCTTCAACCTGTCCGGCCTGTGGAGGTGCGGGACAAACCATTGACAGCCGTCCAAAAGACGCCGATGCGCAAGGAATGGTGATGGCCGATGAAACCGTATCGATCAAAATCCCGGCAGGCGTTGTCGACGGCATGCAGCTGAAAGTGTCCAACAAGGGCAACGATGCTCCGGGCAACGGAATCCCCGGCGACCTGATCGTGGTCATTGAGGAAGTGGAACACGAAACCCTGAAGCGCGAAGGAGAGAACCTTCATCTGGATTTGTACATCAGCATAGGCGAGGCGGCCCTGGGCGTTTCAAAAGACATCGAGACGGTGTCCGGAAAGGCTCGGATCAAGCTTGAAGAAGGCATACAGTCGGGCAAGATCCTCCGGCTCAAAGGCAAGGGTGTACCCAACATCAATGGGTACGGCCACGGCGACCTTTTGGTTCACGTAAACGTCTGGACGCCAAAGACCTTAACCCGTGAACAGCGCGAGTTTTTTGAACGCAACCTTAACGATCCCAATTTTGCGCCGCGTCCGGAAAAGAGCGACAAATCTTTTTTTGAAAAAGTAAAAGATATGTTTTCGTAATTAAAAAAATAGTTTTACATTTGGATCGTTACTAGTAGGTAACTAGTAATTTCTTTTTCATAGCAATTTTTCCCATCCTTATGCAAATAGGGGTGGGTTTTTTTTTAAATACAAACTTCCAATGGTATACTTTTGTATTCCAATTAGAATCCTTTAAATTTTTGTCAAAGCCAGCATGAATATCCTTGAAGTAGAAAACGTCGTTAAGCAATACGGCCAATACACCGCGCTCAACAGCGTTTCATTAAAGGTTCCAAAAGGTAGCATCTACGGGCTTCTGGGTCCCAACGGCGCAGGAAAAACGTCTCTGATTCGCATCATTAACCAAATTACGCTGCCGGATAGCGGAACAATCCTGCTAGACGGTGAACCGCTTTCGCCCGAGCACGTAAAGCACATCGGGTATTTGCCGGAAGAACGCGGACTGTACAAATCCATGAAAGTGGGCGAGCAGTGTCTGTATCTGGCGCAGCTCAAGGGACTTTCAGCCGCACATGCGCGCGAGCAACTGGATTACTGGTTTGACCGCTTGCAGATTACCGGCTGGTGGGACAAGAAAATCCAGGAGCTTTCAAAGGGGATGGCACAAAAAATCCAGTTTGTGGTTACGGTGCTTCACCAGCCCAAGCTCCTGATTTTTGACGAGCCTTTTTCCGGGTTCGATCCGGTGAATGCCGACATCATCAAAGAAGAAATTCTCAACCTCAAGAAAAACGGCGCCACCATCATTTTCTCGACACACCGCATGGAAAGCGTCGAGGAACTCTGCGATCACATCGCGCTGATCCACAAATCCAACAAACTTATCGAGGGACGTCTGGAAGATGTCAAACGGCAATACCGCACCAACACCTTCGAGGTGGGCGTACTGACGCAAAACGTTGAAGGGCTGATGTATGATTTGACGCAAAAATTCAAGGTGGCCAACACCAACTTCAAATCGCTGGCAAGCTTGGTCAAACTCGACATCGAACTGGGTGCGGCCATGCCCAACGAACTGCTCAACGTCCTTTCCCAACGCGGTCAGGTGATGCATTTTGTTGAGAAAATCCCAAGTGTAAACGACATCTTTATCCAAACGGTAAAAAACAACTAATCAATGGCTTCAGGCATTTTTGCAATATTTGACGACATAGCCGCCCTAATGGACGACGTGGCCGTAGCGAGTAAATTGGCTACCAAGAAAACCGCCGGCATCCTGGGCGACGACCTCGCGGTGAACGCTGAAAAGGCCACTGGTTTTTTGGCCTCGCGTGAAATTCCCGTTTTGTGGGCCATCACCAAGGGATCGTTTCTAAATAAATTAATTATCGTTCCAACGGCCTTGCTGCTCAACATTTACTTTCCCATGGCCATCAAGGTCATCCTGATTTTGGGTGGGGCATTTTTAGCGTTTGAGGGTGCCGAGAAAATCGTAGCGTATGTCTTTCACCGCAAAAAGCAGGGAAAGGAAGTTATCATCGAGGCAGAAGTGGGCGGTGAATTCGAGGAAAAATCCAAAATAAAATCAGCCATCACCACTGATTTTATCCTCTCGGTCGAGATTGTCATCATCGCCTTGGGTGCGGTTCTCGACAAGCCGATGATTACGCAAATCCTTACCGTATCGGTCGTGGCGCTCATTGCCACCGTGGGCGTTTATGGCATTGTGGCGCTTATTGTACGCATGGATGATGCCGGATACAAACTAATGAAAAACGCATCTCCCTCAAGTTTCCGTTGTAAATTTGGAAGCTTTTTGGTGGCCGCATTACCGTGGATTATCAAAGGCCTTGCGGTCATCGGGACGCTGGCCCTGCTTTTGGTGTCGGGCGGAATCTTTGTGCACAACATTGATTTCTTTCACCATTTATTGCCCGGTTTGCCGTCAATCGTTAAGGAGTTCGCCATCGGCCTGATAATAGGTGCCGCGGTGGTGGGCATCGTCAATTTGTTTAAAAAAGTCACCGGTTCAGTTAAAAAGCCGTAATCTAAAAATATGAGTGTACTTACGCTGATCATCAAACGCGAATTCCTTTCAAAAGTCCGCAACAAATCGTTCATTGTCATGACGTTTCTGAGTCCTCTAATCCTGGCGGGGGTGGTGGCGCTCATCACCTATCTGGCTACGCTCAAGGCCGATGTCCGACAGATTGCCATCCACGATGAAACCGGACTTTTTTATCCGGATTTCGTCAGTAATGAGGAGTACGCTTACGCGGATAGGTCGCAGACACCCCTGGAAGTTTTGCGAAAAGACGTGGCCGATTCGCGGTATGAGGGTGTTTTATACATCCCCAAAACCACCGATGCCCAATCGCTCGAATCGCAAATCCGCTACATCTCCGACGACAGCCCCGGCATCGGGTTTATCTCATCGGTTGAAAATACCATCGCCAACAAACTCACGCATCAAAACTACCAAAAGGCCAGCCTTGATACGGCACTGATCCATCGCGCCCAGGCCAATGTCGATCTCAGGCTGGAAAAGGCCTCGGGCGAGCAAAGTCTTAAGGGGCTCAACGAAATCAAGATTGCCATCGGCGGCGCATTTGGTTACCTGATCATGATGTTCATCATCATTTACGGCAATATGGTGATGCGATCGGTCATCGAGGAAAAAACCAACCGGATTGTCGAAATCATCATTTCATCGGTCAAGCCCTTTCACCTGATGATGGGCAAAATCGTAGGAACGTCGCTGGCCGGTGTGCTGCAGTTTTTTATCTGGGCGGTCATTGGATTGGGGATGATGTTTGCCGGGTCGGCGCTTTTGGGCATTGATTCAACGCAAACCGTATCGCCTGAAGCCCTTGCCGCCGCGCAAAAGGAATCGGGCGACCTTGCACTTTACGTGGCTGAACTCTGGGAACTTCCCATTGCGCTCATGATCACCTCATTTATCGTGTTTTTTATTGGCGGATACTTTTTGTACAGTTCGCTTTATGCTGCCATCGGGGCCGCCGTCGATAACGAAACCGACTCGCAGCAGTTTTTACTCCCGATCATCATGCCGCTTATGCTGGGTGTTTACGTCGGATTTTTTACCGTCATCAACGATCCGCACGGCACGGTGGCCACGGTGTTTTCCATGATTCCGTTTACGTCGCCCATTGTGATGCTGATGCGGATTCCGTTTGGCGTCCCCATTTGGCAGGTGCTGTTGTCGATGGCGATTTTGTTTGCCACGTTTTTGGGCGTCGTATGGTTTGCCGCAAGGATTTACCGCGTGGGGATTTTGATGTACGGCAAAAAACCGTCGTACCGCGAACTGATCAAGTGGATCAAATATTAAGACGATATACAATAAAATCAAACGACCATGCCCAGAATACTGATCATAGAAGACGAAGCCTCCATCCGGCGGGTGCTCACCAAAATCCTTACCGAGGAAAGCGAAACCTATTTGGTGGAGGAAGCCGAGGATGGCGTTACCGGTTTTGAGAAAATCAAATCGGCTGATTATGATTTGGTTTTATGCGACATCAAAATGCCCAAAATGGACGGCGTGGAATTGTTGGAAGCCGTCAAGAAAATCAAGCCCGAAATCCCGATGGTCATGATTTCCGGCCACGGCGATATGGAAACCGCCATCAATACCATGAAGCTTGGCGCCTTTGACTATATCTCAAAACCGCCTGACCTTAACCGCCTTTTAAACACCGTCCGCAACGCACTCGACAAAAAGCAACTGGTGGTCGAGAATAAGACCCTGCGCAAAAGGGTCAGCAAAATGTACGAGATGATTGGCGATAGCGAGGCCATCAACCAGATCAAAACCATGATCGACAAGGTGGCACCCACTGAGGCCCGCGTACTCATCACCGGACCAAACGGAACGGGAAAAGAGCTCGTCGCGCATCAATTGCACGAAAAAAGCCAGCGCGCATCGGCACCACTTATCGAGGTGAACTGTGCGGCTATCCCTACCGAACTCATCGAGAGCGAACTCTTTGGCCACGTCAAGGGAGCGTTTACATCGGCGGTAAAGGATCGCGCCGGAAAGTTTGAAGCGGCCGACGGCGGTACGATTTTCCTGGACGAGGTTGGCGACATGAGCTTGTCGGCGCAAGCCAAGGTACTTCGCGTATTGCAGGAAAACATGATTCAGCGCGTGGGAGCCGATAAGGACATCAAGGTAAATGTGCGCGTGATTGCGGCAACCAATAAAAACCTGCAGGAAGAAATAGCCCAGGGCCGTTTTCGCGAAGATCTTTACCACCGATTGGCCGTTATCCTCATCAAGGTTCCCGCGCTAAACGAACGCCGTGAAGACATTCCGCTGCTGGTTTCACATTTTACCGAGATGATCGCTACCGAACAAGGATCGGCGCCCAAGAAATTCTCGGCTTCGGCCATCGACCTGCTAAAGGATTATGACTGGACGGGCAATATTCGAGAACTTCGCAATGTGGTCGAGCGCCTGATCATATTGGGTGGTGTCGAGATTTCAGAACAGGACGTCAGGCTTTTTGCCTCAAAATAATCCTATGGAACTAAAAAAAATAAATCCCGATTTAAAGCGCGCGCTTGCAAAAGCCGGACTTACCGAGGCTAATGAACTGGAGCAAGCGGTTTTTCCGGTCCTTAAAAGCGGCGCCGACTGCTGCATCCTGGCGCCGGCAGGTTCCGGAAAGTCAACCGCGCTCGCCATGGGCATCATCCAGCGGCTGGAGCGTCCGGTAGGCGAGAGCACCCGTGCGCTGGTCCTGGTAAACAGCCGGGAGGAAGTGCAGGCGTTCGTGGCGCTTTTAAACCAGTTGTCCCAATACACCGGATTGCGCGTTTTAGGGACGCATGACAAAGGTGATATCGACTACGACAAAAATGTGATTTCGCTAGGGCTCGACATTTTGGTGGGCACGCCAACGCGGATCAATGCGGTTTTTTCCTCGGCGGGATTCAACATCAATACGGTAAAGATTTTTGCGATAGACAATGCCGATGTGATGTTTAAAAACCGTCACGACGCCGTGGTGTTGCGGTTGTTTTCCAGCATCAACAAAACCCAGCGGATTTTTACCATGACCGATGACACCGAGCGCGTTGAAATCATGGCCGACAAGGTAATGGTTGAGCCGCAGTGGTTTTCATTTTACGACGAATAATGGCACTGGTCAAAGTATTTTCAGGAAGCGAAATCATGGTGCAGGCCGTCCGCCAATTACTGGAAGACAGCGGTATTTCGGCACGGGTTCGCGATCATATCGAGTCAGGCAGGCTGGCCGGATTTGTAGCGCTTGACGTTGATTTGTTTGTGGAGGGAGACGATGTGATCCGCGCCAACAAAATCATCGAAAACTTTTTAAAGTAAAATTCCTAGCGAATTCGTCTAACCAACCAGACCAGAAGGGATATCAGTACGCCAAAACACGCCACAAACGCAAATGAATGTCTGAGGCTGGTTTGTTGCGCAATGTAACCGATAACCGGCGGACCGGTGAGGAATCCCAAAAAACTGATGCTGGTTACCACGGTAAGGGCCGCGCTCGTAGGGACGTTTGGATCTGATCCTGCGATGCTGAACACGATCGGGAATATCATCGACACCCCGATTCCCACCAGCATAAACGCCAGGGTGGCCGGCACCAGCACCGGAAACATCACCGATAAAGCCAATCCCACTGAAACGGTCACGCCACTGATAAGAAGGATTTTGCGCCGGCCGTACCGTGCCACCAACACATCCGACAAAAACCTGCCACACGTCATGGTGATCATAAATGCCGAGAAACCCAACAGCGCCAAGGCCCCGGGCGCTTTTACAACTTCCTGAAAATAGACGCCGCTCCAGTCGTACATCACGCCCTCGCTGGTCCGGCAACAAAATGCAATGATGCCCAACCAGGGCAAGACGCCCGTAAACGCCTGCCAGAAACCCATACTGCTTTGCTGAACCCGCGGCTTGGCCTTGACCAAATATTTCCGGTTTGTTGCCACGATGAGCAATACGACCAAGGCGGTAAACACAAAGTGGATGGCGGGCGAAAATCCCAGCGCGTTCATCCCCATGCCGGTGAGCGCGCCAAAAAATCCGGCCAGGCTCCACGATCCGTGAAATGATCCCATAATGGGTTTTGGGAAAAGCCCCTCGGCATAAACGCCCTGCGTATTGACAGCGATGTTGCAAAAATTTCCGGCTATGCCAAAGAACACCAACGCTAGACCGAGTTGCCACGGTGCTTGTGAAAACCCCAGGCTGCAAAGCGCCGTTGCATACAGCAAAAGCGACACAACCGACACCCTGATGCTTCCGTATTTAATGACAGTCCGTGCCGATATGGGCAAAGCGATCAACTGTCCGATGGGAATGGCAAACAAAATCGTGCCCAGCTCGGCCTCGGTCAGGCTGAGGTTTTGTTTGATGTCGGGGATGCGGCTGGCCCAGGATGAAAACGCGTATCCCATGCCAAAGTAAAAAAGGGTCACCGCCCAGCGCACGCGCCGCAGGTAGGATTTTTTTGCGTGCTTAAACTCCTTTTTATACTTGGGCCTAAGCAGCATTTTGTTTAGAAAGTTGCTGTAGTCGATAAGTGGCATGATGCAAAGGTAGTGCTTGGGCGCATCGGCTGCAAATGGCAGCATTTCATATACCTAAAAACTTTAAGGCGAAATTCCTGAATCATGAACTATCTTTGCCGCTTCAAAAAAAATAACCGATGATCACCGTTAACGACATAGCCGTACATTTTGGCGGCACCACACTTTTTAGCGACGTTACTTTTTCCATCAACGAGAACGACAAAATCGCCCTTATGGGTAAAAATGGCGCAGGTAAATCGACGCTGCTAAAAATCATTGCGGGCGTCAACAAACCGTCCTCTGGAGCAATTTCGGCACCAAAGGATGCGGTGATCGCCTATCTGCCGCAACACCTGCTCACCCAGGACGACGCCACTGTTTTTGAGGAGACGTCCAAGGCTTTTGCCGATACTTTCAAGATGAAGTTCCAGATTGATGCGCTTAACGAACAGCTTACCGTCCGCACTGATTACGAAAGCGACGATTACATGAAACTGATCGAACGCGTATCGGAACTAAGCGAAAAATTCTACTCGATCGAGGAAGTGAACTACGAGGCCGAGGTAGAAAAAGTGCTCAAAGGACTTGGGTTTGAACGCGAAGATTTTACGCGGCCTACCTCAGAGTTTTCCGGCGGATGGCGGATGCGCATCGAACTGGCCAAAATCCTTTTGCAGCAACCTGATCTGATTTTGCTCGATGAGCCTACCAACCACATGGACATCGAATCGATCCAGTGGCTTGAGGATTTTTTGGTGACACAGGCCAAGGCGGTGATTGTCATATCGCACGACCGCGCCTTTGTCGACAACATCACCAACCGCACCATCGAGGTGACTATGGGCCGCATTTACGACTATAAGGCCAAATATTCGCACTATCTGGAATTGCGAAAGGATCGTCGCGCGCACCAGCAAAAGGCTTATGAGGAACAGCAAAAAATGATTGCCGAAACCACCGAGTTCATCGAGCGATTCAAGGGAACGTATTCCAAAACGCTACAGGTACAGTCGCGAGTCAAGATGCTCGAAAAACTGGAGCTGGTAGAGGTTGATGAGGTGGATACATCGGCATTGCGCCTAAAGTTTCCGCCATCGCCGCGTTCCGGTCAGTATCCGGTTGTGGTGACTGATCTTTGCAAACAATACGGCGATCACATCGTTTTTAAAGATGCCAACCTGGTAATCGAACGCGGGCAAAAAGTGGCTTTTGTGGGTAAAAACGGCGAGGGGAAATCAACCATGATCAAGGCAATCATGAAGGAAATCCAGCCTGAATCCGGAACCGTCGACATTGGTCACAACGTAAAAGTGGGCTATTTTGCGCAAAACCAGGCGTCATTGCTCGACGGCGAACTCACGGTTTTTGAAACGGTCGACCGCATTGCCTTTGGCGACATCCGCACGCAAATCAAGAACATTTTGGGAGCGTTTATGTTTGGTGGCGATGACATTCACAAAAAAGTAAAAGTACTTTCCGGCGGCGAGAAAACCCGTCTGGCGATGGTGAAACTGCTTTTAGAACCGGTTAACGTGCTGATTCTCGACGAACCTACCAACCACCTCGACATGAAAACCAAAGACATCATCAAGGAAGCCCTCAATGATTTTGACGGCACGCTGATCCTGGTATCACACGACCGGGACTTTCTGGATGGATTGGCCAAAAAGGTTTTTGAATTTGGTCAAAAGCGCGTCCGCGAACATTTTGAGGACATCAAGGGTTTCCTGGAAATGAAAAAGATGGAAAACTTGCGCGAGATCGAAAAGTAAAAAAGGACAGCCGCAGCCATCCTCTTTCAACCCAATTTACAACGAAGCGTCCAGCAGCCGTATGAATTCGGCGCGGTAACCGTCGGGGTCTTTGCGCAAGCCTGATTGTGCCAGCTCGCGTATTTTACTTTTTGAATGGTCGGCGACCAGTTTGCTTTCCCGTAAGTTGAGTCCAAACCAGGCCACGGCGGCTGCAAACCGCGTGTCGTCTCCTGCCGCGGCAAGCGATTCGGCCTGTTTTGCAATGGTATTGACGATTTCTTTGCTTTGATCGGCATCCGGTGCCTTGTAACGGAATTTCACCGTCGCCAGTTCATCGACATAACCGGTTTTAATCGTTGGCGTGGAATATTTCAAGCCTCCGGGGTCATTGTAAAATTTTGAGTCAACACCAGCCGGAATCACCTCGTAAAGCGCCGTGACCGTGTGGCCGCTACCCAGTTCGCCGGCGTCAATGGCATCGTTTGTAAAATCTTCCGGACGCAGTTTCCGGTTCTCGTAACCAATCAGGCGATACGCTTTTACATGGGCAGGATTAAACTCAACCTGGATTTTGACATCTTTTGCAATGGCAAACATCGATCCCTTGAATTCCTTTCCCAAAAAGCGGTTGGCTTCCTGAAGGTTGTCGATATAGGCGTAATTCCCGTTGCCCTTATTGGCCAGAATTTCCATTTTGCTGTCTTTGTAATTGCCCATTCCGTAGCCCAGAACGGTGAGGAAAACTCCGGATTTGCGCTTTTCCTCAATCAGTTTTTCCATGTCGTTGATTGACGATGCGCCCACGTTGAAATCGCCGTCGGTGGCCAGGATGACGCGGTTGTTGCCACCCTTGATAAAGTTTTCCTGTGCCGTTTTGTAGGCCAGCTCGATTCCTGCGCCACCCGCAGTGCTTCCGCCCGCCGACAAACGCGAAAGAGCTTCAACAATGGTTTGTTTTTCCGTTCCGGCCGTAGGTGGCAGTACCATTCCGGCCGCGCCGGCGTAAACCACAATCGATACTTTGTCGGTGGCGCGCAGTTGGTTGACCAGAATTTTCATCGACTCCACCAGTAGCGGCAACTTATTCTGGGCACTCATCGATCCTGATACATCTATCAAGAATACGAGGTTTGACGCCGGGAGATTATCGATGTCGTTGATTTTTCCCTGAAGACCGATGCGTACCAGTTTGTGTTTTTCATTCCACGGACAATCGGTGTAATTGGTTGTAATCGAAAACGGATGGGACTTGGGTTGCGGATAATCGTACTTGAAAAAGTTGACCATTTCCTCCACCCGGACGGCATCTTTTGGAACCTTTTGTCCGTTGTTGATAAAACGCCTGATGTTGGTGTACGACGCGTTGTCCACATCGATGGAAAAGGTTGAAAGCGGCGCGGTTTTGGGTGTTTCAAACTGGTTTTCGACAAAGCTTCCATAGTCTTCGTTATTAGTCGTTGGAACGTAATTTTGGCCCTTGTAGACGGTTGCCTGCTTTTGCTCTGAAAACAAAACACCGGCCACTCTGCCTGTAAGCGCATCCATTGCATGCGACTCTGTTTTTCTGATGCCAATCGCGCCAGTTGTTACCACTTCACTAAGGGTCGTGATTTCTTCAAGAATTACGTTGATGACTTTTTGGTTGTTCACCTTGACGGATTTGGTTTTTAGTCCTACAAACGAGAAAACCAGGGTGGCTCCTTTTTGCGTCTTGATGGAATAGCGGCCGTCGATGTTGGTTTGGACGCCATTGGTTTTGCCTTTTTCGACCACGTTCGCGCCGGGGATTGGACCTGAAGCATCACTGACGATGCCGGTAATGGTTACGGTGGGATTTGCGTTTGCCGAGCCCAAAAATAAAAGCATGGCGAGTCCCAATGAAATAAGGATAAGCTTTTTCATGACTAAAGAGTTTAAGTTGTAAAATGGTTTTACGGAGCCTTTTTAGGTTTTGGCTTTCCCGTTTTGGTCGTGATAATCACCACGCCCTTTCGGCCCTTTCGGCCATAAGCATCGGTGGCCTCTTTCCCCTGCAGGATGGAAATCGACTCGATGTCCTGTTGGTCCAGCGGCGCATACGGACTGGTAGGCTCCGGACCAAACATTTCTTTTTCAGTGTATTCCTGTCCGTTGATGATATACAGCGGATTTTCCAATTTGACTACGGTTCCCGGATCGGCAACAGCTTCAGCCTCCGCACGCGTACTCACCTTTCCGTCGAGCACATAAAGCGGATCGTGTTTTTTAGCTTCGGCAGCCGCCGGAACGCGCATGACGCCCCGCGCCGAGAAAATCCGGGTAGCCATTTCATCTTCCTCACTTTTAACCTCTTGGGTCATAACGGGCGGCTCAGGTTCTTGGCTTTCATAACCAGCAACCGGAGCGGGCAAAGCATCGGCCGCGGCCACGGGAGTTTGCTCAACCACCTGACGTTGCAAAATGGCGCTGGCTTCAGGTTTTATTTCAGGAGATGAATCGACAGCCGGTACCGGACGCGGCGCCATGATTTCCGGCACCGCAACTTCTACCGTTTGTGCGGCCGGTGTCTGGTTAGTGTTAAAAATCTGGTATCCTACCGTTGCCACCAGTAAGACCGATGCCGCGATGGCCCATCTTTTCCACATCGACTTTTGCTTGCTTAACCGCTCCTGATCCAACTTGGCCTCGACGCGATCCCACACTTTTTCCATTTGCGGAAAAGTTTCCTTATCATGTCCGGCTGCCTTTCGGAAGCGTTCCTCAAACTGATCCTGTGGATTTATTTTCATCTTGCTTTTGCGTAATACAGTTGGTTGACCAAATCCTTAAGGCGTGTCTTGGCTGCGTTGAGTTGTGATTTTGATGTCCCCTCCGACACCTGCAACATCTGCGCGATCTCCTTGTGCGAATAGCCTTCGATCACATAAAGGTTAAAAACGGTACGGCATCCGGCGGGAATTTTGGCCAGCAGCCCCATCAGGTCTTCTTCAGCCAAATGGTCGATGGCGTCAACTGCTGGCTGAACCTTGTGCGAAACATCGTCCAGATACAAGTTGAAATTCACTTTTCGGCGCAGCATCTGCAGGCACTGATTCACGGCTATACGGCGTGCCCATCCTTCAAAAACGGCATTGTCCTTAAGTTGATCGATTTTAGTAAAAACAATAAAGAAAGTGTCAGCCAACGCTTCCTCAATGTCTTCCTCATGCTTTAGGTAGCGGCGGCAAGTGCGGTATAAACGCGGCGAGAGCAACTCGTACACCTTGCGTTGTGCGTCGCGTTGCATCTTTTTGCAGTTTAATACCAGGATTTCACTTATCACCTTTCAGTATTTTTAAAGTTTTAACAATTTTTACAGGAAATCTGTAGCCAACTTGATCCGGAATTTTGTAGGGTAAACCCAAACTTCCCCTACCCAATGGTACGAAGTTACCCCAATTTTGCTTACCCCTGGTATGGAAAAGTTGCCGAAAATCTTAAATCAATCGGTTTCAGGGTAAGATACCCATCTTTTTAAATTGGTTGGAATTGGATTTGAAAAAGTTAGGTAAATTTTTGGCGATACGTCGTAAACAATTGGCGTTCAGTGATTAAGAGTTATATTAAAATTTAACGTCAAGCCGATGGATTTCTGACTGAAGCACGTTCGAATCGGCATCCTCGCAAAGGTAGAAGCTAATTTTTTTGCCCGTTTGTTTGGCACATGCGATACCTTCAAACTTTTTCGTACCCGGTAAAACCAGATGCGTTTTTAGTTCAAATGTCGTCGGATCCAACTCGGCAATCAGACTTCCGGACACATCGCCGTCCAGGTATGTGGAGTTTGAAGCCTCGGCCGACGCCAGCACAAAAAGTCGTCCATCAGCCAGGGTGGCGTCGGTAAAGGACGAAGGCACGCCACCAATAGCGGGCAATTCCACGCGATGATAGCATACATCCGCATCCGCATCCAACCCATCGGCCACAAAAACGCCATTGGCCAGGCGGCTGCCGTTTCCGCGTTGAAACAACAAAACGCCCGATTCGGCAAAAACCAATCCTTCCAGATTAAACTGATCGTCCGAGAGTTGTGCCGTCTTTTTTAGTTTGGCGTAAAAGGTGCTCAGATCGGCCATTGAAAAATCATTGGTTCTTAGGTTGACGACAGCCATGCGTTGCCGTTTGGGCGTTGACCCCGATCCGATGGCGTACAGCTTCCCATCATTTATGGCGATGGCCTCAAAATCCGGTTTGACAGGCTTGCCCAGATTTGCGGCGGGAACGGCGTCGATGGCGATGGCATCCAATTGCTTTTGGCGCAAGTCATATCGGTACAAAGAAGTGCTATTATCTGAAATCAGGTATAGGTTCCCATGATCGTACACCAGTCCTGAAGCCGATCCGACGCCGGTCAGTTGCAAAAACAACTCAAACAGAATCTGTTTCATATTGCCTATCTTTATCAAAAGCTAAAACTATGGAAAACTTTTCGGTTAATGAGTTTCTGGCCACAGGTCGCATTGATCTTTCGCAGTGGCCCACGCGTTTCCGTGAATCGTATGAAGAGGAAATTGTTGAGGAATGGCTTGACAAAGTCCAAAAGAAACTGGCCAAATTACAGGACAAAATGTACTCGCACAATCGTTATGCGGTGCTCATCTGCCTTCAGGGAATGGACACCGCAGGCAAGGACAGTTTGATACGCGAGGTTTTTAAGGAACTCAACGTCCGCGGGATTGTCGTTCATAGTTTTAAAACGCCCACCAGTGCCGAACTCGAGCACGATTACTTATGGCGGCACTACCTGGCGCTTCCGGAAAAGGGAAAGTTTGCGGTTTTTAACCGGACGCATTATGAGAACGTTTTGGTGACTCGCGTACATCCGGAGTATATCCTCAATGAAAATATTCCCGGAATTGAAAGTGTGGATCAGATTGACGAGGCGTTTTGGGATTCGCGTTTTGAATCCATCAACCATTTTGAAAGACATCTTGCGCAAAGCGGTACCCTTGTGCTGAAATTCTTTTTGAATCTCGGCAAGGAAGAGCAACGTCAACGGCTTTTACGCCGATTGGACGAGGAAAAACACAATTGGAAGTTCTCGCCCGGCGACTTGCGCGAACGCGAGCTTTGGGACCGGTACATGTCATGTTATGAGGATTTGTTATCGAGAACCTCGCATGAACACGCCCCGTGGTTTGTGGTTCCGGCCGACGATAAACCGTTGGCGCGATACATTGTGGGGAAAGTCATTCTTGAGTCACTGGAGCAGTATGCTTTTTCTTATCCTGAACTGGATGACGAGGTGCGAAACAATATGGCACAATACCGTCGCGATCTGGAATCAGAATAAAAAAAAGCCCCGGAGGGCTTGATTTAAAGTCGGAATCCGTATGCCAGTCGCACGGCAACCTGGCCTACGCCAGTACCGCCATCGGCTGTCGGGAAATCGGTATAGTGTTCGTACCGAAGGCTCAAGTCGAGATATTTGTTGGCCCACCCGATGGTTGGCGACAAAAGCAGTGAGTTGTCAACGCGTCCGCTGTAGTCATTGGTAACGGGAAATGCAGCACCCGCTTCCATCTGGGCGTAAAAACTGTCTTCCCACCAAAATACCTTGAAACCAGCTTTGGCCGGGATAAAGCCAAGGTCTTTTACGTCATCGCCGATAAACAGATTGGTGAATCCGGTGGTCAGCGTAATTGACGTTCTTTTTGAAAAGTCATACTGAAGGCGCACATCACCACCCAACGCAAAGTCATACAGGTCGTCGGTCATGGCACCTGCGCTAACCCCAAATCCCAACCGGAAACCCTGGTCGTAATTCTCAACTGGCGTAGGGATGTCCTGCGCGCTTGCCGCCGTAAAAAATAAGGCTGTCGCCATTGTAAAAAGTCCTTTTAATTTAATCGATGTTTTCATTTCAATTGATTTAACTTGGTTTGAAGCAAAATTAGGCCGGTGGATTTAACGGTGTCTTACACAATTCCTACAAGAATTTACGTTTTTAAAATTAGGCTGATTACCTGGCAAATTTTTACGCAGATGGAAGAGGTAAACATTACCTTTGCGCCGTGAAACTGCAAAAGTACTTTTACGAATTTCCTGAAAACTTCCGCTTGGCGTATCCCGTCATTTTGGGGATGTTGGGCCACACCCTTATAGGAATAGTCGACAAACTGATGGTAGGCCAATTGGGTCCCGCCGCGCTGGCTGCCGTTTCATTGGGCAACAGTTTCTTTTTTGTGGCGCTGTCCTTGGGCGTCGGATTTTCAACCGCCATCACTCCGTTGGTGGGCGAGGCCGATGCAGCCAATGACAAAACCAGCATACGGTCAATTTTTCACCACGGACTTTTGTTGTGCACGGTGCTGGGAATATTACTTTTTCTCGCGGTTTTTTTGTGCAAGCCGTTACTGTCTACAATGGGCCAGCCGGCCGATGTGATTCTCCTGGCCCGACCCTATCTCGACTGGATCGCACTGTCACTGATTCCGGTGGTCATGTATCAGGGTTATAAGCAATTTGCCGATGGCATGTCGATGACCAAGTATTCGATGTACGCCATTATTCTGGGCAATATCATCCACGTCCCGATAAATTACGCCCTCATTTACGGATTCTGGATCATCCCGGAATACGGCGTTGAGGGAGCCGCGCTGGGATCGCTGATTTCACGCATTCTGATGGTGATTTTCCTACACCTGATTTTGTCTTATAACCACAAACTCAAACCGTTTTTTGAAGGCTTGTACACCCTTGCGTTCAAGCGCCAGCTTGCCTCGAAGATCGTCAACCTTGGCTTTCCGTCGGCACTGCAGATGATGTTCGAGGTCGTGTTGTTCACCGCTTCGGTCTGGTTATGCGGTTCTATCGGAAAGACCAGTCAGGCAGCCAATGAAATCGCACTCAGTCTTGCCACGGTGACGTTTATGTTCGCGTCCGGATTGAGCGTTACAGGCATGATCCGCGTCAGTAACCAACGCGGTCTTAATGATTATCGGCACCTGGTGGTCGTGGCGCGGTCCATCTTTTTGATGGTTATCCTGATTGAGACCGTTTTCGCCGTGCTGTTCATCGCATTTCATCAGGTCCTTCCTGAGTTTTTCCTCAATCTGGACAAGCCCGACCAACTTATCGAAAATCGCGAAGTGGTGCAAATTGCAGCCAAACTCCTTGTTGTGGCAGCCATTTTCCAGATTTCCGACGGCGTTCAGGTAGTGGTTTTGGGGGCGCTCCGCGGATTGCAGGACGTCAGGATTCCGATGTACATTACCTTTGTTGCTTACTGGATCATCGGGTTTCCCATATCATACTACCTGGGTAAGTACACTGAACTTAAAGCCGTTGGAGTATGGATAGGATTATTGGCCGGACTTACCGCAGCCGCTGTATTTTTGTATATTCGTTTTGACAAATTAACCAAACGGTCAATCCTCGCATCTGACCGCTAACGCAAAATGCCATGGAACTTCCTAAATTCTTATTGGGTGACAACACCGACTTTCCCGACGATATTTTTGTAATTCACCTGGACTATCCGCGGTTTATCATCAACTTGGCCAATGATGAGGTCGAGTTTTTAGAAGAGGCCGAGGATATTGACGAAGCCGAATTAAATCAGGTTATGGAAGGCCTGATCGAGGAAGCCAACGATTTTTACGACCGCGAAATTACCCGTTACGAGGAGTAATCACCGTTTTGAAAAATACAGTGCCAATAACTGTTGTGCGGCGGTAAAAGGCGATAGGTGGCCAAGGGTGACCTCGTTTTGCAATTCCTCCATTTTTTCGATTACCAATTTGTCCTGATAAAAGGCGCTCTTTAAGCTGTTGTCTATGGTTTCGGCAAGCCAGTAATGGTTTTGTTCGCTGCGCCGGACGTCAAAATAGCCGTTCTCCTTGGTTTGCAAAAAGTACTTTCCAATTAATTCATACAGTTCGGCGATGCCCTCGCGGGTGATGGCGCTGCAGGTTACGGCCGTTGGCGTCCATCCCGATGGTTTTGGCGGGAACAGATGAAGCGCCCGATTGAACTCCGTTTTGGCCAGACGCGCCTTTTTAAGGTTGTCACCGTCGGCTTTGTTGATCGCAATCGCATCGGCCATTTCCATGATGCCGCGTTTGATGCCTTGCAACTCGTCGCCCGCGCCCGAAATTTTAAGCAAAAGAAAAAAATCAACCATGCTGTGGACAGCGGTTTCGCTCTGCCCGACACCCACCGTTTCAATGATGATGTAGTCAAATCCGGCAGCCTCGCACAGTGTAATGGTTTCACGCGTTTTTCGGGCCACACCGCCCAGAGTCTCACCCGATGCCGACGGACGGATATAAGCATTTGGGTCTTTTACCAATTCTTCCATCCGGGTTTTGTCGCCTAAAATACTGCCGTGCGATAAGGTGCTGCTGGGATCGACGGCCAAAACGGCTACTTTGTGTCCGCAATGCGTCAAATGCTTTCCAAATGCCTCGATAAAGGTGCTTTTACCTACGCCCGGAACGCCGGTCACACCAATGCGGACGCTTTTTCCGGCATGGGCCAGACAGGCATTTACAACCTTTGATGCCTGTACTTCATGCGCGGGGTTGGTGCTTTCAATCAGGGTGATGGCGCGGCTCAGTAGCGTGATGTTTCCCTTGAGGATTCCGTCAATCAGTTCGGCGGTATCCGGAACTCGTTTTTTGGCGAGCGCCTTTTGCACGGCAAGAGGGCTTACCGCGTCGGGTTGAACGATTCCCTGCTTTTCACTCAGTGCCGTCGATTTAGGATTTTTTGCCATCGCCTGTAAAAATACGCAAAACGAGGCAGTTTGCACACCATCGGGTTATGGTCAAAAGTACTATTTTTGAACTTTCAATCGCCATGAATCCAACTGCCATCACACCCCCGATATTCCAATCGCTTTGCAACATTGTCGGGCCTTCGTTTGTTTTTAAGGATGCTGAAACCCTTGATCGTTACGGGCATGACGAAACTGAGGACTTGACGTTCCCGCCGCTAGTGGTGGTCAAGCCGGCAACGGCCGATGAGATCGCGCAAATCATGAAACTGGCCAACTCACTAAAAATTCCGGTTACCCCGATTGGCGGACGAACCGGCCTTAGTGGCGGCGCACTTTGCGTAAAAGGCGGAATCGGTTTGTCGATGGAGCGGTTTGACAAGATTCTTGCGATCGACACGCAAAATCTGCAGGTTATCACCCAACCAGGCGTCATTACACAGGTGTTGCGTGAAGCCGTTGCCGCGCACGGACTTTTTTATCCGCCTGACCCAAGCAGTCAGGGGAGTTGTTTTATTGGTGGCAATGTGGCCGAAAATTCAGGCGGGGCGCGCGCGGTAAAATACGGCGTCACCAAGGATTACGTACTCAACCTGGAAGTTGTTCTGCCTACCGGCGATATCATCTGGACGGGAGCCAATACGCTTAAAAATTCAACCGGTTACAACCTGACGCAACTGATGACGGGATCCGAGGGAACGCTGGGCATCATCACTAAAATTGTCCTGAAACTATGGCCGGCGCCGTCGCATGATATTCTGATGCTGGTCCCATTTTTTAAAGCTGAACAGGCTTGCGAGGCGGTGGCCAGCATATTCCGTGCAGGGATTGTACCGAGTGCCCTGGAATTCATGGAACGCGATGCGATTGACTGGACGCTGCGTTATGTGGATGGCGTTAATTTGTCGATAGGCGATGGGATTGCTGCGCATCTGCTGATTGAAGTAGACGGAAACTATCCCGAAGTATTGATGCAGGAGGCCGAAAAGATTGCCGACGTTGTTTCGCAGTTTGAAATTGACGAAATCCTTTTTGCCGACACCGCCGACCAGAAAAACGCGCTGTGGAAACTGCGACGTGCGGTGGGGGAGGCCGTTAAATCCAACTCCATCTACAAAGAAGAGGACACTGTGGTACCGCGCTACGAACTCCCCAGGCTTTTGGCAGGTATCAAATCGATTGGCCTGAAATACGGTTTTGATTCAGTTTGTTACGGCCATGCCGGTGACGGTAACCTGCACGTAAATATCGTCAAGGGCGAAATGTCGGACAAAACCTGGAAGGACGACGTTCCAAAAGGCATCCGCGAAATTTTTGAACTGACGGTTTCCCTTGGTGGTACGCTGTCGGGCGAACACGGGATCGGCTGGGTTCAAAAAAAGTTTATGCCGATAGCATTTTCAGCACCCGAACTGGCGTTAATGCGGGGGATCAAGCAACTATTTGACCCTAATGGAATCCTGAATCCGGGTAAGATCTTCCCTGAAAAATACGAATAAAGACGTATTGCGCCATCCTGATTCCGCCTTTAACTTTACGCTGCGATTAAACCTGGCTTCAACCCCGGGGCTTAATTTGTTTTAGTTTTTTTTTGGGTAAAGAAAGGGTGGTCAAAAGCTGCCCTTTTCTTATTGCAGGCCAAGGCGTGATTTTAAACTCTCCGGCAGGCATCCGGCCGTGATTTCTTTTGGGATGGTCTGATCAAGTATGGCAAATTTCCAAATGCCCTGCGCGTTCCACGTGAGTATTTTTGCCTGATATACAATCAAAAAACTGTTGCGTGCCCGCTCGTATACGATTGATTGTGCGGCAAATTTTGCTTTGAGTTGTTCTTGTGTGGAAGCCACATCAATCGGCTGGAAATACGTAATCCGGATGACGTTCCGGAAATCGACCGGGTGATAGTCAATCCCGTCGACCGAAATTACTGGTCCGTAATTATATTTTGCGTTGGTAAAGACGTACCGGAATTTCTGGCTGTCGTTCAAAAAGTAGGCGTCCAGGCGCGCGTAAAGCTCCATTCCCTCATATGGCGAACAGATTCGCTCTGACAAAAAATCAATGTCGATGTCGTGAAAAGCCGTGTACAGCTTTTTGACATCGGCGTCGGGGGGATGTTGCGCCAACATCAGTACCGGAAACAGCAGCAGCATAATTTTTTTCATGTCCAAATATAAAAAAATCCCCGTTAGGGGACTTCTTTATGATTGAACCACAACCCATTCGCCCGAGGCTAACAACCCTTCGGCTTTTTTGTACTTCATGGTTTCGGTTTTACCGGTCATGACGTGCTTGATGGTAACGTTATCGTTTCGGTTAATCTTGGGCATTTCACGCACTATGGTTTCAGTTACCTGACGCGCCGGCTGCGGAGCCTGTTGCGCCGGGCTTGGCGTGCTACCGTCGGCATCTTCCTTGCTGGTCTGGTAATTTTCCTTTACGGGTACTTCACGCGCTTCCTGAATGTTTTGTTGTTGCTGCGGCAAATCGCCTTTAAACAGGAATGAAATCACTTCCTTGTTGACGTCGTCCAGCATGGCGCGGAACAGGTTGAACGCTTCAAACTTGTAAATAAGCAGTGGGTCTTTTTGCTCGTGAACGGCCAATTGCACTGACTGCTTAAGCTCGTCCATTTTGCGAAGGTGCTTTTTCCAGGCTTCGTCAACGATGGCCAGCGTGATGTT
Source organism: uncultured Flavobacterium sp. (assembly GCA_934636265.1). Classification (GTDB taxonomy): domain Bacteria; phylum Bacteroidota; class Bacteroidia; order Flavobacteriales; family Flavobacteriaceae; genus Flavobacterium. The sequence goes on from CAKUAD010000001.1 coordinate 27,367, forward strand.
TTTCTCAAAATCGGCTACTAACTGACGCCCTTCGGTTTCATAGGCGCGTTTGAGGTCGGTGACGACATTCAGTGTTTTCACACCGTCGCTAAACGGAACCACGATGCGCTCATAGCGATTGTCCGGATTTTCATACACGCTCTTGATGATCGGGTACGCTTCGCGGGCATCGCGCTCGTTCTTCTCAGTGTAATACGCCATCGCGGCTTTGTACACTTTTCCGGCCAGTTCAATTTCGGTCAGTTTGTCAAACTCCTGTTGTGTTACTGGTGATGTTATCGAGAAATAACGTATCAACTCAAACTCAAAATTCCTGAAGTCTTTTGATTGTTTGTTTTGCGTGGCGATGAGTTCGGCCGTATCGTAAAGCATGTTGGCAATGTCCACCTTAAGACGCTCTCCGTGCAACGCGTGACGGCGGCGTTTGTAAACCACTTCGCGCTGGGCGTTCATCACATCGTCATATTCCAGCAATCGCTTGCGGACGCCAAAGTTGTTTTCTTCTACTTTTTTCTGGGCGCGTTCGATAGATTTGGTCATCATCGAGTGCTGGATCACTTCGCCTTCCTTAAGACCCATGCGGTCCATGACTTTGGCCACGCGTTCAGATCCAAACAGACGCATCAGGTTGTCCTCAAGCGATACATAGAATTGTGAACTTCCCACGTCACCTTGACGGCCCGCACGTCCGCGAAGCTGTCGGTCAACGCGACGTGAATCGTGTCGTTCGGTGCCGATGATGGCCAATCCTCCCGCGGCCTTAACCTCGGGCGTAAGCTTGATGTCGGTACCACGGCCGGCCATGTTGGTCGCAATGGTTACAACACCCGGTTTGCCTGCTTCTTCAACAATTTCGGCCTCTTTTTTATGGAGTTTGGCGTTGAGTACGTTGTGGTGTATGTTGCGCATCTTAAGCATTCGGCTCAAAAGCTCCGAGATTTCAACCGATGTGGTACCAATAAGCACCGGACGGCCCGCCTGCGAAAGTTTGGTCACGTCTTCAATGACGGCATTGTACTTTTCACGGGCTGTTTTGTAAATCAGGTCGTTGTGGTCTTTCCTGGCCATCGGACGGTTGGTTGGGATTTCTACCACGTCCAGTTTGTAAATCTGCCAGAATTCACCCGCCTCGGTTACGGCAGTTCCCGTCATACCGGCCAGTTTGTTATACATCCTGAAATAGTTCTGGAGTGTGATCGTGGCAAACGTCTGGGTGGCAGCCTCGATTTTTACGTTCTCCTTGGCTTCAATCGCCTGGTGCAGACCATCCGAATAACGGCGACCTTCCATGATACGGCCTGTCTGCTCGTCAACGATCATGATTTTGTTGTCCATGATGACGTATTCGACGTCTTTCTCAAACAGCGTATAAGCTTTTAAAAGTTGTGTCAGGGTGTGGATGCGCTCGCTTTTTACTGAGAAATCCTGAAAGAGTTGCTCTTTTTGTTCGGCTTCCTCATCCTTGCTCAGGTTTTGCTTTTCTATCCGCGCGATTTCACTTCCGATATCCGGCAGGACAAAGAAGTTCTCGTCGGTGTCGGTCGACAGAATCTTGATTCCGTTGTCGGTTAGTTCTACCTGATTGTTTTTCTCTTCGATTACAAAAAACAGCGCTTCGTCAACCTTTGGCATTTCGCGGTTGTTGTCCTGCATGTAATGATTCTCAGTTTTTTGGAGGATTTGCTTGACGCCCTCCTCGCTCAAAAATTTGATCAACGCCTTGTTTTTAGGCAGTGCGCGATAGGCGCGGAGCAGGTTGAATCCGCCGTCCTTGATATTCCCTTCGGCAATCAATTTCTTGGCCGTAGCCAAAAAGCCGTTGGCCAGCTGTCGTTGCTGGTTTACCAGGTTGTCAATTTTTGGCTTGAGTTCGTTGAATTCGTGGCGGTCGCCCTGCGGAACGGGTCCGGAAATAATCAGCGGAGTACGCGCATCGTCAATCAAAACCGAGTCAACCTCGTCGACAATGGCGTAATTGTGCTTGCGCTGAACGAGTTCGCCCGGCGTATGGGCCATGTTGTCGCGCAGGTAGTCAAATCCGAATTCGTTGTTGGTGCCGTAGGTAATGTCGGCAGCATAAGCTTTTTTACGCCCTTCTGAGTTAGGCTGATAGTTGTCGATGCATTCAACCGTAAGGCCGTGGAATTCAAATAACGGAGCCTTCCACGAGCTGTCGCGCTTGGCCAAGTAATCGTTGACGGTTACCAAGTGGACGCCGTTTCCGGTGAGCGCATTCAGGTAGAGTGGGAGTGTCGCCACCAGGGTTTTACCTTCACCCGTCTGCATCTCGGCAATCTTGCCCTGGTGCAGAACGATTCCGCCGATAAGCTGAACATCGTAGTGGATCATGTCCCAGGTAATCTGTTTTCCGGCTGCGTTCCATGAGTTGGCCCAGACGGCCTGATCCCCGTCAAGGGTGATATACGGTTTTGTAGCCGATAATTCGCGGTCCAGCGGAGTAGCCGTAGCTTTAACTTGGGTATTTTCCTTAAAGCGACGGGCAGTTTCCTTAACCACGGCAAAAGCTTCGGGGAGGATGTCGTTGAGTACCTTTTCTGAAATTTCGTAAGCCTCTTTTTCCAAGCTGTCGATCGAGGCGTAAATATCCTCGCGCTGGTCGATGTCCTGAGTGGTTTCGGCTTCGGCTTTGAGTTGCGCTATCCGCGCGTCTTTTTCAGCGCGTGCCTCGCGGATCCGCGCCTTAAAGTCGGCCGTTTTTTGACGCAGTTCGTCGTTGGTCAGTCCGGTAAGAGTTGATTCCATCGATTTGATCTTGGCCACCGTCGATTGTAGGGCCTTGACGTCTTTTTGCGATTTGTCGCCCACAAAGGCTTTAAGTATGCTATTGATTAGACTCATTTGGTCGTAACTTATTGTGTAAAAAGGTGCGCAAATTTACGCAAAAAAAAAGCCTCGGCTGAGACTTTTAATTTGAAATTATCTATTTTAATATTCGTCCTCGTTCCAGAGATAATCCTCATCGGTTGGGTAATCGGGCCAAATCTCTTCCATCGATTCGTAGATTTCGCCTTCATCCTCTATTGACTGGAGATTCTCTACCACTTCAAGGGGAGCGCCTGCGCGTATCGCATAGTCAATCAACTCATCTTTGGTTGCAGGCCACGGCGCATCGGATAAATAAGATGCTAATTCTAATGTCCAGTACATCTCTTAATCGTTTTATTTGTTTGATGCAAAAATAATTTTTAAACTGAAAAAGTCAAGTAAAAACCTGTTTATTTTAAGCAAAGTTAAGAACGTCCCATTTGCCGCAGTTTTTGGCGGTTTCACTAAGTTGCAAGACCCTTGAAGTTTTATTGTTCCGGTTTTCGCGGAATCCACTTTACTTCATCGGCTCCAAGCTGCGAGGTCAACATCCGTGCCAGCACAAAAAGGTAGTCTGACAGCCGGTTCAGATAGCGCAAAATGGCAGCATCAACGGGCTCCATGTCATTGAGATGCACCGCGAGTCTTTCGGCCCGGCGGCAGACACAGCGCGCAATGTGACAAAATGACACCGTTTGATGACCGCCCGGCAAAACAAAATGTGTCATGGGTGGCAGGTTGGCATCCATGCGGTCAATTTCATTTTCCAGCAGCTGGATGTCTTTTTCGTCCACGCGGTCTATCGATAGTCTTGACTGTCCGCTCTTTAAAGTCTCCTTTTCCGGAGGTGTAGCCAAAACCGCTCCGGCCGTAAAAAGCCGGTCCTGGATTTCAGCCAGCACTTTTTTGTGGATAACATCAATTTCCTGATCGCGCAGCAAACCCAGGTGTGAGTTCAGTTCGTCGATGGTTCCGTAACATTCAATGCGGATGTGATGCTTGGGAACGCGGGTTCCGCCATATAGTCCGGTTGTTCCGCTGTCGCCCGTCTTGGTGTATATTTTCATGAGATCTGTTCCGTTTTATTGTTGGTCTTGTCGCTCTCCACCATGCCGTCGCGAAGTCGGATGATGCGATGTGCATAAGCCGCGATGTCCTCTTCGTGCGTTACCAGGATGACGGTATTACCCTGGGCGTGGATCTGATTGAAAAGGTTCATGATTTCCACCGACGTCTTGCTGTCAAGGTTTCCGGTGGGTTCGTCGGCCAAGATGATAGAAGGCTTGTTGACCAACGCCCGTGCAATGGCCACCCTTTGACGCTGACCACCCGAAAGCTGGTTGGGCTGGTGATCCATGCGGTCGGCCAGGTTAACCTGCGTCAAAACTTCGCGGGCGCGGGCATGTCGTTCGCTTTTGGCGTGTCCGGCGTATACCATCGGCAGCGCCACATTGTCAAGCGCGGTGGTTCTGGGCAAAAGGTTAAATGTTTGAAAAACAAACCCAATTTCCTTGTTGCGGATGTCGGCCAGCTCGTCGTCATCCATCTGGCTTACCAGTTTGCCATTGAGTTCGTATTCGCCGGCGGTAGGCGTGTCCAGACACCCCAAAATGTTCATCAGTGTCGATTTTCCGGATCCCGACGGGCCCATCAGCGCTATGTATTCACCTTTGTAAATTTCAAGGTCGATGCCTTTTAAAACGTAAACCGTCTCGTGTCCTAATTGGAAATTTCGTGTAATTCCTTTAATCCGGATCAGGGGTTTTGCCATTGATTCAATTTTTGCACTAAGGTACATAATGCGCCTAATTATAGCAGCATCAACCTTAAAAATTGTTATAAAATCCCCACATCTATTTATATCATTATTACATTAAAATCATTTTTAATCGATAAATAATAAAATTATCATAAATAATTAACTAAAAAATTAAATAAAATATAATTCTGTATACATTTGTCCTACACTAATTCTAAATACAAATTCTATGAAAACTAAATTCTTGATGATAGGATTGGGCGCCTTTGCGTCAACCTTTATCTCTTGTAAGACCGATGAAGAGAAACAGGCTGAAATGACTGTCGACCGTTATGAAAAATACGTCGATTCGGTGGCCAATGTTTCAGCCGATGAAGCCAAAGCCAATTGGGAAGCTATTGAGGCCGAGTACGCCCGCCGTACCACCGATGCCGAGGCTGCACTTGCATCAATGAAAGACCGCGAGGCTGCCCAAAAGCGTCTGGATGACAAACGCGCCAAGTATGAGGAAATCAAATCCAAGTACGTAGCTGAGATGGAAGCCGAAGCCGTGCCGGAAAGTCCAAAAGTGTATGTGACATTGTTCCCTGGTGGCGCGGTCGGAAAAGACTTGAATTTTGATTGGGTCAACAAAGACAACATCCTGAAAGTTTACAACGACTTCAACAACGCGTATGACGCAAACAAAGGGTCATTCAGCCGTGAGGATTTCGACGAAATCAAAAAGGCTTGGGAAGCGCTTGATGCTCGTAAGAATACGGTTGAGAAAGAAGGACTTTCTTCAGGCGACAATCTGAAGATCGCAAACCTTAAAATGAAATGGTCACCAACGTTTAAGATTGACCGTATGAAGGCAAAAGGTGACGAAAACCAGGAAGCCAAAGACGCGGCTGAATAACACCGGATAATTTTTCATCTACCTGAGAAGGCGGCCCGAAAAGGCTGCCTTTTCGCTTTTAAATGAGGTCTAGTTTTGCGGCTGCTTTGATGAGCGCGGCGGTGTTTTTACTTTCCAGTTTCAGCATCAGATTCTGCCGATGCGTACTGACCGTGGTTACGCTTATGAAGAGCCTATCTGCGATTTCCTGATTGGTATGGCCTTCGGCGATTTCTCTCAAAACTTCCTGTTCGCGTCTAGTTAGCGTTGGTTTCTCAGTGAAACGTGATTCAGGCTGTTTGCTGTAGTCGACATTAAAAAACAGGTTGTCCTCGGCCACTTCGTCAATGGCTTTGAAAAGATCTTCGCGTGAAGCGTTTTTCAAAAGGTAGCCCCGTGCGCCGTTTTGGATCATTCGGGAGATGTAACTCCGGTCATTGAAAGTGCTTAGAGCAAGACATTTTACCGTGGGAAATTCAGCCGCAATCTTGGCGCAAAGATCGATACCGTTGATATCCGGCAGATTGATGTCCAGAAAAGCGATATCCACTTTATTTTTTTTCAGAAAGCCGATAGCTTCAAACGCGTTTTCGGGACTTCCGATCACTTCAACTTCAGGATGCTGAAGCAACAAAGTTTTAAATCCTTCAGCGACCATCGGATGATCGTCCACAATAATTATTTTCAACTTGGTTTTCATTTGACGTCAAATTCCAAATGTACCGATGTTCCTTTTTCGTCTGACCGAATATCCATAGTTCCGTTGAGATAATCCGCACGGCTTTTTACGTTGGCCAGCCCGATTCCTGTTTTTGATTGCGCGGTGTCGAACCCTTTTCCGTTGTCTTCAACAGTGAGTGAAACCTGTTTGCCGTTTCGGCTGATCTGTACATGCGCTTCAGTCGCACCTGAATGCTTGATGATGTTGTTCAGCAGTTCCTGAATGATTCGGAACAACGTGATTTCAACGGTCTGTTCAAGTCGATCTTTTAATCCGAATTGCTCATAGAAGACTTTGGTCGAACTGTTTTCGGTGACCGATGAACAAAGGTCGCTGACAGCTTCATCCAACCCGAATTTCAAAAGCGATTCCGGCATCATGTTGTGCGCGACGCGTCGCATTTCGGCAATCGCATCGTCAAGTTGTATGAGACTTTTTGAAAAGGCCTGTGCGTTTTCGTCGGTCATCACCACATTTCCTTTCATCGAATTGAGCTGAAATTTCACACCCGAAAGCATTCCACCCAATCCGTCATGAAGGTCGCGCGCTAGCCTAGTACGTTCGATCTTTTCGCCTTCAAGCATGTTTTGTGTCGCCACGATTTGCTTTTCCTGTTGCAGACGTATGATTTGCTGTTCGGCATTTTTTCGTTTGGCCGACATGTATCGGTATAGCAAAAACCCCGAAATCAATAGCAATGAGAGAACCACTCCTAGTGCGATCATGTAGAATTTCGTTCGGCTTTTTTCAACTTCCAGACTCTCGATTTTTCGCTGTTTTTCCGAATTCTGAAACTTGGCATCTGATTCCGCAAGTTTGGTTTTGAGTTCAATCGAATTTAAACTGTCGCTGAGTTGTCGATATGATTCCAAGAATCCGTAAGCTTCATCGAAACGTCCGGATTTATTGTAGACTGTCGCCGCGACGTCATAGGCATACATTAAAGAAGGAAGCATCTTATTTTCTTTTGCAATCGCAATAGCTTCATCTACCGTAGGAATTGCTTTTTGCGATTGGCCGTCGAGCTGATAATATTCCGCCAGTGAGCACAATCCGTTAACGAGACCATGCAAATTCCCTCTTTTTTTATTGTATGCATTGCTCTCCAAAACAGTCGCAATTGCCTGTTTGTAAGCTTTTTTGTGCGACAAAATTCGCGATTTGTCAAAAAGCGCACTGTAGTAGCTATTGTCGTTGCTTTCTTTTTTCGTGACCGCCAAACATTCGTCAACTACGGGTTCGGCCTTGTCAAACTCCTCTTTTTCGATGTACGCGCTACCTAAAAGAGACAACGCATCAGCCAGAACACGAGGCGCGTTCTCTTTTCGGGCCAAGTCGGCCGCTTGTTTTGAATATTGAATGGACTTATCCAAATTGCCCATATTAAGAAAGGCAACTGCAATGAAGTTGTAAATTCGTTTGGTGTATTTTGGCTCGTTGTTTTGCTGGAACAACGTCAATCCTTCCTGAAAATACTTGATCGCTTTTTCATAGTCGGCGATATACAGATAGTCGTTCCCGAGGTTTGTGGTAAAATGTGCAACCCAATGCTTGTCATTTCGCTCCTTTGCTCGCTTTAGGCCATCGAGCGTGAGTTGCTTCATTTTATCGTACTGCGCGGTGTAAATGTAAACCGATCCCGCGTTTCCTGCGTAGTTGTAGATTCCTTCGTCATAGTTGTTTTTCAGACTCAGGTCATATGCCTTTTTGTAATAAACCAGAGCCGAATCATAGCTGACCTCACAAAAATATTCACCGATACTATTCAGCGCCTTGACTTTGTCTTCGACTGATTTGGCTTTCTGATAGTCGTTTTTCAATGATTTGACATCGCCCGACTGCGCATGAGCCGTGACGGCAAAAAAGAAAATAGCCGCGAGAAGAATGTGTTTCATTTGTTTGAGACGATTTTACAAAGCAAAGCAAAAAACCGTGTCTGGAATTCCTATAAAAGTAGGATGTTTTAAATCGTGTTTTTGTAGGAAGGCCATCTTTTTTTGCCAGAGTAGTTTTACAACATTCAAAAATTCTAAAACATGAAAAGCCTTAAACTACTTTTTAATGTCCTTTTGCTGATCGCGATTGTGGCATGTTCGTCCGATGATTCGTCATCAGATCCTGACACATTAACCGTTGTGACTGCCGATCCGCAAGTTTCCGGATTAAGTGCGATCCTCGGTGGTTCGATAACATCTGAAGGGGAAGAACCTATACTCGAAACTGGCGTCTTATTGGCAACAGCTCCTGATCAAACACTTGAAACGTTTCCCGACGGCGCGTATCCGATCGCACTCTCGGGAAACAACTTTGACGAGTTGCTAGAGTTTGAACCGGAATGGGCGGGGACGCCAATTTACGTTCGTGCGTACGCCAAAACGGCGAGCCAAGTCGTCTATGGTGTTTCCAAAATGTTTGTGCTCGAGGGCTGCGAAGTGCATTTGGTCACGCCCGATGGTGCCGTTACAATCGATTCACCTGAAACCTGGTCAGCCGGAATGGTTCACGTCATCAGTCACAATGTTACAGTTACTTCGCAGTTGACTATCGAAGCCGGAGCAATCGTAAAAATTGAAGGCGCGCAGATTCGTGTCAACGCCGGCGGAACGATCGAAGCCATCGGAACCGAAGAATCCCCAATCATTTTCACTTCTATGAAAGACGACACGTTTTGTGGCGACACCAACTTGAACGGCGAATCTTTTGGTGAAAAAGGCGATTGGATCGGGATTCATCTGACAGCGCCGGGAAGCCGATTTGCTTTTTGCGGAATTCTATATGCCGGGGCCAATGATGGTGGTTACTACAACGCAGTTCGTATCAGTGACACCGGAAACGATTTTGAATTCAACAATTGTGCATTTGCTTACACTTTGGGTCATCCGACTGCTTCGGCTGCGTTTGCTTTTTACGGTGGCGCGCAGATGGCCGATGCCGAAGTTTCAAAATTTACCAATAATCAATTCTACGAAAACGATCGCCCGATCTACCTGAACATTTATTATAATTTTAATCCGAACAACCACTTTCTTAATCCTGACGATCCTGCCTTGACCAATTCCCGCAACGGAATCTGGACTTGGAACACGACGATGGCCGGAGTTACCGCAACTTTTATGGAAGATGAAGCGCCGTATGTGATTGATGCATTCTTTAATGGAGGCGGAAGCGGCGCAACCGACGGAGTCATCATCGGGCCAAATGTTACGATTAAATTCAATGGTTCCAGTTCAGGAATTTCGAGAGCTGCAAACCGAAATGTGACGATTGACCCTTCGGCTATGTTGACATCTTACAAAGACGACGACCGAGGAGGCGATACGAACGGCGATGGAAATCTGACCAGTCCTTCTGATGGCGATTGGGACGGTTATTACAACTATCAGACGACGTCGTATTTGGGTGGAGGTAACATTTTTTACGATTCGCACTGATGAAAAAGATAGTCTATTTTCTGCTTTGCGTAACAGCAATGAATGCTCAGGTTGGCATAAATACGCCTGTTCCTGATCCGTCGGCAATATTGGATATCTATTCTAACAACAAGGGTTTACTGATACCAAGGGTTATCATAACCAATGCTTTTGACGGGACGTCTCCGATTGCGAATCCTCAAATGAGTACGTTGGTTTTCAACACAAATCTTAATTATCCAGGAGGAACCGGATTTTATTATTGGTGGGGACCATCGATAGGATGGATAAGGCTTGCTGATGATCGTACCCAACTCTGGCAACGTAACGCTGTAGCCGGCCTGACTTATCTCAAGACAAATACTGATCGCGTCGGCATCGGAACTCCAGATCCACAGGAACGTCTTGAAGTTGCGGGAAAAATCCGTATTTCCGACGGAAGCCAAGCCAACGGACGGGTTTTGGTAAGTGATGCCGACGGATCGGGAACGTGGATGGATAATGTAGCGATCAAGCCGGCGGTGACGGGCGTTTTTGGAAATGGCGTGACCATCGGAAACGGGGCGACGGTCGGGAATATCACGGCCAATTCTAACACAGGAGCGTATATAACATTACCTCCCGGAAAGTGGATGGTTTTTACGACTTTGTTGCTGCAGGCTTATTTACCGGCCGACGGCTCGATGTTTATCCGGACTACTTTTTCCTGTTCGCCCGGCGTTCTTTCAAGCTGCGACATAATCGCAGGCGGACTGCTGTCAGGTGTGATTTCCGGACCAAATCACTTTGGAATACTCAATGGTCAATGTGTGATTTCAAACCAAGCTGCTTATCCAAAAACGTATTATTTATTCGCGAACCTGACCAAGTACGGAAACGTTCCTGCCACAACAGTACTTACCGGCATCGGAAGTTCGTTCTGGGGCGAAAACATGATGTCTGCAATTCCGATGAATTAGCAGCGGATCACGAAGTGTTCCCTAGGTTGTTCGCTTCTAAAAAACACCAAACCCCATTGGAATGTGTCAATCGTGACCGTGACTTTGGGGTTTTGTTTAATGATTTCCCAGGCTTGTTCCATTTCAGCTGACCAATGAATGTCATCGAAAATCCAAACCGAATCATTTGTAACGGTCGGCAGGAGTTTTTCGAAATAGGCGAGAGTAGCGTCTTTCTGATGATTGCCGTCAAAATAAATTAGGTCGAATGTCAAAAGTCCAACGTCGAACGATTTTAAGGTTGCGGCGAATTCACCGGTTTTCAGGTCGATATGTTGCATGCCGAAGTTTTCAAATTGCCTTTTTGCGACCGATGCCGTCTGCAGGCAACCTTCGAGCGTTGTGATTTTTGATTCGGGATTTCCAAGCGAAAGGGCAGACGTGGCCAATCCGACTGACGTTCCAATTTCCAGAACATTTTCAGACTTGAAGTATCGGACGATTCTATACAACATCATGGCGCGACTGGGCGAAATCCCGGCGTTTTTTGCAATGTCTGAAACCTTGCGTTTGTTGGATTTGAACACCCGTGATCCGGCGCCAAAGTCGGTTACTTCAATCTCTGACTTATCGTCCAGCAAAGACTTTCGAAATTGTGCGAGTTTTTTGTAGTCGGGAAAATCCGTTCGGTCGTAAAAGCATTTGGTCAGCAAGTCATAAACAAATGGCGAATGCACCGAATACTCGTTTTTCGAGTTCCAGAGAAATTTCGCGTACGACTTGATTAAATGCACCATAGATTCGGTCATTATTAAATCTTAAATCAGCCTTCTAACTTCTCCATCAGTTCCATCCACCGCAATTCCTTTTCTTCAAGCTTTTCAATGATTGATTGCAACTCAGTCGATTTTGAATTGATCGCGTCCGGGCTTAGGTTCGGATCGTTGAATTGCGCTTCAATCTCCTTTTTCTTCAGTTCCAAATCCTTGATTTCACGCTCGATTTTCGAGTATTCTTTTTGCTCGTTGAACGACAAACCTGTTCCCGTGGCTTGTTGTTGCTTCCAGTTTGATTTTTCCTTTGGAGCATCGTCTTTCACGGGTTCGGCGCTGTCTTCATAAATCCTGAAATCCGAGTAGTTTCCGGGAAAATCCTCAATCACGCCATCACCTCTAAAGACGAACAAATGGTCAACGATCTTGTCCATAAAATAACGGTCGTGCGATACTACAACCAAACAGCCCGGATAATCGATCAGGAAGTTTTCCAGAACGTTCAGCGTTACAATGTCCAAATCGTTGGTTGGCTCGTCCAGTATCAGAAAGTTGGGGTTCTGAATCAAAACCGTGCACAGATACAGCCGTTTGAGTTCGCCGCCAGATAGTTTTTCAACGTAGTCATGCTGTTTTTTCCGGTCAAACAAAAACCGCTCGAGCAGTTGCCCTGCCGATAGCGTCCGGCCTTTCATCAGCGGAATGTACTCGCCAAATTCCTTGATCACATCAATCACTTTCTGGCCTTGTTTGACTTCGATTCCAGCTTGGGTATAATATCCTATTTTCATCGTATCGCCCACAACAACCTTTCCGCCATCGGGCTTAACCGCGCCGGTCAAAATGTTCAGGAAAGTGGTTTTGCCGGTCCCGTTGCGCCCGATGATGCCAATGCGGTCGCCGCGTTGAAAGTCATATGAAAAGCCGTCCAGGATTTTCTTATCGCCAAAATGCTTGACCAGTTTGTGGAGTTCGACAATTTTACTGCCCATGCGCTCCATGTTGATTTCCAGTTCGAGCACGTTTTCACGGCGGCGGCTCTGGGCTTTTTCCTTGATGAGGTAAAAGTCGTCCTGACGCGATTTTGATTTGGTAGTTCTGGCTTTTGGTTGCCTGCGCATCCATTCGAGTTCCTTGACAAAAAGGTTTTGGGCCTTGTCGACACTGGCATTTTCACTGGCGATGCGCAGCTCCTTTTTTTCCAGAAAGTAGGAATAATTGCCTTTATATTGGTAGAGCTTCCCGTTTTCCAGTTCAATGATTTCATTGCAGACGCGCTCCAGGAAAAAGCGGTCGTGCGTTACCATAAACAAGGTGATGGGCGCCGCCGCAAAATAATCCTCCAGCCATTCTATCATGTCCAGATCGAGGTGGTTGGTGGGTTCGTCCATGATCAGCAAGTCCGGACGGTTGATCAGGATAATGGCCAGCGCCAGACGCTTTTTTTGTCCGCCCGACAGATTCCTGACCTTGAGGTTCAGGTTATCCAATTTAAGTTTAAAAAGGATTTGCTTGAACTGGGTTTCAAAATCCCACGCATTGTGGCGGTCCATGGCATCAAAAGCCTTTTGGTAAGCCTCAGTATCCGACGGATTTTCCAAGGCTTTTTCATAAGCGCGGATTACTTTGAGCGTTTCATTATCCGATGCAAAAATGCTTTCCTCAATCGTGAGGTTGTCCTGCAAATCCGGGACCTGCGACAAAAATGCCATTCGCATATCCTTGCGCATGATCACTTGGCCGCTGTCGGGCTCGTCTTTTCCCGTAATAATATTCAGCAACGTGGTTTTTCCCGTGCCGTTCTTGGCGATAAAGGCTATTTTCTGGTCTTTGTTAATGCCAAAGGACAATTTGTCAAACAGCGTGCGTTCGCCGTATGATTTGGAGACGTTTTCAACCGATAGGTAATTCATGCTGCAAAATTAGCGCAAAATAAAACACAAATCTTTTAAAAGGTTTTTGTGTCAAAAAGTCATTATAGCCGCCAAAATGACATTAAAAACGGTCTTGGTATAAAGCTTGAAAGTTCGCAGGTCGAACACAAAAAAAGATTAACTACTTTAAAAACAAATCATTATGACACAATTAAAACGCAACACCGGCAATGTATTTTTCCCGTCAATCATGGAAGAATTTTTCCGTCCTGACTGGATGGGTGGCAATGCACTATCAGTCCCGCCGGTCAACATCCGCGAGACCGACACCCAGTTTGAAGTCGAACTATCGGCACCTGGTAAAACAAAGGATGATTTCAACATCGACGTCGATCAGAATCTGCTGACGATCTCATCTGAAAGCAAGCAAGAATCCAGCAGCAATGAAGGCAAGTACACCCGTCGCGAGTTTTCGTTCTCGTCCTTTAAGCGATCCTTCACCCTGCCTGAAACCGTCAATGAAGACCAAATCACGGCGCGGTATGAAAACGGCATCCTCAGCATTGTACTTCCTAAAAAAGAGGAAGCGCTGCCAAAAGCTAAGCGAATGATTCAAATCGGTTAAACATTGATTTAAATTTTTGGGTTGGGAACGCTCCTCGGTTGGGGAGCGTTTCTTGTTTGTATAAAAAATGCCCGCCGTAGCGAGCATCTTCATAATTTTTTGCCGACGCTTATTCATAAAAGAACTGGGCGTTCAACGTCGAGGTGATGTTAAGGTCCCAATCGTTAAAACGCGCCACCGATACCAGGCTGGTTGGAAAATCCTGATCGTTGTAGGTAAAAGTGTTCTGGGTGTAAACAAAATCATCAGTGTCATTTGTAATCTTCAGGATGTTTTTGCTGCGCCCTTCCGTTTCGTGATCGCCGGCCGTCGCATAAGAAAGTGCGCCGTATCCGGTAACGTTCTTAAACGGGCTGTTTTTGGTATCGTAAGTGTAAGTATACGTCTTCCCGTTCGGGCCCGCTTGCACTTTCTGGACAATCTCGCCATCGGCAAGTGTCAGGGTAGCCGTCCAATCCAGGGTAGAGGAGCCCAAAGATCCGGTATAGTACGATTCAATGGCTGTCGTTTCGCTGGTGTATTCAAATGATGAACGCTCCTCAAAGTCCCAATCCAGTTCCTGATAAACCGCATCGGTAACGCGGCCCTGTGCGTCATATGTCAAAAGAATCTGTGAGGTAACCTCGCCGTCTTCAATAAATTCGGTCTTGATGATGCGGTCGCCGGCGTAATAATATTTTTCCAGCGTCCCGTCGGGATAGACACCCTTAACCAACTTGGTCCCGTTGTACGTAAAGGTAATCTGGTCAGAATAATTGTCATCCACGTAGTCAAACACAATCTTCTTGACCAGCGGTCCTGAGCCCGGGCCGTCGTTGTTGTTGTCCTCGTCACCGGAACATCCCGTAAAAGTTACAAGGGCAATAGCGCCCAGGAACAGCAATGCTTTTTTCATTTGGTTTGGGTTTAATTTTGGCGAAGATAACAACTTACCGCTAACTAAATGGTTTTTTTGGCGTTGCCGCGCACGGATTTTCCGGTTCCTATGTTTTTTTTGGGGCGCGGCCGCGCTTTCGCCAGTCGCTTTTTGCAGTAGACATTCCGCGCGCCGCCGCTCCGCCACCGGCAAAAGAGCTCCAACAATGGCTCAATCGCTAACGCAAAGGCAGCCGTACAGGTTACGGGTTGTCATTGTCAAATTGTAAGCTATCTTAGCGCCATGCAACTCTCGGTCATCATCCTCAATTATAACGTCAGATGGTTTTTGCAGCAGTGTCTGGACAGTGTTATGCGTGCCACAACCGGTCTGGATGCCCAAATCATTGTGGTAGACAACGCATCGCCCGACGACAGTTGCCTGATGGTGCGCGAGCATTTCCCGGATGTGGTGTTGATCAAAAATCCTGAAAATTCGGGTTTTCCCAAAGGAAACAACCTGGGTGTTGCCGCCGCAAAAGGAAGGTTTATCTGCATCCTGAATCCCGACACCGTCGTGGCGCCGGACACTTTTACCAAGGCCATCAGCTATTTTGAATCGCTGGAAAATCCCGGGATAGTTGGTGTAAAACTTATGGACGGTCGCGGCCATTTTTTGCCTGAATCCAAGCGCGGAATCCCAACGCCCTGGGTGGCGGCCACCAAAATATCCGGGCTGTACAAGCTATCGCCAAAGTGGTTTGGACGTTATTACGCCAGCCATCTCACGCCAAACCAATCCGGCCAGGCCGATATTTTGGTAGGTGCCTTTATGTTGATGGAGAAAAGCCTTTACGACAGCCTGGGCGGTTTTGACGAAAATTGCTTTATGTATTCCGACGATATCGACCTTTCCTATCGCGCGCTTCAAATGGGCCGCACCAATTTTTATTTTGCCGGCACGCAGGTAATTCACTACAAGGGTGAAAGCACAGTCAAGGATGCGCGCTACCTGAACCGTTTTAGGGAAGCGATGGTTTATTTTTACGACAAGCACTACGGCCACAGCGCGTCAGGCCGAATCTTTAATGTTTTGATGAAGGCCGGCGCGCATTTTTTTGCCCTGACCAAAAAGAATACCCTGGGCGTCACGGTGCGACCGTCGGGGTGGTATCTGTTGTCGCAAAACGAGGCACTCAAAGCGGCTTTGGAGGAAAAATTGTCAGTTTCCCTGATTAGCGTCACCAATGTGGACGGAATTAAAGAGGGCTCCCGGTTATTGCTCGACTCCAATGAGTTAGGCTACGGCCAAATCATGGCGATTATGCTATCGGCGACAGCCAAAGACCTGACCTTTAGAATAGTACATCCACGCGACGGTTTTTTGATAGGGAGCGATTCGAGCAACGACAGGGGAGAGGTGGTGACATTTGCCGCTCACCGATAGTTATTGCAGATGGTCTAAAAACGCGATGACAACGATTAAAACCCGATAAAATTTTCTAATTTCGCAGTCTCAATAACGATTTTTGTTATGGCAAGATACGAACTGAAACTGCCCAAGATGGGTGAAAGCGTTGCCGAGGCGACGATTACCAACTGGTTAAAAGAAGTGGGCGACCACATCGACGCCGATGAGGCTGTACTGGAAATTGCTACCGACAAAGTAGATAGCGAGGTGCCGTCGGAAGTTTCAGGGACGCTTGTTGAAAAGTTGTTCGGGAAGGATGACCTTGTCAAAGTAGGCCAGACCATTGGGATCATTGAGACCCAAGGTGGAGCCGCCGTAGAGGCGCCCGCTGCACAGCCTGCTGCCGCACCCGCACCGGAAGTTGTGGCCGCGGTTGAAAAAACCGTTGATGCTGCCCGCGATTTTGTGGCTGCACCTGCAACCCGTGAGGATTTTCATAACACCGATCGCTTTTATTCTCCGTTGGTGCGCAACATTGCCCGCGAGGAAAACATCTCGATGGCCGAACTGGAATCCATCAAAGGAACAGGCGCCGAGGGTCGCGTAACCAAGAACGATATCCTGGAATACATTGCCAACCGCAAACAGCAGCCGGCTAGCCAGCCATCTGTAGCCGTTGAGAGTGCGCCACCCGCAGCTCCTTCGTCAGCTCCTGCTCCGGCCGAGGCTCCGGTAACTGCCACCACACCCGCGCCGGCCGCAACTCCGGCACCTGCTCCCAGCCAACCGGCCAAAACTCCGGTATCGGTTAACGGACAGGACGAAATTGTCGAGATGGACCGCATGCGCAAATTGATTTCACAGTACATGGTGCAATCGGTACAGACATCGGCACACGTACAATCCTTTATTGAGGTTGACGTGACGGCTATCTGGGACTGGCGCGAAAAGAACAAAAACGCATTTGAAAAACGCGAAGGTGAAAAACTGACCTTTACGCCAATCTTTATGGAAATCGTGGCCCGCGCGCTTAAGGATTTCCCAATGATGAACATATCGGTTGACGGCGATTACATCATCAAAAAGAAAAACATCAATCTGGGGATGGCAGCTGCCCTCCCTAACGGCAACCTGATTGTACCGGTGATCAAAAACGCCGACCAGCTTAACCTGATCGGAATGGCAAAGGCGGTAAACGACTTGGGCAATCGCGCCAAAGCCGGCAAACTCAAACCTGATGATACCCAAGGCGGAACTTACACGGTGACCAATGTGGGAACTTTTGGGTCGGTGTTTGGCACGCCTATCATCAACCAGCCGCAAGTGGGAATCCTCGCTTTGGGCGCCATCCGCAAAGTGCCGGCTGTCATCGAGACGGAAGAGGGTGATTTTATCGGCATCCGTAAAAAAATGTTCCTCTCGCACAGCTACGATCACCGCGTGGTGGACGGCGCCTTGGGCGGATCATTCGTGAAGCGCGTGGCCGAGTTGATGGAAGCGTTTGATGAGAATCGCACGTTCTAAGCGTGGTAAGTAATAAAAGAAAAGCCTCTCGGAAACGGGAGGTTTTTTTGTGCGTTATATTTTGGAAATTCCTGATTGCTATCGATTTTTTCCTATTTTTAGCAAAATCCTAATTATGAGACAAATCTACATTTTATGGGCGCTGCTGGTAGGAATTTCGTTTAAGTCAACGGCTCAGACCCTCGACCCCACGTTTGGTGATCAAGGGAAAGTGATCACTTCGGTGGGCCCTAATTCCACGCTGATGAGGACGGTTATTCAACAAGATGGTAAAATCGTTGGGTTGATCATGTTGCCGTTTTCGCTCAATGGGAATTTGGTTTTGGTGCGGTATAATTCTGACGGCACCATCGATACGACCTTCGGGGTAGACGGTTTTGTTTATACTGCGCTAATAGATGAGCTTGGCTTTCTGGATAAGATTCTTCTTCTTCCCGATGATAGCATCCTCGTTTGTGGAATGACACTAGCCGCCATTCAGGATTTACAATTCGCGGTTGCCAAATTTGATGCAGATGGGGCTCCCGATGCCACTTTCGGGTCCGGAGGTATCGCAGCCGCAAACCTTTCGAACTTAGGGGAGGTCGTTTATTCGGTTGATGTCGATTCGCTTGGAAGAGTCGTGGTGGGCGGCGGCGCCAGAACAACCATAGCAGGTGGCAATCATTTCGCAGTGACGCGATATATGCCAAACGGAAGTCCCGATGACAGTTTTGGCATAGCTGGGGTTATAATTCTCGACGTCCCGGAGGACCACTCGGAAAGCGTTACAAGTATTAAAGTTTTGGATAGCGGGAAAATTTTGCTCGTCGGGAATTCATCAGACATTAGCGATGAAATGGACGAGACAGGGATTTTGTTGGTTCGGTTAAACGCTGATGGAGCCACGGATAACTCATTTGGCGATAGCGGAAGACAAGTCCACAGTTTTGCAAATCAGCATGCCGTCCTCTCCAGCAAACTCAATGATGATGGGAGCGTATTTGTCAGTGGTTACGTGAGTGATGCCGGGTTGCGGGGATTGATTGCCAAATTCACTCCGGTTGGAAACTTGGATGATTCTTTCGGAGAGGACGGCAGGATAATCACGCCCGATTTAGGGTTGTTCGGTAATGTGTTACAAATGGGCGGAACGCTTTATTGCGGCGGAACGATAGCCGGAGACGCCAGTGCGCTGTTCCAGGTGCGGGCCTTTAACCTTGAGGGAGATCCTATTTCAGCTTTCGGGGAAAACGGCGTGTTCGCGTTCGGGATGACCGAATCTTTCAATGATTTTGGAGGCGTCCTAACCTTGCAAGCCGATGGAAAAATGTTGATTAACGGACGAACCACTTCGGGCGGCATTACAAGTTGTGCGCTCGCCCGCTTGGAACTGGAATCGCTATCGACCACGCGTCAATCTACCGGGTTCGTAAGCTTCGGCCCGAATCCTTTTACCAATCAAATTCGCATCGACTTTGGCGCTGAACTTCCGGGTAACATCTCTTTCGACCTCGCTGACGTTTCAGGGAAGTTGATCGCTTCAAATCTGTCAAACAGTATCGATGGAATTAATTCGAGGGTAATCAGTCCTCCAAATAATCTGGAGCGCGGTGTTTATTTTTTAACCGTTAACCACAACGATAAACGATCTGTTATAAAGGTTATTAAGGAATAATAGCTGGCGTTCCAAGCCGGGCGACTTTTCATTTAGCCGCAGCGGCTCGGTGCAATACCTTATCTTTGCAGTTGATTTACGGAATTTGAAATCAGGTTCCGCGATACTATATATTATGGAACTAAAACTCACGCGCCCGATCTGTTTCTTTGACCTGGAAACCACCGGTACCGATATTTGCAAAGACCGAATCGTCGAAATATCCATACTAAAGGTTTATCCCAACGGGAACAAGGAGAGCCGCACCTGGCTTGTAAATCCTGAACGGCCCATTCCCGCCGAATGTACCGCGGTTCACGGAATCACCGATGAAAAGGTAGCCAATGAGCCTCCATTTAGGGAACTGGCCGGACAGGTGTATCAACTTATCAAGGACTCGGATCTGGCCGGATTCAACTCTGACCGGTTTGACATTCCGCTGCTGGCGGAAGAACTGCTGCGCGCCGGTGTCGATTTTGACATGAAGAACCGCGTATCGGTTGACGTTCAAACCATCTTTCATAAAAAAGAAGAACGCACGCTGAGCGCAGCTTATAAATTTTATTGCGGACTGTCGCTGGAAAATGCGCATTCGGCCGAGGCGGATACCAATGCTACTTATGAAATTCTCCTGGCGCAACTGGAGCGTTACCCGGATCTGCAAAACGATGTCAGGGCGCTTGCCGAATACACTACGCGCAAAAAAGCCGTTGACTTTGCCGGATTTATCGCGATCGACAAAGATGGCGAGGAGATTTTTACTTTTGGAAAGCACAAGGGCGCTAAAGTCGAAAAAATTCTGGAGGAAGAGCCGGGATATTTTGGCTGGATCCAAAATGCCGATTTTCCGCTGTATACCAAAAAGGTGCTGACGGCAATCAAACTCAGGAAATTGAATAACAAACTTTCATAACCCAAAGTTGAATCAGGATTACCTCGTTTCACTTTCGACATTTGACTTTCGACATTGAAGATAATCTGCATCGGGCGCAATTACGCCGACCACATATCAGAACTGGGCAATCAAAGGCCTGACGAACCAGTCGTTTTCCTCAAGCCGGATACCGCGCTACTGTCAAAGGAACAGGATTTTTACCTGCCGGAATTCTCGCAGGACGTCCATCACGAAATCGAGCTGGTGGTACGCATCAACAAGGCCGGCAAACACATCAGCCCAAAGTTTGCTCATAAGTATTACGATGAAATTACCCTTGGGATTGATTTCACGGCTCGCGACGTTCAGCAAAAGTTAAAGGGAAAAAGCCTGCCGTGGGAAAAGGCCAAAGCATTTGACGGTTCAGCGGTGATTGGCAACCTTATATCGAAAAAAATTTTTCCTTCAATAGAAAACATTATTTTTGAACTCCGGAAAAACGACCAAGCCGTCCAAACAGGTAATACTGCCGACATGCTGTGGACTGTGGATGAGCTGATTGCCCACGTTTCAGAGTACTTTACGCTAAAAACCGGTGATTTGATTTTTACAGGAACTCCGCAAGGGGTGGCTGCGGTAAAACCAGGCGACGTTTTGGAAGGATTTCTTGCCCAAGAAAAACTATTTAGCTTACACGTCAAGTAACAATGGCCTTACACTACAATTTAGCGAAAGTCTATGCACTTTCAGATAATGATCCTGAATTCGTGACGCAAATCATCACACTGTTTGTCACCGAAGTTCCCCAGGATATGACCCAGATCCGGCTTGGAATCAAAACCAAGGATCACAAACTTGCCTACGCCTACGCTCACAAAATCAAGCCTACGCTCGACCTTTTGGGTATGAATGTAGCTTATGAAGAAATCCTTCAGATCGAGGCCTGGACCAAGCGCGAAGGAAAGCGCAAGGAAATCAACGAGACATTTGAGAGCGTTGAATCACAGGTTGAAAAGGCTGTAAAGGAAATCAAGAAAGATTTCAATCTTTAATTTTTTTGAATTGAATTTTGAACGAATGAGGTTAAAATTCATCAGTTCAAAATTTAAATTTCCCCTATTCCATGAAGGCTGCCATAGTCACGATTGGGGATGAGATCCTCATCGGGCAAATCACCGATACAAACTCCGGGTTTATTGCCAAGGCGCTCGACCGTATTGGGATCGAGACGGGTTTGATGCTGTCGGTCAACGACACGCGCGAGGCCATCCTGGATACGCTGTCGGGTTGTCAGGACGTTTATGAACTTGTGGTCATCACCGGCGGACTGGGTCCAACCAAGGACGACGTCACCAAGAAAACGCTTTGCGAGTATTTTAACGACCACCTGGTCATACACGCCCCAACGCTGGATCATGTTACCGGCATTTTCCAGAGGCTTTACAACCGGCCGCTCACCGCACTTAACCGCGATCAGGCGCTGGTTCCGTCAACGTGTACCGTTTTAAAAAACGAACATGGCACGGCCCCGGGAATGTGGATGCAGCGCGGTAAAACCGTATTTGTCTCGCTACCGGGCGTTCCGTATGAAATGAAAGCCATTGTCGGCGATCAGCTGATACCCAAACTCGTTGCCGATTTCCAGCGTCCGTTTATCGTTCACCAAACCGTTTTGACGTACGGCGTGGGCGAGAGCATCATTGCCGAACGCATCGCCAGTTGGGAAGACAGCCTCCCACCGTTTATCAAACTGGCTTATCTGCCCAGTCCGGGTCGCGTCCGGCTCAGGCTGACCGCCCGTGGCACTGATGAAAACCTCCTTAAAGGCGAGGTGGCCGCCCGCGTCGAAATGCTCCAACCGCTTATAGGCGATATCATTGTTGGATATGACGAATCGCAAACCCTAGAATCCGCCCTCGGGCCGATGCTTACCCCGCGCGGGCTTACCCTTTCTACCGCCGAGAGTTGTACGGGTGGCAAGATTGCGCAGCTGATTACCTCGGTTGCGGGATCGTCGCAGTATTTTAAAGGAAGTGTCGTTTGCTATCACAAAGAGGTTAAAACCAACGTGCTTGGCGTCAACCGCGATACGATTGCAGTCCATTCGGTTGTAAGCGCCCAGGTAGCGTCCGAGATGGCCTTAGGCGTCAAAAAACTCCTGCAAACCGATTACGCCATCGCCGTCACCGGAAACGCCGGCCCCACCACCGACGACACCCCGGAACCAGTTGGTAAAGTTTATATCGCCATCGCTTCGCCTACCCATGTGGTCGTCCAAAGTTTCCAATTTGGCCAACCACGTGAAAAGGTGATAGATCAATCGGTGGGCAAATCGCTGGAGATGTTGAGAAAGATGTTGATGGAGGAAGCGTAAAGGCCGCAATACGAGCGGGAAACTTTCAATTTTGACGTTTCATTTTTGAACGTTCCAGTTTGCGCCAAACCTACCCGCCAAACCTACCCGCCAAACCTCAAACTTTAAATCCTTAAACCTGTAAAACCTTTAAATTGAGTCCTAAACATCCGCACTTTGGCCGGCTCCATTTTCAAATTTTCCCATTTTCCAATTTCCACATTCGCTTTGCCAAAAAACTCTTCAAAATAATTTTGTGTAACGAAAAAAAATCACTTTCTTTGCACCCTGATTTTGAATAACGATTAAAGATACGCACGATGTCAAGAGTTTGTGACCTTACAGGTAAAAGAGCGATGGTTGGTAACAACGTATCGCACGCGATGAACAAGACCAAGCGCAAATTTTCGGTCAACCTGGTTAAAAAGCGTTTTTACCTGGCTGAAGAAGACCGTTGGATCACGTTGCGCGTGGCAGCTTCTACAATTAAAACCATCAACAAAAACGGAATCGACGCCGTGCTTAAACAAGCAAAGCGCGACGGGTTTATCAAATAATCCCGCTCCTAAAATCATATAGTAATGGCAAAGAAAGGCAATAGAATCCAGGTTATTTTGGAGTGCACCGAGCACAAGACCACCGGACTTCCGGGGACGTCTCGCTACATCACCACCAAAAACAAAAAAAATACTCCCGATCGTCTGGAGATTAAAAAGTTCAACCCCGTGTTGAAACGTGTAACCGTTCACAAAGAGATCAAATAATAAGGAATCATGGCAAAGAAAACCGTAGCAACCCTGCAGACATCTTCTAAAAGATTGTCAAAAGTGATTAAAATGGTGAAGTCACCAAAAACAGGCGCTTACACTTTCGTCGAAAGCATCATGGCTCCTGAAGAGGCCGACGATTTTTTGAAAAAGAAATAATCGCGCTTCCCCAATAATATCAAAGCTACTTTCTTCCCGAGAGTGGCTTTTTTGTTTTATTTTTACAGCATTTCCGGCTGTCCGCTGTAGTCCTCACGGCAAACACCGGTTTTAATCCGTCGTCCATCGGCTTCCTTTGGTCGCCGCGGCCACCGGTAAAAACCAGGCGTTTCCCGCTCCGGGCTGTCGCTGCCATCCGGGCTAAGAAATTTGAAAATTGGAGGATTTGAAAATTTGAATATGAGTTTTTCTTTTGGTTCTGGGATCCGCTGTTTTTACCGACTGTTTTCCGGCTACCAGAAAGGATTTAATCGTTCAATTTTGCACAGACTCTGGTTTCCAAATGTCCAAATGTCCAAATTTTTAAATTAGATGAGCTTTTTCAAACGAATATTCTCTTCCGAGAAAAAAGAAACCCTCGACAAAGGGCTTGAACAAACCAAAACCAGTTTTTTTACCAAACTTACCAAGGCTGTTGCCGGAAAGTCAAAGGTTGATGACGAAGTACTCGACAACCTCGAGGAAGTTCTGGTCTCGTCTGACGTCGGCGTCGAAACCACGCTTAAAATCATCCAACGTATAGAAAAGCGCGTCGCCGAGGATAAATATCTGGGCACCGATGAACTCAACCGCATCCTTCGCGAGGAAATCGCAGCACTGTTGTCTGAAACCAACAGCGGCGAACAAACTGAATTTGTCATCCCATCCGGCAAAAAACCTTACGTAATTATGGTGGTAGGCGTCAACGGTGTGGGCAAAACCACCACCATCGGCAAGTTGGCCAACCAGTTTAAAAAGGCCGGCTACAAAGTGGTTTTGGGCGCTGCCGATACGTTCCGCGCTGCCGCTATCGACCAGCTTCAAATTTGGGCCGACCGCGTTCAGGTTCCCATCGTCAAGCAGCAAATGGGTTCTGATCCCGCATCGGTCGCTTTTGACACTTTACAATCAGCCGTTTCACAAGATGCCGATGTGGTCATCATCGACACTGCAGGCCGTTTGCACAACAAAATCAACCTGATGAATGAGCTGACAAAAGTCAAGCGCGTCATGCAAAAAGTGGTAGATGATGCGCCGCACGAAGTGCTTTTGGTACTCGACGGCTCAACCGGACAGAATGCTTTTGAACAAGCCAAACAATTCACCGCCGCCACCGAGGTTACAGCTCTTGCGGTGACCAAACTTGACGGAACGGCCAAAGGTGGCGTGGTTATCGGAATCTCCGATCAGTTCCAGGTTCCGGTAAAATACATTGGAGTAGGCGAGGGTATCGACCATTTGCAGGTATTCAACAAATATGAATTTGTAGATTCTTTCTTTAAATGAAAAAATTGTACAATCTTAAGCCGTTACACCTGTATTTACTGGGTTCAGCGCTTTCCATTGTCAGTGGCCTGCTGATCCGTCCGCATAGTGAAACCGCTCACATCGTGATGCTGCTCATGTCATTGATCATTATAGTCATGGGGGTGGTCAAGTACTTTCGCTCCTAGTTAACAGCGGCATTGATTTTTTCCCAAAGCGCATTGTCAAAACCCGATAGCGCAAAGTTGGTCCCATCGGCCGAGTCGCCCATGCGAACCACCACCATGTTCCGCGACGGGATTACGTAAATTTTCTGGTCATTTTTGCCTAAGGCGGCATAAAGGTCTTGCGGTGCCGATGGAATCAGCATTCCATCAAACTCCAGTTGCAGTTGCGGCAGGCGGTAATTTTCCTTTCCGTTAAGCCACCAAAGGTATCCGTAAGCTTTGTTGATCGGTTGTGAGGTTTGGGTGGCTTGGGCACAGAATGCTTCAGGTAAAATCTGTGTTTCGCCCCATTTACCCTTGCCCAGCATCAAAAGGCCAAATCGCGCCATGCTCCGGGTATCGCTCCAGTAAATACTTAGATCATTGGAATTGATCCACGTTCCCGTCATCCCGATCGGCTGCTTTAGCCGCGTGGTGAAATAATCGTTCCAGTTTTCACCCGACGCCTGGACCACTACATCCTGAAGTTTTACATAGACGTTGTCATACGCCCATCGCGTTCCGGCCGGCGCCAGATAAGTCAGGCAGTCGGGTGAAACACAATCTCCGTTGGCCGCATCGTCCAGTCCAGAGGTCATCGTCAATAAGTGCGATACTTTAATCGCGTCTTCCTGTGCCGATGTCAGGCTTGTCCAACCTGCGCCCAAATGATCCGATACTTTGTCGTCAATGGCAAGCCATCCGTCGCGCTCTGCAATTCCCGTCATTGCAGCCGTAAGCGTTTTTCCGGCGCTTGCCCAATACCAGGGCGAACTCGGCGTGTGGGTGCCAAAGTAGTATTCGACGGCGATTCTTCCGTCGACCAAAATCATAAACGAACGGGTGTTTTTAAGTTCCAAAAAAGTGTGGAGTTCGTTTAGGGCATCCGGATTCCAGCCGAGTGATTCAGGAGAAACGGTTTCCCACTGCGGCCCCACCGGCGGGTAGTACAAGGTAGAAGGCAGATTGGTTGGTGCCGGGTCGTTGCTGCAGGCCAAGGCTGTAAACGCCAAAAGGATCAATCGTTTCATGGTTAGGTTTCAGGCATAGATTAACAAATGGCCAATGGGTTTAACGGCTGCAAAAAATGGTATCTTTACCACATGAAATACCTGCTTCCCCTCTTTGCCTTTGTGTTGTTTTCGTGTAGCCGTCCGCAGCCCGCCGATCTGGTTCATCTCAATGGATATTGGGAAATCGAATCGGCCAAAATGAAAGACGGCACCACACGCGAATATACCATAAATCCCACTGTCGAGTACTTTGAACTCAAAGATCGCAAAGGCGTCCGCAAAAAACTGATGGCGCAGATTGACGGCAAATTCATCGACGCGGGCAATCCTGCCGAATCTTTTGAAGTCATCGACCAAGACGGAAAAATGATGTTAAAGTACACCATGCCGGGAACTTCATGGCAGGAGGAACTCATAGAAATTGATGCCAACCACATGGTGATGCGCACCCAGCATGAAATGACGTTTACCTACAAACGCCACCAACCCATAAAATTGTAATGAAACGCACCAGTAACGAGAATTCCCTGGCCGAGGTGCTGCAGCATCTGATCAAGAAAAACGGTCTTGAAAAAGGCATTCAGGCGGTTACCGTCGAAAAGGCCTGGATGGAAGTCATGGGCAACGGCGTCCGTCATTACACGCGCCAGGTTACTTTTGCATCGGGCGTACTTACGGTTGAACTTTCATCCTCGGTATTGCGCGAGGAACTTTACCACGGCAAATCCAAAATGATTGCACTGCTCAACGAACATATGGGCGAGGAGTTGGTTAAAGACGTCGTTTTAAGATAAAAAAAATCCCGCCTTCAAGCGGGATCCTATACCTAAAGAAAGTCTTAGAACATTTCACGGCCGGCAAAGTGAAAAGCACC
The DNA here is from genome assembly GCA_934636265.1 of uncultured Flavobacterium sp. Taxonomy (GTDB): domain Bacteria; phylum Bacteroidota; class Bacteroidia; order Flavobacteriales; family Flavobacteriaceae; genus Flavobacterium. The sequence goes on from CAKUAD010000001.1 coordinate 54,147, forward strand.
TTCAATGGCGGCATTTTCATCGCTGTCTGATCCGTGAACGGCATTCTCACCAATTGACTTGGCGTATTTCTTACGGATGGTACCCTCGGCAGCATCAGCTGGATTGGTAGCCCCGATCAGTTTGCGGAATTCCTCAACGGCGTTCTCCTTTTCCAGGATGGCCGCCACGATGGGTCCGCGTGACATAAATTCGACAAGCTCGCCAAAAAACGGACGCTCCTTGTGTACACCGTAAAATTGTTGCGCATCGGCAACGGTCATTTGGGTAAGTTTCATCGATACGATGCGAAACCCAGCCTCGGTAATCATGTTGAGGATTCCTCCAATGTGCCCGGCTTCAACCGCATCGGGCTTAATCATGGTAAACGTTCTGTTTGTAGCCATTTTTTAGTTTTTGATTTTAAACAGGCCTTGCCTGAATTTGGGCGCAAAAGTACGGTTTCCTGCTTTAATGCAAAAAACGTTTAAAATTAATTTCTAAAAAACCAGAATCTTAAATTGCTGATCCAACGGATTCAGTCCGGACAAAATAGCTTCAATGAATTCAGGGCCGTAATCAGCATAAAACCCAGAGAAATTCTCCTGTCTTTCCTGAAGGCCGCCGCCTGGGAAAAGTTCATTGCGCAAGGCAACCGCGCGGTTTAAGATGTCTTCGTGTCGGCGTTTTTCAGCCCGGAGCAGTTTTTTTTCAAGGTTTTCCAGCCCTTTGAGTTGCTTGGCTTTTTGCGCGGCCACTGCGGTACCAAAAGATTTGTCGGTGCTGAGCGCCAATTTTTCCAGTTCGTCAAACTGGGCGGTCAGAAACTTTTTTTGCGGTGAAAAGTCCAGATCCAGCGCTGACAGCCTTTTAGTGATGACAGTGCGTAAATCCTCGGCCGGAAGGAATAGATCGTTCCAGGAAAGGCCCAGTGAATCAGCTTTTTGGGTTTGCTTGCGCGTGGCTACAAGTACTGAATCGCGCAGCAAAAGCATGGGGAATGTCACTTGTGAACGGTCAAAATACGGCTTGAGTTGCAGCCAGTAGGCCAGTTCACCTCCTCCGCCTATATAGCAAAGGTTGGGTAAGATCACTTCCTGATACAGCGGGCGCATCACCACATTGGGACTGAATTTTTCCGGCGAGGCATCAACCAAGGCTAAAATCCCTTCCCTTGAAAAACTCAATGGGGTGTTGAGCACTTGGAAACGTCCGTCCTGCTCTACGATCCGCTCGCGCAGTCCATTGTCAAGATAAAACAGGTTGACCTCGCGCGCATTGACCTGAAGTCCGTATGGGGCCAGAAGCTGTGCACTACTTTTAGTGGACAGCCATGCACGCTGATTGAGTAATTCTTCTTTTACATAGCCTGCAAACTGGGCTTTGAGCGCTCTGTCGTCGGCATCGAGTATGACCAGGCCGCGGCTTCCAAAAAGTTTATGCGCCAGCCAGCGCGTGGCATCAGCCAGCGTTTGATGATTCAGGTATGCCTCTTCAAACCACTGCTTGAGTGTATCGGCGTTGGTACTATTGCCCAAAACTTGTTTAAACGCCTCCAGAACGCCATCAAGGCCATCGGTGCCCAGTCTTCCAACGGCACCGCCATCGGCACGCTTCCAGACAAGTTTTTGCCGGCGAACTTTAAAAAAGTTGATTTCTTCAAAATCGTGATCCTCTGTCGCCATCCAGTAAATCGGCACAAAATCGTATTCCGGATGGTGCTTTTTTAGCGTCTGACAAAGATTGATCGTCGATGCGATCTTGTATAAAAAGTAGAGCGGACCCGTAAATAGATTCAGTTGGTGTCCGGTTACAACCGTAAAAGTATTGGGATTCCGCAGCCTTTCAATGTTGTCGGTAACTGCCCCAAAATACTCAAGGTTTGCGTACTGACGGGCGAGTGTATCGGCCAAAAGACTTCGGTTTCCTGCAAAGTTTTGCTGCTTTTCAACAATCTGCGCGGCAAAATTCTCCAGATCCGGAAACCGGTTGTACAATGGCTCCAATTGTTGCTTCCGGTTAAGGTAGTCTACAATCAGAGGCGAAAAGAATCCGGAATTTTGATAACTGACGCAGTCTTTGGGCATGGCAATCGCAAAGCGCAAAAGTACAAAAATCAACCTTATGTTTCTTGCGTGGCGCATTATCCGACTAACCTGCTATTTTTGCAAAAAAGATCCGTGGCCAATATCTTTCTCATAACGCCTCCGTTTACGCAACTCAATACCCCGTATCCGGCCACGGCGTACCTTAAAGGCTTTTTTAATAAAAAGGGAATCCATTCAGTTCAGTCTGATCTTGGGATTGAGGTGATTCTGGAAATGTTTTCCTCTACAGGACTTGCCAAAATGTTTTCGCTGGTTGACGATGGCATGGAATTGTCCGGAAATGCCAAGCGAATCCTCAGCCTTCGCGATCACTACTTAAGGAGCATCGATGCCGTAGTTCTTTTTCTCCAAGGAAAGAATCCGACGTTGGCACTGCAGATCTGCCATGAAGGTTTCCTGCCTCAGGCGTCGCGTTTTGACCAACTGGCCGATATGGAATGGGCCTTTGGTGCGCTGGGAAGCCAGGACAAAGCCAAACACCTGGCCACGCTTTATCTGGAAGACCTTTCAGATTTTATCGTCGAATGCATCGACCCGCATTTTGGATTTAGCCGATATGCCGAAAGATTGGGGCGGTCGGCCGCCACGTTTGACGAGCTTTACGGGCAACTCCATGACCAGCCAACATTTACTGATGAAATCCTGGTTTCCACGCTGGCCAAAAGAGTTCCCGGTGATGCAGATTTGGTATTGATATCAGTCCCGTTTCCCGGAAACCTCCACGCCGGATTCCGGTGCGCGCAATGGTTTAAGCAACATCGGCCCGGAGTCAGGACGGCTTTGGGGGGCGGATTTGCCAATACCGAGTTGCGATCGGTCTCGGACCCACGCGTTTTTGAGTTCTTTGATTTTATAACGTTAGATGACGGCGAGCGCCCGCTGGAGTTGCTGATCAGGTATCTGGATGGCGGTCGGCGCATTCTCAAACGCACGTTTTTGCTTGAAGACGCAAAAGTAGTTTATATTGACAATGCCGATGTGCCTGATTACCGTCAGGCGGAAGTGGGTACGCCTGATTACGAAGGACTTTTGTTGGACAAATACCTCTCAGTGCTGGAATTGGCTAACCCGATGCACCGCCTGTGGAGTGACGGCCGGTGGAACAAACTTACCATGGCGCACGGTTGCTACTGGGGTAAATGCACTTTTTGCGATATTTCACTGGACTACATCAAGCGGTATGAACCGGCGGCGGCATCACTGTTGGCCGATAGGATCGAGGAGATGGTAGCCGCCACAGGCGAGACAGGATTTCACTTTGTCGATGAAGCCGCTCCGCCGGCATTGATGCGAGATTTGGCACTGGAAATTTTGCGCCGCCGCCTGACCATTACCTGGTGGACCAACATCCGTTTTGAAAAAAGTTTTACCGCAAGCCTTTGCCGTCTTTTGCGCGCCTCCGGTTGTGTGGCAGTGTCGGGCGGACTGGAAGTAGCCTCTGACCGGCTTTTAAATTTGATTGACAAGGGCGTCACGGTGGCGCAGGTGGCCAAAGTAACGGATAATTTTACCCGATCGGGCATTATGGTGCACGCATACCTGATGTATGGCTATCCCACGCAAACCACTGCCGAAACCATCGACAGTCTGGAAATGGTGCGCCAGCTTTTTCAGGCGGGGACGTTGCAATCAGGGTTTTGGCATCAGTTTGCGCTTACCGCCCACAGTCCGGTCGGGATGTTTCCCAGTAGGTTTAACATCGAGAAACATACCGTAGCGCTAGGGACGTTTGCTAACAATGATCTGGAATTTTTAGATCCGACAGGCGTAGACCATTCGCGTTTTAGTTTTGGCCTTAAAAAGTCGCTTTACAATTTTATGCATGGCATCGGCCTAGATTTTCCCGTGCAAAAGTGGTTTGATTTTCCGGTGCCAAAACCAACCGTACCACCGCACTACATTCAGGACGCTCTGGACGAACCTGAAGGATTTTCCATAAGGTCGTCGGCCAAGGTGATCTGGCTGGGAAGCACACCCTTGGTCACCCGCGAGATCAAATCAAAAAAGGGAAAGACCTTTGAGGTCACCAGGTTGGAATTTCACACCCCGCGTCAAGCCCTATCGGTTTCGTTTGACGAAAAAGGCGAGTGGCTGGCCAACAAATTGATCGAACTTGAGGGTTTAAAGGTAATGACCCTTGGCGCTTTGAAAGCTGATTTTGAAATTCATTGGCCGGATTTTGAACTTTTCTGGTTTTCCAAGCCTATGCGAATCATGCGCGAAAACGGACTTTTGGCGGTTTGATCAAATCGTCAGCCTGAACCCCACGCCGTGTATGTTGTCGATGGAAATTCCCGGCTCATTGACCAGGATTTTTCGGAGTCGGGAAATAAACACATCCAAAGACCTTCCCATAAAATAATCATCTTCACCCCAAAGCGCTTTCAGGATTTCCTCACGGCGCAGCACCGTATTGCGGTGTTCCAGGAAAAGGCGCAGCAAATCGCTTTCGCGTTGGGTCAGCGTTATTTTTTGGTCGCCGTCAAACAGCAGGTAGTTTTTGGTGTCAAACTGGAATCGGCCTATTTTGAGATGGTCGTCCTGCGTTTTTTGCGAACGCTTCCGGAAAATTTCAATCTTGAGCATCAGCTCTTCAATGCTAAAGGGTTTAACCAGGTAGTCGTCGGCACCCAGCCTTAGCCCCTTGATTCTGTCTTCCTTGAGCGTTTTGGCCGACAAAAAAATGATGGGCGTGTGCGGATCGACGTTGCGTATGCGGGTGGCCAGTTCAAAACCGTCCATTTTAGGCATCATGATGTCAAAGACGCAAATATCGTAGTCGCCGGAAATAAACGTGTCGTAGGCTTCCTGTCCGTTTTTGCAATGCGTGACCTCATACCCGTTTTGCTCCAGGTTGTCCTGGGTTAAAAAGGCAAGTGTCTGATCGTCTTCGGCATAAAGGATGCGACAACTCATTTTTTTATGGGAATTTTGATGGAAATGGTGATTCCTCGGCCGTAATTGTTAAAAGCTTTAACCTTCCAGCCATGCAAGTTGCACACTTTTTTGACATAATACAAGCCCAGCCCAAAGCCTGATGTTTCGTTGCTTTTTTCATTGGGGACCCGGTAAAACCTGTCAAAAATATGGCTGAGCTTTTTGGGTGGGACGCCGATGCCTTCGTCGGAAAAGTCCAGCACCAAAGCCTTGCCCTCGCGCCGGGCGGTCACAGTTATCTTGGGATGTTCATCACTGTATTTGATGGAGTTGTCAAATAGATTCTGAATGAGGTTCTTAAAGTGAAAGACGTCCAGGCGGTAACGTGGTCGGTAATCGGCGTGTATCTCGATCGTGGCGTTCTCAAAACGCTGGCGGAAATCTGCGGCGACTTCTTCAATCAGGGTTACAGGCTCCTCGGTTGACTTTTTTAGCTGAAGCGGCATTCGGTCTGACCGCGCAATGTTCAGGATGGTGTCGATGTGATCGTTTAGCTTTTCACTTTGTTCTACGATAAGCTCGGTGTATCGGTCCAGTCGCTGGTTTAAAAACACTTCCCGTTGGGTCTGCATTGACCGCGCCGCCAACAAAATGCTGGAAAGCGGCGTTTTAAATTCATGCGTCATGTTGTTAAGAAAATCGCGCTGCAGATCAGAGTATTTCCGCTGTTGGATAATTGTAAAAATCGAATAGACGTACAAAAATAAAATCAGAATAAGCGCGCCCGACAATATGAGCCATAACTTGAGCGACCCGAACAGGTATGACGTTTCATTGGGGAACCGCACCGCAAAGTAATAAACCAGATTCCGGTGTTTGGGAAAGTACAGTGATTTGGTGCCATAGGCCTGTTTGCCCATCGCAACGTAGCTGCCGTATACCATCTCGTCGCTTTCGCAGTCGTACATGGCGTATTCAAAATCCGTATTCAAGTTGATTTTTTCAAACTCAGCCTTGAGATAGTGTTCCAGGATGTCCGGTTCAAAGTCATTGTTTACGTTGACGATGTAATAGTCATTGGCTACCTTCCGCACCGGATTTTCGGCCGGAATTTCATGACTGGAATGTTCGTAAAGTCTTTTGACGACTTCCAGCAATGCGATGTGTGCCTTTTGGCTGAATTTTGTCTCTTCCAGATTGTATGCCTGCCGTGTCCAAAGCAGCTGTGCGATTAGAATCCCGACAATGGCAATCAGACCCAGAACGATGATAATATTTAAACGCGCCCGTTTCAAATGAATTTTTTCGTAATATTAACCATAAAAAAAATCCGATTTTATCATTAACAACTCGTTAACAAAGGTTTGAATTCAGTTAACATCGGGTTACGGTTTAACACGTTATTTTTGGAACATCAAAATTGTAAACTTTAAACGACTAAAAATATGAAAGTACTAAAGATTTCGGCACTGGCCCTCGTATTCGGACTGATGTCTTTTACAGGGACCGACGTAAAAAGCGAGCCTGTAGTAAAGACCGTTCAAGCTAAAGCGGTAACCTGGAAAGCTGAAACTGTTGATTTGGGCGACATCCCGCAAGGTAAGCCAAAAGACATGACTTTTGAGTTTTCGAACACCGGTAAAGGTGACGTTATCATTACCAATGTAAAACCAGCTTGCGGGTGTACAGCGGCCGATTACACCAAGACTCCGGTAAAACCAGGTGACAAAGGTTATGTAAAAGCTACCTACAACGCAGCTGCCAAAGGGCCTTTCTCAAAAACCGTAACGGTTACCCTGACTGGTGTTGAAAAACCTGTAGTTTTGACTTTTAAAGGAACTGTGATTTAAGGATCAACAATTTGGAAACAAAAAAAATCTGATGTTCATGCATCAGATTTTTTTTTGTCTTTAAGCGGGTTGGCCGTATAAATCAAATTCTGTGGCGTCGGTAATGCGGATGTTGGCAAATTCGCCTGTTTTCAGGTAATGTTGTGTCGCGTCAATCAGCACTTCGTTGTCTACGTCAGGACTGTCAAACTCCGTACGCCCAACGTAATGCGTACCTTCTTTGCGGTCGATGATGCAACGGAACGTCTGCCCGATTTTTTCCTGGTTGAGTTCCCATGAAATCTGTGACTGAAGTTCCATGATCTCATTGGCGCGTTGTTGTTTTACTTCCTGCGGTACATCGTCTTCCAAAAGGTAAGCGTGGGTGTTCTCTTCATGCGAATAGGTAAAACAGCCCAGGCGTTCAAATCGCATGTTGGCTACCCAGTTTTTCAGGATTTGGAAATCCTCTTCCGTTTCACCGGGATAGCCTACAATAAGCGTGGTTCGGATGGCCATGCCAGGAACGGCTTTGCGGAACTCTGAAATCAGTTGGGTAGTCTTGGACTGAGTAGTTCCGCGGCGCATCGATTTCAGGATTTTGTCAGAAATGTGCTGGAGTGGAATGTCTAGATAATTGCAGATTTTGGGTTCGCGCTTCATCAACTCAAGTACGTCCATCGGGAAACCAGTAGGGAAGGCGTAATGCAGCCTGATCCATTCGATTCCATCAACTGCCGCCAGGGCTTCGAGTAATTCGGCCAAGTTGCGCTTTTTATACAAATCGAGTCCGTAATAAGTCAAGTCTTGCGCAATCAAGATCAACTCCTTGACGCCGTCTCTTGCCAGCCCTTGCGCTTCTTTTACCAGTTTTTCAATGGGTTGTGAGACGTGTTTCCCGCGCATGATCGGGATGGCGCAAAAACTGCACGGGCGGTCGCATCCTTCGGCAATTTTTAAATAGGCGTAATTTTTAGGCGTAGTCGTCAATCGCTCGCCCAGTAGTTCATGTTTGTAATCGGCTCCGAGTGCTTTTAGCAAAAGCGGAAGTTCAGTTGTTCCAAAATATTGGTCAATGTTTGGGATTTCCTTTTCCAAATCCGGACGGTATCGCTCTGAGAGGCATCCGGTGACAAAAACTTTGTCAACCAGACCACGCTCTTTTTTATCGGCATAGGCCAGGATGGTATTCACCGATTCTTCCTTGGCATTGTCAATGAATCCGCAAGTGTTGATGACTACGATGTTGCCATCTTCCCGTGCCTCGTGTTCAACATCCTTGCCGCTGGCACGCAGCTGACCCATCAGGACTTCGCTGTCATATACGTTTTTAGAACATCCAAGGGTGATGACATTAATTTTATTCTTCTTTGTCGAACGCGTTCTCATGGCCAATAATTGGGGTGCAAAATTACAATTTTTTAATCGCCTGGCCCAGCGGCAATCAACTTTTACCACAATAAAAAAGCCATCTCTTTCAAGATGGCCGGTAGGGATTTTGTTAAAGTTCAAAGACCAGTCCCAGCGAGATGTTGTTGCTGGTTTCCCGAATAGCCGGAGCGTTGACAAATCCTGCGCTGTACATCGGTTGGTTGTAATCGCGCCGCGCATGGGTATAGGACAAGTCCAGACGGGTGTTCCCAAAATTGTAGCCAAATCCGCCCGAAAATGCGTTTAGGTCTCCAATGGTGTTCCCGTTTTTATACGGACTCTGCTCATTGCGGTAGCCGGCGCGCAAACTCACATTCTTGATGCGGTATTCGCCTCCGATGCGCAGTTCGCCGGCCATTTCCATGACGTCCTCAAGAGCGCGGTTGGCGCGTGCAAAGTCGCTCTCTGGTCTAAAGGTGATGTTTCGATAATCCTTGAGGCTGTAATCAAGGCTGAGCAATCCGCTTTTGCCAAAGATGTAGGCCAAACTTCCGGTCCATTTTCCAGGCGTCTGCAGTTTATACGTCTCGTAAATAATGGTCACGTTGGGATCGACTACAGCGGTTAAATCTACGCCATCTTCTGCCCGAACGCTCGAAATACTCTGCGATACCTCGTCGTTAAGCCGATACCAGGTGGGTGATTCATACGCCAAACCGGCGCGCCATTCACTCGTGATTTTTGCAATCATGCCCAGTTGAAATGAGAATCCGCTGCCATAGGTGTACAAGTCGTTGTTAAAACGCAGTCGCTGCAAGCCGTCGTTGGTATTGTTGGTGTTTGATTCGTAAAAACTAGATGACATCCTAAAGTCGGTAAAATGCGAGTTGAGGCTCAAGCCAAAAAACAGGTTGTCCTTGTACTGAGCCGATACATTGAAATTTGCACGTCCATTGTAACCCGTGGTGACATACGAATATTCCTGATAGTAATTTCCGCCCGCCGGAACGTTTGAGACATACGACGAGTTGGTGGGAGAATTCTCCACAGGATTGATAACAAAGGCCTGATAACCCAAAAACGCCTGAGCATCGGCATAGTTAAGTTCTTCGTAATAAAAATCCTGAAGGATGTTGAGCGGAACCCCGCCGTTCATATTGGCAAACGACGTAAAGTATCCCTCGACTGAATTAGGGCTTACACCTTGTGTGTATCGCGTATTGTCGAGATTGTTGACATTTTCATAGTTGAGCGCAAACGCAAATTTTTTCCAGTCGCTTTTTGCATCTTCGTTGTAGAGAACATAAACGCCACCCGCCTGATTTAGGTCAAAGGCGTTGTCTGTCTCAGATGTGCGCGTTCCAAAATAATCCGATTGGTTCCTGACGTTGTAACTGCTTAGCGTCACGCCCACCTGCGTCGTGGTAAAAATCGCCGAGCCCGCCGGGTTGTTGTTAAGGGACGACAGGTCGCCGCCCAAAGCCCCAAAGGCGCCTCCCATCGCACGGTATCGGGCGGATCCGGAAATGTTGTCCTGCGCATAACGCACGGCATCAGAAATCTCTTGCGACAAAACCGACCCTGTGGTCAGTACGGTCGCCAAAAGGAAGAATATTCTTTTCATAATTGATTGTCAGATTAGATTCGCATTAGCGACGGCCCCCGCCTCCGCCTCCGCCACCACGGGTACCTCCTCCGCCTCCTGTGCTAAAGCCTCCGCTTCTGGTTCCGCCACTACTGGCCGGAGAATACGATCGGGTAGGCGTTGACTGCCTGACGTTTCCGGAATTGCTGCGAACAGGAGCCTGTCGGATTCCGCCTGTATTTGAGTTTCGGGTGTTTCCGCTGTTGCGGATGGTTGAATTGTTATTGTAATTCTGTGTGCGCGTGGTCGAAAATCTTGTTCTCGACGTATTGTTGCTAAATGTCGTGCGTGTTGTGCGCGTTCCGGGAGCGTAGGTTGAACGTCCCATGTTGTTGCGCAAACCGTTGTTGTAGTAAGATCCGCGACGACCGCCCCCATAAACATAATGATGGTTGTGGCCGTACCAATGCGGGCTGTACCATTGGTTGTAGCCCCATCCCCATCCGGGCCCGTACCAATTATTCCATCCCCATCCACCGTACCATCCGGCACCCCAGGAGTTCCACCCCCATCCGATACCCCAGGAAGGACCGTACCAGGAATTCCAGCCCCAACCCCAAGAGGGGCCATACCAATTGTTCCAACCCCATCCCCATGAAGGTGCATACCAATTGTTCCATCCCCAGTTGTTTCCGTAAATGTTTACAGTAACATTGTCCGGCTCATTGCCCCAACCGGCATAACCGGTAGCTTCGCGGGGCTTTTCGGCAGTTGCGGAGTCAGAATTGTAGTTGGCTGCGTCGGTGTAGACCAGCGTTTCATCGTGTAGCGTTCCAAAATAATCTCGGTAATACGCTGAACTTGAAGAAGTTTCAGAGCGTCTGTCGTATCGGGAATCGCCGTAGATTCCGTCGCGGTCGGCAGTGGTGGATTGTGACGATCCGCAGGAAACGGTGGTTAAAACCGATAGCCCTCCAAAAATCAGGTAAGACAGGCGGTTTCTTAGTTTGTAGTTAGCTTTCATAGCGCCGATTTTTATTGTTGGGCAATACAAAATTAGTTAGTTTTGCCAAACGGTTTAGTTAAAAAAATCGAAACAATTTTTGTGCCAAGACAATTAACATGAGTAAAAGTTTAACGACAAGGGCGGAGGATTATTCCAAATGGTATAACGAACTAGTAGTCAAGGCTGATCTGGCTGAAAACTCAGGAGTGCGCGGGTGTATGGTCATCAAGCCTTACGGCTATGCGATATGGGAAAAAATGCAGCGCGAACTTGACCGGATGTTCAAGGAAACCGGACACGAAAACGCGTATTTCCCGTTGTTTGTGCCCAAGAGTATGTTTGAGGCCGAGGAGACCAATGCCGAAGGTTTTGCAAAAGAATGTGCCATCGTTACGCATTATCGCCTCAAGGCCGACGAGGACAAGCCCGGTAAACTGATGGTGGATCCAAACGCCAAACTCGAGGAAGAATTAATTGTTAGACCAACCAGTGAAGCGATTATCTGGAGTACCTATAAAAATTGGGTACAGTCGTATCGCGATTTGCCACTGCTTATCAACCAATGGGCCAACGTGGTGCGCTGGGAGATGCGTACGCGATTGTTTTTGCGCACCGCCGAATTCCTCTGGCAGGAAGGCCACACAGCACATGCCACGCGTCAGGAAGCGATAGCCGAAACCGAGACCATGCTGGATGTTTACGCTGAGTTTGCCGAGAATTTTATGGCGATTCCGGTCATCAAGGGCATCAAGACGGCCAATGAGCGTTTTGCCGGTGCCGATGAGACTTACTGTATAGAAGCGCTAATGCAGGACGGGAAAGCCCTTCAGGCAGGAACTTCACACTTTTTAGGACAGAATTTTGCCAAAGCATTTGACGTAAAATTTACAAACAATGAAGGCAAACTGGAATATGTATGGGGAACTTCATGGGGCGTTTCAACCCGATTGATGGGCGCGCTGGTAATGACCCATTCAGATGACAAAGGACTGGTCTTGCCGCCAAATCTAGCGCCAATTCAAGTGGTTATCGTACCAATCCACAAAGGCGATGATCAACTGGCCGAAATTTCAGAGGTGGTTGACGAGCTGGTGAAAAGCCTTCGTCAGCGCGGCATATCGGTAAAATATGACAACCGGACCACGCTTAAGCCCGGCTTCAAGTTTAACGAATACGAGCTCAAAGGCGTTCCGGTAAGGGTTGCCATCGGGCCAAACGATTTGCAAAACGGAACTTTTGAGGTGGCCCGACGGGATAATCTGTCAAAGGAAATCGTTGCCAAAGACGATGTGGCTAACTACATTGAGAGCCTGCTGGCCCAAATCCAGGAGTCCCTTTTTGAAAAGGCCCGGGTGTACCGCGATCAGCATATCACACCGGTTGACAATTTTGAGGAGTTCAAGGACGTTTTGGAGAACAAAGGCGGATTTGTTGCGGCGCACTGGGACGGAACTCCCGAGACCGAGGAGAAGATCAAAGACCTGACAAAGGCCACCATTCGCTGCATTCCGCTCGACCAAAAGCCCGAGGATGGAGCCTGCGTGCTTACGGGCGCACCCAGCAAGGGACGCGTACTGTTTGCAAAAGCGTATTAAAAAGTAAAAAAAATAATAGTTGCCACTTGCGCGGATAAAAAATAGTTGTATTTTTGCAACCGCAATTAAGCGATGGCCCGTTCGTCTATCGGTTAGGACGCCAGGTTTTCATCCTGGTAAGAAGGGTTCGATTCCCTTACGGGCTACAACAACAACCATCGGTCCGTTCGTCTAGGGGTTAGGACGCCAGGTTTTCATCCTGGTAACAGGGGTTCGATTCCCCTACGGACTACATTTAAAAAACAAGAATTTTTACAAAATGGCAAATCATAAGTCAGCCTTAAAAAGGATCCGCAGTAACGAAAAGAAAAGAGTGTTGAACCGCTATCAGCACAAGACCACGCGTAATGCGATCAAGGCTTTGCGCATGGCTACCGACAAAACTGAAGCATCTTCAAAGTTGTCAGCGGTTATCTCTATGATTGACAAGCTTGCCAAGAAGAACATTATCCACAGCAACAAGGCATCTAACCTGAAGTCAAAACTGACCCGTCAGGTTGCCAAGCTGTAATCATAAGTGAAAAGGAAGAAGAAAGCCCTCAACCGAGGGCTTTTTTTTATTTACGTTAGCTTAGTTTTAAGTTCTTCGAGCATCTCGATTGTAATCGGCTTTGACATGAACTGGAGCACCATCGGATAGGTATTCGCCTTTTCAATGTCGTGCGGGTCAATCGTCGATGACAGTACAATCACCTTAATGTTGTTAAACAGCGCCTTGTATGGCTCGCCTGAAAAGTGATCGAGAAATTCCCAACCTCCCATTACAGGCATGTTCAGGTCCAGAAAAATCAAGGTTGGCCGTATCACATCGGCTGCGGTCATCAGACGGTCAAAATAACGCAGCGCATCCTCCCCGTTGGTGGCTGAATCAGTGGTCGAGGCAAAACCAGCTTTTTCAATCACTTTTCGGCACAGCATCAACGTAATAGGATCGTCATCCACACAAAGTATTTTTTCAATCATTTCGGTTAAGTTTATTTTATTTTAAAAGTCAGGGTAAACGTGGTTCCTTTGTCAACTTCGCTTTGCACGGCAATAGTTCCGCCCATGGCTTCAACCTGCGATTTCACCAGATAGAGCCCAAGGCCCTTGCTGTCGGGGTAGTCGTGAAAACGCTGGTACAGTCCAAAGATACGATCGGCATTTCTTTTCAGGTCGATACCGATGCCATTATCTTTAAACGTCAACACCAGTGAATTTCCGGAAACTTTTGTCTTGATATTGATTCGGAGCTGGCGATGGGGCGAGCGATATTTTATGGCATTGGTGAGCAGATTCAATAAAATGCTTTCCAAATATGATTTATTGATCGTCAGGATCGCAACCTTTTCAAACGAGAATCGGATAATCGGCTTGTTGGCGCTGATCAAAACCGAAAGCTGGTTGAACACGTTTTCAAACACTTCGTCAATCTTGACTTCTTCCTTGTCGATTGACGGACTGTCTTTGATGATCACAACCTTCACCAAATCATTGATGGTTTCGTTGAGCAGGTTGGTCGATTTGATAAACCCGTTGAGCAGTTCTCTCAACTCCTCATTTTCAACCGGAATATCCTTAATCAAGTTAAGCAGCCCGGTAAGGTTGGAGAGCGGTGCACGCAGGTTGTGTGACGTAATATACGAAAATTGCTTTAGATCTTTGTTGTTTTGCGTGAGTTCGCGGATAAGTTGCTCCTTTTCCTTTTCCTGTTTTTTCTCTTCGGTAATATCGCGTTGGATAGAAATCCAGTGCGAGTGCTCACCTTCCTTGTTGGTGATCGGGATCATGGAAAAGTTGATCCAGTATTCCTCGCCGTTCTTGCGATGGTTGAGCGTTTCAAACTTGAATTCCTTTTTATTCCTGAGGGCTTGGGTTAGACGTGCAATTTCCTGGGTGAGCGACTTTCGGCCCATAAAAACTGCCGGCGATTTGCCCACCACTTCATTGGCCTTGTAACCCGTCATGGTGGTGAACGCCGGATTGACGAACACGATTTTTGGAATTCCGCGACCGGATTTGTCCGATTCGGAAATAATCACCGAATCTTTGGTTTGCGTCACCACGGTTTCCAGCAGTTTAAGTCGCTGTTCCTCCTGTTTTTGCTTGGTCACATCCTGCATGGACGTAATCATTCGGATAGGCCGGCCGTCTTTGTCCTTTACCAAAAAGCCCCGGTCAAATACGTATTTATAAGTTCCGTCGGCGCAGGCAAAGCGGTATTCGTCCTGCCATTTCTCAACCTTTTCCTCCAGGAAATTGTAGAGTTTAACCGACAGGCGAATACTGTCTTCCGGGTGAATCCTGTCAAACCACCATTTCGAGGTATTGCCCACGTCTTCACGTTTGTAACCAAAAACACCCTGGATTCCCTTGTTCCAGGAAAATGTGTCTTCCTGGATTTTCCAGTCCCAAATCGTATCGCTGGTAGCTTTGGCTACGATGTCATACCGTTCTTTTGCAGCCTCGGTTTCCTCGACGGCACTGCGGTTTTCAATGAGGATGCTGATCAGGTTTGTGATCCGTTCAATCAGGCTCACTTCGTCGCGGGCCGGAAGCCTTGAACTGCCAAAATATAGCTGGAGCAGGGCAATCACCTTTCCCGACCTTTTTTTTACCGGTGCGGCCCATGCCGACTGGAATCCCAATCCGTCAATCAATGCGGCAAGATCAGCCCAGTCCGGATTATTGGCAACATCATTGGTGAACTGGTTTTTTCCGGTAAGTATTGCGGCTCCAAACAGTGAATTGCTGTCGGCCAAACGCCCGTTTATCGCTATCTGGTATTCGTCCGGGAGTGATACCGTCGAGAGCGAAACCATTTTCATGTCTTCATCAACGCTCGCCACCGAACACACCGCATCAGGGATAAGGTTGCAAATGTTGCCGGTGAGTTTGTTGATGACAAAGTCAAATGAAACCTTGGGATTGGCATTGAGCTCGTAGATTTCCTTTTCAAACGCCAGCAGGGTTTCCTGGAATTTACGCCCGGTAATGTCCTGCATAGCCCCGATTTTCCTTACGGGAACTCCGTTTTCCCACAAAATGTTGTACCGGTCCTGAATGGTGGCGTAGGTGTTGTCGGTCCGCCTTAAACGGTATTCCAGCTCAAAATGCGTCTTCTTTGGGTTGAGGACGGATTTGCTCAGGAAGTTGAACACAAAATCTCGGTCGTCCGGATGGATGCAGCTTTTGTAAAAATCAATATCGGTGGTATCCTGCGGAAATGCATACCCAAAAAGGTTTTTGTAACTCGCACCGGCAATGTAGATTTTACGCGTGCGCAAGTCGTGGTCGTAAATGGCATCGCTCGATGCGCGTACGATGGCTTCAAAGCGCTCGTTTGATTTGCGCAGGCGGTTTTCATTTTCAATCCGCTCGCTCACATCGCGGGAGTTCACCACAAATCCGCTGATCGATTCATCGCGCATGGCGTTGGTCGCAATCGATTCAATCCAGACCCAGTGGCCTTTTGCATGCCTAAACCGGAACACCGATGAGAAAACGCGTCGTTTGGTAAGCAGCGATTTGTAAAGGGAGATGGTTTCCTGGTAGTCTTCCGGATGCAGATAATCAGCAATGTTCTGGCCAACCAGCATGTCTTTTTTGTAGCCTAGCACCGCTTCGTGATTCGGGCTGGTATATTTGATAAAGCCGTCGGGCGACAAAATCGTGATGAGGTCGCCACCGCCCTGAATGAGCGACTTAAACCGCCGTTCGTTGGCGCGCAAAGCCCTGTCTGATTGTAATCGGGCAGTCACGTCAAGGCAAACGGCAATGCGTACCTTGCGGCCTTCGTAATCAATCAAGCTGGCATCAACCTGAACGTCTAGAATACGTCCGTCCTTGGTTTTGTGCCGCGTAATCCCTTTGTGTACCGGTCGCGATGCCGATTCAGGATCTGAAAGCTCCCTAAGGTTCATCGACAAAAACTCCTCGCGCGAGTAGCCGTAAAGGTTTATCGCGGCCTGGTTGACATCGATAAACTTAAGCGTTTTGGAATCGTAAATCCATTTTGGCACCGGACTTTGCAGAAAGAATATCCGGTTGCTGTCGGCGGCCTGGCGCATCCGTTCCTGTTCGCTGGATCGGTGGACACCGTACGATATACTTTTAAAAAGTTGGAACGCCGACAATTCTTTTAGTAAAAGGTAATCGGCGCCAGGTGATTTTTTGAGGGAGATTTTGGGTGCGATGACGGTGACCGGCGTGTTTCCTGCAAGGGAAAGCAACTCCTCGACTGATTTAAAATCAGAGATGCCGGTAACTACTGCACCAAGGGTTTCTTCCGTCTTTAGACGTTTTTTGCCCTGCGCGATTGATTCGGCGTGGATGATGAAAGGTGAATCAAACCCTTCAACGAGGAATTTTTCAATCAGCGCGCGGGTTTGTTCGTTTTGATCAACCACCAGTACGCTGAAGCGGGAACCTGTCACAAGTAGGTCTTTTTTTTAGTCAAATTCAAATATACTGATTTGAGACGTACCCACATGGAGTGCAAATGAGGGTTATCAACAATATTTTTAACTTTTTTTCAGGCGGTGTTCTCGTTTTTTAGTTAGCGGAATATCAAAAAAATAACGCTACCTTTGCGCCCTAAAAAAATAAAATGGACGCTATCCGCAACATTGCCATCATTGCCCACGTTGACCACGGAAAGACCACCTTGGTTGACAAAATTATGTACCACTGCCAGCTTTTCCGCGAGAATGAAAACACCGGCGACCTGATCCTGGACAACAACGATCTGGAACGCGAACGCGGCATCACCATTACATCCAAAAACGTATCGGTGGTTTACAAAGGCACCAAGATCAACATCATCGACACTCCCGGTCACGCCGATTTTGGAGGTGAAGTTGAGCGCGTACTGAACATGGCCGACGGCGTATGTCTTTTGGTAGATGCGTTTGAAGGGCCCATGCCGCAAACCCGCTTTGTACTGCAAAAAGCCATCGATCTTGGACTGAAACCCTGTGTGGTCATCAACAAGGTCGACAAGGAAAACTGCACGCCCGAGGAAGTTCACGAAAAGGTGTTCGACCTGATGTTTGAACTGGGTGCAACCGAGGAGCAATTAGATTTCCCTACGGTTTACGGATCGGCCAAGAACAACTGGATGAGCGACGATTGGCGCAACCAGACCTCGTCTATCGAGCCGCTGCTGGACATGGTGGTCGAGCACGTTCCGGCGCCAAAGGTCTCTGAAGGTTCACCACAGATGTTGATTACTTCGCTTGATTTTTCATCGTTTACCGGACGTATCGCCATCGGACGTCTGGAGCGCGGAACCCTTAAGGAGGGCATGCCGATTTCGCTGGTAAAACGCGACGGCAAAGTCATCAAGTCGCGCATCAAGGAACTTCACACCTTTGAAGGACTTGGCCGCAAAAAAGTTTCTGAAATCCACGCCGGCGACATTTGTGCCGTGGTTGGGATCGACGGATTTGAAATTGGCGACACCATTGCCGATTTTGAAAATCCTGAAGCGC
Source organism: uncultured Flavobacterium sp. (assembly GCA_934636265.1). Classification (GTDB taxonomy): domain Bacteria; phylum Bacteroidota; class Bacteroidia; order Flavobacteriales; family Flavobacteriaceae; genus Flavobacterium. The sequence continues at coordinate 71,966 of CAKUAD010000001.1, forward strand.
TGCGTACCATCGCGATCGACGAGCCTACCATGAGCATGCTCTTTACGATCAATGACTCACCGTTTTTTGGAAAAGAAGGAAAGTTTGTCACCTCGCGCCACATTAAGGAGCGTTTGGAAAAAGAACTCGAGAAAAACCTTGCGCTTCGCGTGGGCGAAACCGGTTCAGCCGATAAGTTCATGGTGTTTGGCCGCGGTGTACTTCACTTGTCGGTATTGATAGAGACCATGCGCCGTGAAGGTTATGAGTTGCAGATCGGTCAGCCGCAGGTAATCATCAAGGAGATTGACGGCGTCAAATGCGAGCCTGTCGAAGAGCTTACCATCGATCTTCCGGAAAACGTATCAGGACGTGCGGTAGAGTTCGTATCGGTGCGCAAAGGCGAGATGCTTTCCATGGAAACCAAGGGCGAGAGGATGATCGTCAAGTTCAACATTCCTTCACGCGGTATCATCGGATTGCGAAACCAACTCCTTACGGCCACCGCAGGCGAGGCGATCATGTCACACCGATTCATCGAATACCAACCCTTTAAAGGTGAAATCCCGGGCCGCGTCAACGGATCGCTGATCTCTATGGAAAACGGCAAAGCCATCCCTTACTCCATCAACAAATTGCAGGAACGCGGAAAGTTTTTTGTCGATCCAAACGAGGATATCTACGAAGGTCAGGTAGTGGGAGAGAATTCCCGCGCCGACGACATGGTCATCAACATCACCAAAACCAAGCAGCTGACCAACTTCCGATCGGCTGGTGCCGATGACAAGACGCGTATAGTTCCGGCCATCAAGTTTTCACTGGAAGAAGCGCTGGAATACATCCAAAAGGACGAATACGTCGAGGTGACACCCAAGTCTATCCGACTGCGCAAGATCTATCTCAACGAGAACGACCGCAAAAGGTTCAAGATTGACTAAATAAAAAAGCCGCTCCCAAAAAGAGCGGCTTTTTTTATCGTTTTAATGAAAAGTGGCCTTTGTACGTCTGGCCGTCGGGCATTTCGATCACGTACCAGTAGTCGTCGGCCGGCATGGGATTGCCGTTGTAGGTTCCGTCCCAGAAATAGTCCTGCGTGCCGTTGCCGAGTTGCTTGAGGAACTTTCCGTACCGATCGTAAATCCTTACACTGGTCGATGCGTTAAACAACGAACTCGTTCCTTTGACGCCCCAAAAATCGTTGAACCCGTCGGCATTTGGCGTAAAGAAGTTTGGAATGCCCAATACCGCAATTTGCTGTGAAGCGGTTGGGCAACCGTAAAGATCGTAGACGTAAACGGTATGGATGCCCGCCGGAACATTAGGGAAAAAGTTTGATGCCTGGCCTGAATTGGGATAATCGATGCTGAACAGATAATCTCCATAGCTCTGATTGCCCAAAATAACCGTCACGGTATTGGCCGATGACAAATCCGTGATGATGATGTCGTCGATTATGGCCGTGCTCGAATGGACCACCGGAATGTAGCGCATTTTGCTGCAGCCGTTCAAATCGGTAACCAAAACACTGTAGACCGCCTCTTGCGTAACGGTAAGCGTGTAGCCGTTGGCACCCGGAATCAAGACGCCATCGCGAAACCAGCGATAGGTGTAACCGGCGGGATCAGAACCGTCGAGCAGCGCCGCATCGATAATAGTGGAAAAGTTAGGCGAGTTTACGCAAACCACGTGGTTCTCAAACTCCAGATTGGAATCGATGTCCGGAAGCGGATTGACCTTCATCCGCACGGTGTAAAGCCGCGAACAGGCGTTGTTTGACTCGCTTCGGGCGTAAACGAAATGCTCGTCATAAGCCACCGGATTGACGTACGCAGTTGGTGATGCAATCTCATTTTGCTCCAGGAGCGCATCGGTTTCATTGAGGTAAAACCTGATGGTCTGGCCCGCGGTCACCGGAATGTTGGCCTGCGTCAGGTCAAAACTGAAAAATCCGTCCTCAACGCCGTCGGTGTCGCATTGTTCCGGGATGGCTACAGCAGCGTTGGGCAACAGGTTTGCGCTTAGAATCAGCGAACTGTAATTGACGCATCCGGTGTTGTTGTCCTGGATTTTTACGGCAAGCGTTTGCGGATTGGAAACGTTGTTATACTCCAGCGGCAATCCGGGAAGTCCGTTTTGCGCATCGGCCAGCGACAGGTGAAAACTCACGTCAAAACCGACACTTCCTCCGGTAAAGGTTGGGATCGATTCGGCAAGGTTAAACAGCGTCAGCCCGTCGGGAGCTGTTCCCGTATCGCATTGCACAAGTGTGTAAACCATGGAGTCGGGGAGTGGATTTACACCAAGTGTGGCAGCCTGTGATACCGCGCCGCAAATATTGTTCGGACGGTTAAGTTGCACGCGATACTGATACTGGTTCATGGTAAAGCTCAGATCAGCAATCGTCAGCGTTGGAGTGGTCACGCCGCTGTAAACCGTATCGTTGTTCAGGTTGGTAAAGACGCCGCCTCCATTTGTCGAAACCTGCCATTGATAGGTGACGCCGGCGTTGGTGTCGATGGTAAAGACCGCCTGAACATTTTCGCAAACCAGAACGTCCTGAGGTTGTGTGTTGATGATGATCGGCGTAGCCACAACGAAATTAGGATTTGGAGTGGTGTATCCGCCGGCGCCAGTTACCACGCCATTGGCATTCACATTTGGCGTGCCGTTGCCCAAAATACCGTCCGCGTCAGGATCGACAAAACCGGCTTCGAGCACATCGCTGCAATTGTCGCCGTCATTGTCAAGATCAATGTAGTCAAAATTGCCATCGCCGTCGGTATCGGCTACGGTATAACCCAGAACACCGCTGTCGGGCGAGGTTTCCAGTTGATTGGCCAGACCGTTGGTGCCAAACGCGACGCCTTCAATGATGCCATTGTTGTTTGGATCGGCAATCCCGGCACCTGATTCGACAAGATCGTAAATACCGTTGTTGTCGCTGTCAAGGTCCAGGTAGTTTGGAATGGTGTCCTCGTCGGTATCGGCCGGGGCAAAATCAGGCGCAAAAATATTGTCGATTCCGTCGCCGTTGCTATCAGTGTTTGACAGCGGCACAAAATCTTCGCCCTGTGTTTCCACAAAATCCGGAATGCCGTCGTTATCGCTGTCAAGATCAACCTGGTCCGGAATGCCATCGCCGTCTGAGTCTATCGGGATGCAAGTAGCCAGAATGTTGAATGTGGCACGGTTGGGCTGTTCGTCCACCAGATTCTTATGCGTGAACGTCAAGGAATTTACCAGATAAGACCTAAAAGAGAAAGTTCCGGAGCCGGCCGGCAGCGGATTACTTCCGTTAACGCGGAACCGGATTTCAAAAGATGAAAACTGCGTCACGTTGCTCTCGTAAATTCCGTCGTAATTGGTATCGATCAAAAGTTGGTTGTCCGGATTCAGGACCGTGATGGTCTTATCAACGGGAACACTGACGATAAATTCACCGGTAGAGTTGATCAGGTCAGTATTGGCTGCCGCCGACGCGTATTCGAGCGCAATGCTGATGGGACTCGCAAAATCCATCCGGTAGTTAAAAGTGTTGCCCTTTCCGGCTGACACTTCCGACACAAACGTTCCGCCTGCATTTCCGGTAAATGGCGTGGCCGAAGGTGTTCCCGTTCCAACTGGGAAACTTCCGGTAAACGCATTGCTAAATCCGCCCGAGGTAACGCTTCCGGCCAGCGGGTTGGTCAGGTTGAAAAACGCATTTCCCGCCGATTCAAAACAATTGGTGAGTCCGTCGTTGTCGTTGTCAAGGTCGACGTTGTCATTAACCAGGTCATTGTCCATGTCGCCGGCGCAGTCGCTCACGGGAATCTTATCTGAGGTAAGTGAAACTCCGCATGCCGAGATGGTTGCCGTCACATAGTAATAGCCGGGTTGTGTAGGTGAATAAGAGCTGGCCGTGGCGCCCGGAATCGGGTTGTCGTTGTAAAACCACTGAAACTGGTCAAAGGCCGTTATCTCATTTACCGACAGCACTACGTTGGGAATACAGTTTTCGAGCGCGGGATTTAATCGTGAAAAAGCTACTTCCGGTTTAAAGGTAAAGCCTGAGAAAAATCCGCCAAAAGTAGCGGCATCACTCGATCCGTAAGCAGCCAGGTAAAGCTGTCCGGTTGACCGAACCGTAACGTTTCCGGTAAATCCGGTGACGACGTACGTTACATAGCCGGGGTTGCCCGGAACATTATTGGGACCAACGGCGGTCACTCCGGCGGGCAACGTGGCCAGCGTATACGGATTGCCGTCAGCCACAAAATCCAGGGTAGATCCGGTTTGAGTAATGATGGTCACGCGACCCGTAAAAGGCCGGGCGCCGATAAGGTTGATAAATGGAATGTTGTCGATAATGTGAGGCGTTTCGCAACTGAGCGGCGGCACAAAAAAGATTTCCTGGTTGGCCTGATCAGGACGGCCGTTATCGCCAATGGACTGGTAGGCAAAAACGTTTTTGCTGGTTTGGATAAACATATTGCCCTGTGCCGAGAACATCGACCCGGTAAAACTGGTATACTCACCGGCGTCCAGGTTGGCCACGGGCGTTGCATTCCCGTTCCAGAAAACGTTGGTGTCGTCTTCATGCGCAATGATAGTAACGCGCTCGACCTCGTCGGTTCCGGTAGCCTTGATAAATATGTAATCGGTTCCGGTGCGCTCGGCCGATACAATCTGGTCAAAACCCAAATCCAGGTTGTTCATGCTGCCGTTGGTTCCGCCAAAAGAGCCGCAGTTGACCACAATGGGTTTGTCTGATGATACCAGGCTGCCGATGAGTCCGTCGCGGTTAAACGGGTTGGGCCCTTCAACGGCAATCACATAACTCTGTCCGGCGTTTAGCACCACAGGCGCCGGAGTATTTCCCGAAAATTCGTCATTGACCAAAAGCACTCCCGTATTGAGGTCGGTAAATTGGACGGTGGTGTTGTTCTCGGTAGCCAAAACCGATACAAAAGTATAGTGAATGGTGTCGTAGTTGTTGTTGAGCGTGTTCAGGTATCCGCCAATGCGAAACTGCGTACCCAGTCCGGCCAGTCCTTTGGATACGATCTCGCCCGCGTGGTTGGTGTTTCCGGCAATAATCCTGACCGCGACGTAAATCAGGTCGCTGGCCTCTATGATATAACCCTTGTTTGACAGTACGATGCTGGTTTGATTGGGCCGTACATTGAGCTGCGACGTTGCGCCAAAACCTGCATTGAATACAAACGGATTGTTGCGCGACACAACGCCTTCTACCACGTTCCCGCCCAGGGCCATGATTTTAAAGTCGACCGGCTCTTCATTTGGGGTCGAGATGTAAATGAACTGCTCTTCCGGAGAGACATTCGCCGAGGCCGAAATAGGAGGGATATAGTGGGTTTTGCTAAACTGCGCAAAAACCGAGCTGACAGTCAGCAAAACAATCAAACAGGCAATTTTTTTCATGGGCTTAAAAATAGAAAATAATAGGTTACCTTTTTAGGGCAAAGTGGCTTTTAACGCCGCGTTGGTTGCCAAGTTTCAAGATAAACCAATAATCAGATGACGGCATCGGGCGTCCGTTGTGTGTTCCGTCCCAGCCGGGATCGTTGGCGCCAAATTGGTACAGCAGCTTGCCATATCGGTCAAAGACGCTCACCAGGGCATTTGGAAACAGCGCCAGATTGGGAACTGTCCAGACGTCGCGAATCCCGTCGCCATTGGGTGTAAAGAATTTTGGGAAGCCCAGCACGGCAATCTCAAACGGTCCGGCTATCCCGCATCCGGAGGTCTCGCGGATAAATACGTCGTAAATGCCCGGGGCGACATTGTTAAAGGTTGGACTTGTCTGGAAGGTATTGCCGTCCAGCGAAAATTCATAATTTCCAACACCCGAGTACAACACGGTAACGCTTGCCGGGCTGTTTGACAAATCACTGATCTGCGTTCCCTCAAATACGGCCGGCTGCGCAAAAAACACAAAAAACGTCTTGGTTGCCGAACATCCCTGAGTGTTAGTCAACGTAACCGAATACTCGCCCGAGGCGGTCACTGTAATTGAAGGGGTCGTCTCACCCGATGACCAGCTATACGCAAAACCGGACGGCGCCTCTAACGTAGCCGACGCGCCCTGGCATAGCGAGATTTGTTCATCCTCCAGATCGGTCCCAAATTGCGCCAGGGCGAGCGATACGGTAACTACCTGATAGCAGGCAGTTGCTGAAGTTACCGCCGCAAAAAGCGCGGTGTTTCCCGATATCGGATAAACGTCTCCCAACGCGTTGGCGCCCAGTTCGGCATCGGTTGCGGTGGCGTAAAACAGTACGTTGGTGCCGGGAGGGAGGTTTTGTAAGATCAGTGGCGCAATTTCGCCCTCCAGTGAGATTGATTCAACTCCGTTGCCATCATTGCAAAAGGTTTTTTGTACAGATGGCAGCGATATTGGCGGTGTTGGCACCAATTGGGCCGATACGATGACCGTACATCCAAATGAATTGGCGACGCGCACGTACACCACGCTTGGCCCGGCACTATATTGCTGCGGATTGCCGATAGGGTTCTGATTGAGTTGCGCATCAACCGATCCGGTAAAATACGCAAAGGTATAATCAGATGCATTGCCTGAAACCAATTGGTCATTAAGCGCAGTGAGGTTGTAAACTGCCTGGCCATCGTTGTTAGGATCGCATCCCTGTAGTGTAGCCGGAGTGACAGGCGGCGAGGGGACGTATTCAATGACCGCCTCACCTTTTACAATGCATCCGGAATTGTTAAGGTTCACTTCAACCATATACGTTCCAGCCGAGGAAACCACATAACTTGGTCCGGTTGCTCCCAGCGGGACGCCGTCTTTAAACCATTGATAGGAATGCGTCCCGGGCTCGTTTACGGTAAGCGTCACTTGATTGCCCTCGCACACGGCATTGTTGGTCGCGATTAGCCGGCTGGGGCCGATGTCGGTACCAACGGAAAAGCTTCCGGCTTCCAGAAAGATTCCTGAATCATAGCGTACGTTCTCGTCGTCGGCAATGACGAGTTTGATGTGATAAAGCGTATTTGGGATGACGTTGGCCTGCGCCGTCAGTACCACCGTTCCGCCCGCGTAGTTGGTAGGGTAGTTCACCGGGTTGTATCCGCCAAAAAACTGCTCGTTCATGGCCGCGCATCCGTTGCCGGAAGTAATCTGCGGGCGCACCGTAGTTACTTTGACAGGCGTTGTGGTTCCCGGAATGACGGCAAGATTTTCATATTGATCCTGGCTGTTTACTTCGCGGAGCAAAAAAGCAAATCCGTCAGAGTATTGGCAGGGCGCCGATCCCAGATATTCCTCTGACTGAAAAACGTATCTGAAACTGATTTTGTTTGACTGCGGAATAAAGTCAAATTCCAGAATGGTGGCGTTAAACGTCGGCCCTATCTGCAGCGCCTGTTCCACATCGACATCGCCCGGCCATGAAGGCAGTCCGGCATCAATAAGATACGAGTTGGGACCTTGGCTAAACGAGGCCGGAGCCGTGGTGAGCAGAACACCTTCCGGAAATGGGAAATTTGGAGAATCGTTGGTAAAATAGGCGTATCCAGGCTCGCCATCGGGATTGCTCGTTAGGGTAAAATTGGAAACCACTGCGCAAGGACTGTCGATCACAATGTCCTCGACCAGTTGCTGCGCGGTGAAATTACTGTTTGTTACAATGTACTGGGCCTGTGCTGAAAACGTGAGCAGACACAGCAAAAACGCATATCCAAAGATGCTTTTCATAGCATCTGCAAAGATACTATAAATCGCGTTTTTGCAGCAGTTTATAAGAACTTAACACGAAAATAACAATCCAGCAAACGGCTATGAGAACGGCTGTCCACTGTACGCTGTAATCCTTTAAAGCGTTTGATCCGCCAATGGCAGCCTCAACGTTACGCACCACCGATAATCGGGTAAAAGGCTCCTTGATCAGGTTGGCCATTGATTCGAGCGGCATGAATTGCATGATCTGGCCGGCAGTTTCGCTTTTTGGAAAAATCTTAAAGGTAAGCAGTCCGTAGATGATGCCCTCGACGATATTCCACACAAACAGGAATCCGATGGCAAAGGCCGATCGCTTGACGAGAATGCCCAGAAAAAGGCAGAATGAGAAAAATGCCGTCAGTTTGATAAAGTAGGCCACCAGGTAGCCCATGTCCGACAGAATAATGTCAACCTCGGTATACGATGAAAAAATCAGCCCGAGAATCATTGAAATGATAAACACAAAAACAGTTGACAATCCGGCAAACGTTACTACGGTAAGGAATTTTGAGAGGATAAATTCCTTTTTGCTCATCCCGTCAATGAGATTTTGCTTAAGCGTGCCGTAGCTATATTCGTTGGCCATCATCGATACGATTACAATGGCGAGGAACAGTTTGAGGATGGCTGCGATGTAGGTATTAAAATGCCAGATATACGGGAAGTTAAAAATTCCCATCTCGGCAAAATGTACTTTCAGTGTTCCTATTTCAAATTTGATCGAAGCAATCAGGGCGATAAACGTCAGCAGGATAAAGTAGCTGATGGTAAGGATGCGGCTGGCGCGGTTTTTCCAGATTTTTTGGAGTTCGATGGCGAGTAGACGTTTCATGCTAGGCTTGTTGTGCGGTTAGTTCAAGGAATTGCTCTTCCAGGCTGTTGCGGCGCTGGCACAGATGCCCAAGGACGATGCCGGCATCAAAAAGGTAGCGGTTAAGATCCTGAGGCTCGACAGGATACGTGGTATAAAAAAGGATTTTGTCGTCATCCTCGTTCAGTTGACTGTAGGCGGGATGGTTGCGCAATGCCTCTGACAGTTTTGCCTTGTCGGCCGATCGCAGTTCAAAATACGGATGATTGCTCGACATGCCGTCGACGCGTCCGGAGTACAAAATCTTTCCGCGGCGCAAAACCAGCACGTGCGAGCAAACTTTTTCTACTTCGTCCAAAAGGTGCGAGGCCAGCAAAATCGTGGTTCCCAAAGCGGCAATACGCTTGATGAGGTCGCGAATCTGATGAATGCCCTGCGGATCCAGTCCGTTGGTAGGCTCGTCCAGAATAAGGATTTCCGGATCGTTGAGCAAAGCCGATGCGATCGCCAGACGTTGTTTCATCCCGAGTGAGAATGTCCGGAATTTGCTGTCGGCGCGATCCAAAAGACCAACCAATTCGAGTTTTTCCTCAACCTTGGTGTACGGGATGTTCTTGATTTTACACACCAGCTTAAGGTTTTCGCGGGCGGTCATGTAGGGGTAAAAATTAGGGCGCTCAATGATGGCGCCCACTTTTTTAAGGGCGTCGTGGGTTTCCAGCTTTCCGTCAAACCACGAATATTCGCCCTGAGTTTTGTTGACAACATTAAGGACTATACCCAGCGTGGTCGATTTTCCGCTGCCGTTAGGTCCTAGTATTCCGTAAACGTTGCCTTTTACAATCTCCAGCGAAACGTCGTTTACCGCATGGACGCGGCCGTATCGCTTGTGAAGATTGCGGATAGATAAGATTGTCTCCAAGATTGGTCGGTTTTAAAACAGGGTTTAGAACGACCAAAATAAACAATTGTTACACTAAAGTGAAAATGTTTGCCTGTGGCGGCTGATCAATGCCCGGTTTATCGCCTTGAATTCTTCGTCAAAGCTCATGTTGTCGGTGTGCTCGTCGTTGGTGGCACGAACTTGACAAACAGCGCATTCAAACTCGCGATGGCTTCCCGGGAGGGATGGAACAGCTTTAAACTTATGACCAAAGATGGTGCATCGCATCTGTCCCCTAAGGGTAGTATCCCCGTAGGTTATTGATTTCATGGTTAATAGATTTGGTGGCGTAAACTTAGACTATTGTTTTTAATCACCAAAAATAAATCGGTCAAATTCAAAAAAAAGGGGGCAAAACGCCCCTTATGATTTTTGTTCCTTGTTAAAATATACCAGGTAGTAATACATCTGGCGTTCCTCATCCCATCCTTTTTCAACAAACTTCTCGGCGCTCTCCGGGTTGATGAAATCCAGTTTAATCTGGATGTTGGTGTCCAGATTGATCACGTTTTTGATGGTTTTGCGCGCATCACTCACCGCCGCGTTGGCAATAGGGAAGCTGGTTACATCCTCAATGCTGTACTTGGCACCCTTGTCAACTTTGTAGTTTTTAAACTCCGGAATCAGTTCAGGATTGTCAAGTACTTCGTTAAGGAACTTTGATTCCTCAAACTCGTCATTCTTTGCAAAAAAGTTTACCGATCGGTTCATGAACATGACTTCCTCTTTTTTGTCTTCGGCCGGAAGCACCACGTCTTTAGCGAATCCCTGGCAAAACTTAAGGTATTTTTTGGTGATGAAGTTCTCGTCCTCCAAGGTATCAACCGACAGGAAATGCTCCAGCCAATAACGGGCGTCATAGCGGTTGCTGTCGATGCTGAGCACTTTGTAACCCTCTTCCTTGTGGCTGTTGAAAATCAGGCAACCCTTGTCGAGTTTGTTCAGGCTGATGCCTTGCTGAAGGATCATTTCCAGCTGCGAGCCGTTTTCATTGAACTGCAAAAAATCTGATTGAAGCTCGCTCTTAAATATTCCCAGTGCCTCCACCGGTTTGTTGTCGAGCGACAGATGCGTCATGTAGGCCACGTAAACCTCACCGCTTTTAATGTGCGGATGGTTGGACTGCTCGTATAAATGCGACGTGATCTTTTTGGAAATCTCGTGCAACTGATCGGGATTTTCAAAAACCTGTGTTGCCATTTTGTACAGATCGTGATATTCCAGATCGACGTCATGCGCAAAATGGTAGTAATTTTCTTCCTTTTCACGAAAGGGTTTCAGGAAAAACTCCTTTAAAAGCGGAACGATCTCATCGTTGAGCGAATAGGGTTTTTCAGATATGAACACTGATTCATTCCGGCTTTTGTTACCCACCCGGTGGATGGAAAGCGTTTCAATATGCGTATTGTAAAGATTGATCATAGTATCAGGTCAGCGACCCATTGTAAGTAATTATCAATTATCGATTGTCAATTCAATTGCTCAGTTCCAGTTCTCCTCAAACCCAAAATCCTCAAAGTTCTCGTTGTCGTCAAACATGTCCAGGTCTTCTTCGTCGTAATCGTCCTGGTCAAAGTCAAATTCGTTCTCGGCCTCGGTAAAATCCTTTTCGGGCGCCGATTCAGGCATTTCGCCATGAGCAAACAAAACGGCGGGATAAGTCTCACCCGGCTTAGGTTCCTCGATGGCCGCAAGCTCAACAAGAAACGTCCACATGTTTATAAAATCATATACGTAAATGATTTTGGTGGCTTGTTCGTCCAGCAGTTCCGACAACTGGTAATCCGACATGATTTTTTGCTCCCCGGCCACGTCGCCTGTGTCAAAAAGCGAAATTTCCTCGTCCTGGTTCCATTGATTGTCGCAGGTGTAAAAAGACGCTGGCTCTGATCCGTCAAACCCAAAAGCATTGACAATCGCATTGTGCAAATCTTCCAGTGAATCGTCGTGTAAAATTGCAATATCCCGAAAAACATCTTCCTCAGCATCCAGGATAACTCTGAACTTGTAAACCATAAACTTGAAATTAGGATTGCAAAAGTAAAACTTAAATCCGCTTGAGATTTAAAAAGAAATCAACAATCAGCGGTCATTTATTTTGTTTCTGAATGGTCTTGTGGATGGCAGTCAGTTCAGGCAGGGCGGCACTCCCATACCACGGCAGGTAATCCGCCTCGAGAACGCCAGCTTTTACCGCAGGGTCAGTTTCAGTCAGGGCGCGCGCCTCCTCTACGGTTTTTACCGCAAAAATATAAAGCCCGCGATAGGCAAGTTCGTTTTTCAAAAACGGCCCTGCCATAACAAGCATTCCTTCGTCAGCCATCCGCCCAATGTTCTCCATATGGCCGGCCATAAGCTTTTGCCTTTCAGCATCCGCCGGTTTTGCCGGTCCGGTTTTAAGGATGACAAGCACGTATTGACGCATTCCGTAATCATCGGCCCCCAGTTTAACCGCGAGCGATTCGTTGTAGGACGTCTGTTGTGAAAAGGCCGATAATGACAGCAGCAAACAAAGCAGGATTGATTTCATAAAGCGTTTTTTCAAAAATACGAAATACAATTCATCCGCCGGTTCTTACAGTTCAGACAGATTTTATTGTCCCGCTCCGCCAATGCCGGCAACTTTGCTTTAAAATCAAATGAAATGAAGCCGATTTTAACTTTTTTGACACTATTCCTTTCGTTTTTTGCCAGTTCCCAGCACAAGGTGTCGGGCCGTGTCACCGATGCAGCCCAAAAACCAGTTTCCGGGGTCAACGTCTTTATCGACGGGACCTATGACGGCGCCACCACCGCAGCCGACGGAAGTTTTGAATTCACCACCGATGTGTCAGGCCAGCAAGTACTTTCAGTGTCGGCGTTGATGTACGATCCGCAGCAAATCGCATTCAGCCCGGAACAAAACACCCCGCTTGTCATTGTCTTAAAACCTTTGGCCAATTCCATCGACGAAATCGTAGTATCGGCCGGAATGATGCAAACCGGCGACAAGGCGCGCGTATCCGTCCTGAAGCCGCTCGATATCGTAACCACCGCAGGATCGGCGGGCAACATCATTGCCGCACTACAAACTTTGCCGGGGACCAACAACGTAGGGGAGGACGGGAGGCTTTTTGTACGCGGTGGCGAGGCCGATGAGACGCAAACCTATATCGACGGCATCCGCGTGGGCCAACCTTACGGGGCAACGTTGGGCAACATCCCAACGCGCGGACGGTTCTCACCGTTTTTGTTCAGCGGGATGGCATTTTCCACCGGCGGCTATTCGGCCGAATACGGACAGGCGCTTTCCAGTGTGCTTTTGCTCAATACGATCGACGAGCCGGCGCAAGACCAAACCGATATCTCACTAATGACCGTCGGGCTGGGGCTTGGACAAACCAGAAAATGGCAAAAGTCATCGGTTTCCTACAATCTCTCGTATATCGATCTTTCGCCCTATCAGGCGGCCATCGCGCAAAACATCAAGTGGAACCGCGCGTTCCAGTCGCTGGCCGGCGAAACCGTCTACCGATACAAACTGCAAAACGGGTTGTTTAAATTTTATGCCGCATTTGATGCCAGCCGCTTTGATTTGAACCAGGAATCGATCAATACCGGCCAGACCCGGGTTGACCTCACCAACCGCAATTTCTATCTCAATTCATCTTACAGCGGATCGTTTGGCAACGCGTGGACCGTATTGGGCGGCGTGGCTTATGGCATCGGACAGAATCGCATAGGGCTTTCCGGTGGTCGCGTGTCTAATGACGAAATCACTTTTCACCTAAAAGGCAAACTGCAAAAAAAGTTCTCGGGTTCGTTCCGCTTGAGTTTTGGTGCCGATTGGTTCTACACTGATTTCAGTGAAACTTATCGCGCCACGGGCATCAATTATCCCACTGATTTTGGCCAGTCGATAGCTGCTTCCTATGCTGAAGCAGAGTTTTCCCTGAGCAAGAAATGGGGCGGTCGCGCCGGACTGAGACTTGATCACAACACGCTTTTGGATGAAACCGTCGTGAGTCCGAGACTGTCGATGGCTTACAAGCTGAATAAAAAGGCGCAGTTTTCAGCCGCGTACGGAGCGTTTCGTCAGGCGCCCGGAACGGTCTATCTTAAGTTTGAACCCCATGATTTTACCAGTGAACGCGCCTCGCATTATCTCGTCAATTATCAATATAGCCATGACAGGCAGACGCTGCGTCTGGAGGCTTATCAAAAAATGTATGCCAACCTTTTGTGGTATGACACGCCCGTTCCCGCCCCGGAATCGGAGTTCCGCCAGGATGGATCAGGTTATGCCCGCGGTTTAGACGTTTTTTGGCGCGACGGGAAGTCAGTGCGAAACGTGGAATATTGGGTTTCCTATTCGTTTATCGATACGCAACGCCGGTACCGCAATTTCCCCGAACAGGCCACGCCTGGATTTGTGGCCGATCACACGTTGTCGGTGGTGACAAAGTACTGGATCAATTCGCTGAGGTCGCAGGTGGGGTTGACGCATACTTTTGCATCGGGAAGGCCGTATACCAATCCCAACCGCGACGGGTTCATGAACAGCCGCACGCCGGCGTTTAACAACCTTAGCCTAAGTTGGGCCTATCTGCTCGATGCGCAAAAGATTTTGTACTTCTCGGCGTCAAACGTACTCAACAACGCCAATGTTTTTGGCTACGAATACGCCGATAGTCCGGATGCCAATGGCCGGTTTGCCCGCCGCGACATCATCCCTACGGCCGACCGGTTTTTCTTTGTCGGGTTTTTCTGGACCATCAGCAGCGATAAAAAGGCCAACCAGCTGCGCAACTTATAACGGTTCATCCGCCAAATTCTACAGTTGGGTCAACTTTAATTCCTGGATTTTTATAACGCTGATACTTTTACAACATTAAATCCTAATCCAATGAAAGCAATTACTTTAGTACTGATTTTAATGAGCTGGGTTGCCGGAGCGCAATCTAAATTTGAGACCGGCATGCAAAAGGCCCTGGCGCTTTGGGGCGAAAACAAAACCGGCGAGGCGTCGGCGCTTTTTGAGCGGATTGCCGCCGCCGAACCTGATCAATGGCTGCCTAATTATTATCTTGCCATGGTCAACGCAACGGCATCGTTCCAAACCCGCGACAAGGAAGCGGTATCAGCTTACCTGACGCGCGCCCAGCAAGCGGTGGACGTTGAAATGGCAAAAGACGACAAGAATCCTGAACTGTACGTGGTGCAGGCGCTTGTTTATACGGCCTGGATAGTGTCAGACCCGATGGTTCACGCCATGGTGTATTCGCCAAAGGCCATGGAAGCCTACCAAAAGGCCGAAATGCTGGCGCCGGATAACCCTCGCGTGGTGTTTGGAAAAGCTGAGTTTGAAATGGGTACGGCCCGATATTTTGGAAAAGATGTGAAACCGATGTGTGAACAAGTTAACCGTGCCATCGCACTTTTTAAGGCCGAAAAGCCACAGTCGCCGCTTTACCCGGCCTGGGGACTTGAACGCGCACTGATGGTACAACAAGAATGTAATAAGTAAACGATGAATATTTTGCGCTATCTGGTTAAAGTTTTGGGTTTGGGCCTGGTGCTCAGCGTAGTCATTGCCGCGGTTTTGATTGGAATCCAGGTGCTGGATGGCCGAAAGCTGGACATGGGCTACCCGCTGATGCTCGAGATAGCCTACACCTGCCTTTACAGTGTCGTGCTGACGGCAATCAACGCTGTTTTTTTTGACTTTGTTTACCGCCCCGGAACTGTAACGACGGGTCCAAAAAGGTTCTTGCTGGGAGCCGTTGGCAGCGTGGTGCTTACCCTGGCCGGCATATTCCTTATCCGCGTGGTGATAAACGTAGCAATTGAAGGCGAGGGATTTGTTGAATTCTGGAAGGCTGAAAAGCTGAGGTTTTACATTCTGGCGTTTTTGATCACCATGACTTTGTCGCTGTTTTTCCATGCGTTCAACTTTTACAAGCGTTATCAGGAGCAAAAAGTCAAGCAGCATCAGATTATTGCAGGCACGGCATCAGCCAAGTTCGAAAGCCTCAAAAACCAGATCGACCCGCATTTTTTGTTCAACAGCCTTAACGTGCTCAATGCGCTGATCGATGAAAATCCGGCGCGGGCGCAAAAATTTACCAGTTCACTGTCAAAAGTATACCGATACGTATTGGAACAAAAAGACAAGGAATTGGTAAGCCTGGCCGAGGAACTGGCCTTTGCCAAAACCTACATGGAGCTTTTGCGCATGCGATTTGAAGACAGCCTTTTTTTCACCTTGCCGGAGGTTGATCCCAACGGCGAAGGGAAAGTGGTACCGCTGTCGCTTCAGTTGCTGCTGGAAAATACCATCAAGCACAATGTGGTGAGTCCGCAACGTCCGCTGCACATCGACATCACGGTAAATGGCGATTATCTCGTAGTGTCTAACAACCTTCAAAAAAAGGAAGTACTCAGCGACCGCAATGGGGTGGGGCTGCAAAATATCGTCAGCCGATACGCCCTGGTTACGCGTCGCACCGTTTTGATTGAAAATGATTCCAACCGGTTTGCCGTGAGTATTCCGGTGTTAACCCGACAAATTCATACTGTTATGCAACCTGAAAACGATTTTACAAACGATTATCTCCGCGCCCAGAAAAAAATGGAAGATATCAAAGGATTTTACGGTCACTTGGCCTCATATACCGTAACCATACTGATCTTGATGATGATCAACCTGATGACCTACCCGCAACACCTGTGGTTTTTATACCCGGCCGCCGGATGGGGAATCGGGGTTGCTTTTCACTACATGGCCGTGTTTGGCGTTGTGCCTTTCCTGGGAAGCGATTGGGAAGAACGTAAAATAAGAGAAATCTTGCAAAAAGAGGAGGAAAAGAAATGGAAATAAATCAACTGACCAAGGCGCAACGTTATGAACGCGCCCGGAAAAAGGCCCGTGAAATCCGGAGTTTTTATATCAATCTAACCTGTTATTGCATCGTGATGCCGGTGCTGATTTTCATAAACTTGCGCTACACGCCTGATTATTACTGGTTCTTTTTCTCGATGGGCGGATGGGGTTTGGGACTGCTTTTTCACGCGGCCGAGGCCTTTGGCTGGCAACCCTGGCTTAGCAAGGACTGGGAAGAGCGAAAGATCAGGGAACTAATGGAAAAGGAAAAACAAAATACAAAACACCATGAATGATCATCAAAAAGACATAGAGGCAATCCGCTATGAGCGCGCCCGTAAACGCGTAAAATCGCTATCGGGTTTTTACAAACACCTTGGAGCTTACCTGATCGTGAATTTAATTTTGCTTGCCTTGCGATATTTCAGGCTCGATCCGGGCGAATCATTTTGGAGTTTCGAGGTGTTTGCCACCGCTTTCTTTTGGGGGATAGGACTCGCTTTTCACGCCTTTGGGGTTTTTTACAACCAGGTTTTTTTTGGTCCGGAATGGGAGGAGCGCAAAATCCGCAAACTGATGAACCGCAAAAACACTAAGACATGGGAATAACCGCAGTTGTCATTGAAGATGAAATGCCGGCCGCCCGATTGCTGTCGCGCAAATTAGAAAAACTGCACATCCAACCGGTGGCCATGCTTCATTCGGTGGCCGAGGCGGTCGAATGGTTTTTGGGGAATCGGCATCCTGACCTGATTTTTCTCGACATCCAATTGTCGGACGGATTGTCATTTG
Source organism: uncultured Flavobacterium sp. (assembly GCA_934636265.1). Taxonomy (GTDB): domain Bacteria; phylum Bacteroidota; class Bacteroidia; order Flavobacteriales; family Flavobacteriaceae; genus Flavobacterium. Next base: position 89,094 of record CAKUAD010000001.1, read on the forward strand.
AAATCTTTGACGCGTGCAGCATCAGCAGTCCGATCATCTTTACAACGGCCTATGACGAATATGCGCTAAAAGCCTTTAAATTAAACAGTATAGATTATTTGCTTAAACCAATTGATGAGGATGACTTACAAGCGGCCGTAGCCAAATTCAGGAATCAGGCCCAAGCCAAAAGTTTTGCGTCAATTGACTTTGACCAGATCAAGCTACTGCTCACCAACCCGATTGACCGCGGGTTTAAACAGCGCTTTTCCGTACGTGTGGGCCATCAGCTTAAAGTAATTCCGGTAGAGGAGGTGGAGTGCTTTTACAGCGAAAACAAAGGCACATATCTGCACACCCTCGACAACCGCGATTATCTGCTCGATACCACTTTGGAATTGCTCGAGCAGGAACTCGACCCAAAATCGTTTTTCCGCATCAGCCGAAAGTTCATCCTGCCGCTTAGTTCCGTCCGCGAGATTATCCTGTATACCAACTCCCGTCTAAAAGTACTTTTGCCTACCTATCGGGGCGATGAGGTGGTCGTTTCGCGGGAGCGCGTGCCGGCTTTCAGAACCTGGCTCGATTGATTATAAAAAGCTTTAACTGATTTGATTCAAATATCTGGAAACCAAATAATAACACTTTCAATATAGAAATCCTCTATACGTTAAAATCCAGCTATTTTGACACCCGATGCAGCACAAAAGTCACGCTGCTAAGCAGGAAGAAAGCACCAATCTGATGGGCCAGTCCAAGCCATAGCGGAACGCCTGCCAAGAGCGTATAAATGCCCAGGCCAAATTGCAACCCGAGTAACGCGACCATAACGCTGAATCCTTTTTGCGTAGTGGTGTCCAAAGTGGTTTTGCGGCTTTTGGCAAACGTGAAAAGGACCATAAACACCACGACATAGGCAAGCATACGGTGTACAAACTGAACCCCGCTTTTTCCTTCGGTGAGTGCAGCGTACCAGGTTTCGCGCTCCAAAAACACCGAATCGTGCAGGAATTGTCCGTCGCTCATCATGGGCCAGTGGTTGTGGATAAGGCCGGCGTTTAGACCGGCTACAAACCCGCCCCAAATAATCTGGAGCAACAACACCGCCAGCGTTCCCATCATCAGTTTGCGCAAGTTTGCAATGGCTGGGCGTCGATCGGGGTAAATCAGGTCGAGCGCAACCCATAGCGTGGCCGCAAAGGTGATAAACGCCGTAGTGAGGTGCAGCGACAGTCTAAAGTGGCTTACGTCGGGATTGTCGATCAGGCCGCTCTTGACCATGTACCAGCCAAAAAAGGCCTGAAGCGCGCCCAATCCAAACAGGAAAAGGCATTTTTTGATGGTTTCGCTGCTGAGTTTTTTTTGGATCAGGAAATAGACAAACGGAATGACAAACACCAACCCGATGACCCGCCCGATAAACCGGTGGAACCATTCCCAAAAGTAGATGAACTTGTAATCGTCCAGTGTAAAGTCTTTCTGGCTGTTGATGAGTTTATATTCGGGATATTGCTTGTAGTCTTCAAATGCCTGATGCCATTTTTCCTCGGTTGTAGGCGGGAAGGTATCGGTCACCAGGTGCCAGTCGGTCATCGACAGGCCGGAATTGGTAAGCCGCGTGATGCCCCCCACGACCACCATGATAAAAATTAAGAGGCATCCGGTGAGCAACCACAGGATAACCGGACGATTTTGGCGCACAGTATTCATATCGATGTTAATTTTTTAAAGGTTTAAGTCCCATTTTCAAGGCTTTGGCCATCATAAATTCATAAGCCGCGTCATAACTGTTCGGGATCTCGCCTTCCAGTATGGCTTCTTTGATGGCTTCTTTGAGTATGCCGATTTCACGCGAAGGCGGCAGGTTGAAAATCTCCATAATTTCCTCGCCTGTCACCGGTGGCTGAAAGTTGCGGACGCGATCGCGCTCTTCAACCTCGACGATCTTTTGACGTACCAACTTGAAATTGTTGTGGTATTTGGCAAACCGTTTTGGGTTTTTGGTGGTGATATCGGCTTCGCAAAGCGTCATCAAGCTTTCCACGTCCTGGCCGGCGTCAAAAACCAGGCGGCGCACGGCTGAGTCGGTCACTTCTTCCTGTGAGAGCACAATCGGCCGCGAACTCATGGAAACCATCTTTTGGACAAACTTCATCTTGTGGTTTAGCGGCATGTGCAGGCGCTCAAAAATCTTGCGGACCATCTTGCCGCCCAGGAATTCATGGCCGTGGAAAGTCCAGCCCACGCGCTTGTCGTAACGCTTGGTTGGCGCCTTTCCGATATCGTGTAAAAGCGCCGACCATCTTAACCATAAATCGCTGGTATTCTTGCAGATATTGTCGACTACTTCAAGTGTATGATAAAAGTTGTTCTTGTGTGTTTGGCCTTCAATTTCCTCAACCTGATTCAGCGCCGTGAGCTCCGGCAGGATGATATCGAGAAGACCTGTGCGGTACAAGAGCAGAAAACCGACGGACGGCTTGGACGTCGACAGGATTTTGTTTAGTTCTTCCACAATCCGCTCGCCCGAGACTATCCTGATCCGGTCTTTGTTCTTGTTGATGGCCGCCAGTGATTGGCCCTCGATGGTAAAATCCAGTTGGTTCGAAAACCGAATGGCGCGCAACATCCGCAGCGGATCGTCAGAATAGGTCACATCAGGATCGAGTGGCGTACGGATGATTTTGTTTTCCAGATCGGCCAGTCCGTCAAAAGGATCGAGCAATTGTCCCCAGTGCCTTTGATCCAGTCCGATGGCAAGCGCGTTTATGGTAAAGTCGCGGCGTTTTTGGTCATCTTCTAGCGTGCCGGACTCAACCACCGGATTGCGGCTCTCATGTGCGTACGATTCCTTTCTTGCGCCCACAAACTCAATGTCGATATCGTCATAACGCAGCATGGCCGTTCCGTAGGTTTTAAAAACCTGGACCTTTGGCTTTCTGGGCAATTTGTCAGATACGGCTAGCGCCAGGTCGATGCCACTGCCTACTGCAACGACGTCAATGTCTTTTTTGTGATCGCGTCCCATCAGGAAATCACGCACATAGCCGCCAATTACGTAGCTGTCGACACCTAAATCAGTCGATGCATCGCGAATGATTTCAAAGATGTGGTGGTGCAGGGCATTTGTATAATCGGTACGGGGGGTCGTGGGGCCGTTTTGGCTCCCGGTGTTTGCCTCTGACATATTATTTGCGGATGACTTTCACCTGCGAATCCTTGGTGAGTTTGATAATGGACGACGCTTTTTCAGCCCGTTGGTCCCTTCGAAAATTTACGGCGTAATCAACTCCGCTTACGATGGCCGGATCAATTTCGGCAAATGACAGCGGCGTGGGCTGGCCGGATATGTTGGCCGATGTGGAGACGATGGGCTTTTTAAGGCGTTCCATCAGCTTGAAGCAAAACGGCTCTTTGACCAGTCGCATCCCCAGGGTGTTGTCGGATGCGATAATGTTTGGTGCCACGTTGCGCGGATCGTCCAAAACCAGTGTGGTGGGCTTTTCGGCCAGTTCGAGGATATTCCAGGCCACCTCCGGGATCTGATTGAAAACCTGGTAAAGCATGCGTTCGCCGTTGACCAGCACAATCATGCTTTTGCTTTCCTCGCGTTGCTTGAGTTTATAGATTTTGGCCACTGCGTCAGGATTGGTGGCGTCGCATCCTATTCCCCATACGGTATCGGTAGGATAGAGGATGATTCCGCCCGCCTGCACTACCTCGAGTGCCTTGGCAACTTCTGTGTTGATTAAGGTCATATCCATGGTGCAAAATTAAGTAATCGACACCGTTTGGCGAATGAAAATGTTTATATCTTTGCCCGGTTACCATACGCTTATGTCCAAGAAAATCGGGTTTATACCGCTGCGCAAAGGGTCAAAGGGAATACGCAACAAAAACAAGAAGAAAATTGCCGGAAGGCCTTTGTATTCATGGGTTTTGGCTGAAGCTATATTTTCATCCCTCGACCATGTCTACCTCTATACCGATGACGAGGAAATCCTGCAGTCGGTTCCTGAAGAATACCATTGGACCAACAAGGTAACGGTGATGCGTCGAAGCGATGAATCGGCCACCGACAGTGCATCGACCGAGTCGGCCATGTTGGAGTTCTGTGAAAAAACAGGTTGGGACTTTGATGTTTTTTGTCTTTTGCAGGCCACCTCGCCGCTCACTACCCGTGCGGACATCAACCGCTGTCTGGATAAACTTGAGTCGGGTTTCGATTCAGCCCTGACCGTTGTTAAGACACACCGTTTTACATGGAATGCCGATGGGACACCACAAAATTACGATTACAAAAACCGCCCGCGCCGCCAGGATTTTGACGGCCTCTTTATTGAAAACGGTGCCGTGTATACGACTGCGGCCCATGCGCTGCGCAACAACCGCAACCGATTGGGCGGACAAGTCGGGCTGGTTGAAATGCCCGAGGAGTCGCTCATGGAAATTGACAGCCTGGCCGACTGGGGAATCGTTGAACATTTGTTGATTGACCGCGTCCGAAGCCAAAAGGACGGCGGCCGGATTACACATTTGTTCCTGGACGTCGACGGTGTATTTACCGATGGCTGCGTTTACTTTGGGCCCGACGGCGAATTGCTTAAAAAGTTTGACATGCGCGACGGGATGGGGCTTGAAATCCTCCGTCAGCACGAGGTAGAGGTAGTGGTGATCACGTCCGAAAGGTCCAAGCTGGTCGAGCAAAGAATGAAGAAACTCAAGATTGACAAGGTGTATTTTGGCGTCAAGGACAAGTATGCCGTTTTACAAGATATTATTTTGCGCGAGGGTTTGAGCGCCAAAAATTTTGCTTATCTTGGAGATGACGTCAACGATCTGGCCTCGATGCTGCTCGTGGGCTGGTCATTTGCGCCCAATAATGGTATGGCAATCATAAAGAACAATGCAGATTTTACCGTTCCGGCTGATTCGGCGGCGGGCGCCATCCGCTATGTTTGCGAACACATCATGAAATACAACAAACGCTATGAAAGAAGTTAAGTATAAAAAACCGTTTTTGATTGCCGAGATCGGATGCAATCACAAAGGCGACATGGAAATCGCCAAAGAACTCATCAAAATCGCCAAGATTTTTTGCAATGCCGACGCCGTAAAGTTCCAAAAGCGCAACAACCGCGAGCTGCTTACTGAGGAGCAATACAATGCGCCACACCCCAATCCGGCCAATTCATACGGCGATACGTATGGCGCACACCGCGAATTCCTGGAATTTGACCTTGAGCAAAACCGCGAACTAAAGGAATACTGTGAATCGCTGGGTATCGTTTACTCGACATCGGTTTGGGATTTGACCTCGGCCAAGGAAATTGCGTCAATCAATCCGCAGTTTATCAAGATTCCATCGGCCTGCAATAACAATTACACCATGTTGGAGTGGCTTTGCGGGAATTACAAGGGCGAGATCCACATTTCGACCGGCATGACCACCAAGGACGAGACTGAGGAACTGGTAAGCTTTTTTGAAAAACACGGCCGCGCCAAAGACCTTGTGCTCTACAACTGCACATCGGGATATCCGGTGCCGTTTCACGACGTTTGCCTTTTGGAGATCAACCGCCTGCGCGAAAAGTATGAAGACAGGGTCAAGCACATAGGATTTTCAGGTCACCACCTGGGGATTGCCATCGATATCGCAGCCTATACTTTGGGCGCCAGCATCATCGAGCGTCACTACACCCTCGACCGTACCTGGAAAGGCACCGATCACGCGGCATCGCTGGAACCGATGGGCATGCGCAAATTGGCGCGCGACCTGGCGGCAACCTACGAGGCGCTTACCTACAAAAACAAAGACATTCTTGACATTGAGATGGTTCAGCGAGAAAAGCTAAAAAATCGCAAGGGATAAATGAACCAGACTTTTGTTTGTTGCTCCACTTACCACGTGTACATTTCCATTCTGGAGGCGTATAAGTTCCAGAAAGAAGGTGGGGAATCCGTATTGTTCTTTTTTGATGATCTGATTACCGACATCGATCCGTTTTTACAAAATGTCGAAAAGCTTGGTCTTTTTAAGGAGGTGGTTCGCATCAAGGGGTACACGATTTTGCGCAACATGAAAAAGAACTTCGGATTTTGGCGCTATGTCACCGACAGGCCCGCCATTATCCGCGGTCTTTACCACCAGCACAACGAAGGCCTGGTGCGTCATCACGACTTTATCCGCAACTCACAAATCAACCTTTTCCAGATTAACCGGACTCGGGCCTATTTTATTCTGGAATTCCCCAACAACTTTTTCAGGATGTACGAGGACGGCTACGGAACCTACACCCAGCGTTTGGGCACTGTCCGCCGTCTGCGCCGAAAGTACATAACCAAGCTACCCATGCTCAAGGGCCACGACACCCAGATTAAGGAAGTTTGGGTAAGTTACCCGGAAAAGGTAACCGACAAAGTCCTGATCCCGAAACTCAAGAAACTCGACATCACCGTACTCGAAGACCAGCTTACCCAAGCGGAAAAGCAAAACATCGTTCGTTCGCTGATTGGCGGGGTAGTCCTTAACCGCGATGCATCGGTGACACTCATCATTACCCAGCCGCTGTCAGAGGATTCGCTGTGCAAGGAATCGACCAAGATCAAATTGTACCGCAGCATCGTCAATCAGGAACGCGCACAGGGAAAGAACGTTTACTTTAAGTCGCACCCGCGCGAGGTTACGCAATACCAATTTGACGATCCCGGTGTTTTGTTCCTGCCCAAATACTTCCCGATGGAGGTCTTTAACCTCGACCAAAGTTTGGGTGTCGACAAGGCGATAGCCTATTTTTCTACAGCCTTGTACAACCTAAAGCACGTTCAGGACAAGGTTTTGCTGGGCGAGGAGTTCCTTAAAAGCGAAATCAGGAAGATAGAGGGTTAAAGCATTTTGCGGTAAACGTCCAGGTATTGTCGCGCCGAGTTGTCCCAGCTAAAGGAATTGGCGCGCTCCACCATTTTGGGAATCAACAAGTCCTTTTGGCTCTCAAATAATTTCAGCCCGTCGACTACGGTTTGCGCCATGTATTCCGGTTCAAAATTGTTCCAGTAAATCGCCAGATCGCCGCCAATTTCCGGCAGCGACGTCAGGTTTGAACTAAACACCGGCTTTCCGAATCGCATCGCCTCTATGATCGGCAGGCCAAATCCTTCCCTAAGCGAGGGAAACACAAATGCCTTGCTGTTTTGATAATACCACAATTTGTCGGCGTCGCCAATTTTTCCCGGCAGTTTAATCCTGTCAGCCAATCCATTTACCGCGGCAAATTCCAGGATGGCGGCGGCGTCACGCGTTGAATTCTTTCCCGCAATCACCAGCTCAAAATCCGGTAAAAGCGGCATCATCTGCGCCAGCGACATAAAATTTTTCCGGCCGGTGATTTCGCCAATCGAAAACAAAAAAGGTCTTTCCGGCATGTACGTGGGCCTGTGCGATTCCGGCAGTTCAAGGTGCGCGACTGGATTGCCGTTGTAGATTACAAATTCCGGAACATTTGGCACGTCATACCAGCGGTGGGTGCTCGAGCGGGCAAATTCGGAAATGTAGGTAATTGCCTGGCTGCGGTATAGCTTGTCCTGAAATTTGACGTGTTCCTTGTGGGTTTTGTAGTCGTCCGGATTGCGGACAAACGGCGTGTTGTGAACCGTCAAAAGGTATGGCATACGCGTATCGTGCGGCTCGATGTGTGTATTCTGGTTAAGCGAATGCCACAAATCATAGGTTTTGCGAATGCGGAACGCCGGATAGCGCCTGAGGGCATAGAATCTCTTGTATTGGAACGTCCCGCCAAATTCCTTTTTAAAAAACGCGCTGTTGTTGGCATGAATCACAAACTGAAGGTCAGGATCCTGAAGACGCGCAATACTTTTTAGCAGATGCAGGTTAAACTGACCAAATCCAAAATACAAATTCTTAAGATGGTGCGCCTCTAAAAAGATGGTCTTCATTGCCGGGTTTTGATGCAAACATACTAAAATATTATCGCGCCCGCCCATTAAAACCGCCTGACATATTGTATTTTCGCGAGATGAAAAGCGTATTTTCAAAAGCGTTCGAGTCGCGTCGTGAAGCTGTTTTACAGGCCATCGGGCAATTTGATTCCGGAGGTGAACTGCTGGTTCGCGGCAAACGCAACACGCTCAAGGTGTTTTCACTGGACGGACTAGACCTCAATGTCAAGGCGTTCAAGGTTCCGCATTTTATCAACGCTTTTATTTACCGATGGATCCGGCCGTCAAAGGCGCGTCGTTCGTTTGAGTATGCGCAAAAACTCACCGCGCTTCAAATAGGCACGCCCGCTCCCATAGCGTATTTTGAAGAGGGCCGATGGCTGATGGGCCGCAGTTACTACGCATGCCGACACCTGAAAGCTGATTTTACCTTTCGCGCCTTGGTTGACAATCCGCAATTGCCCGACCGCGAAACCATTGCCCGCGAGTGGACGGCGTTTTTTTACGACATTCATGAAAAAGGCGTCGAATTTATCGACAACACCCCCGGAAACACACTCATTTGCACCCAGGATGGCAGGTATCGCTTTTTTTTGGTAGATTTAAACCGGATGAAGTTTCACCCGATGGATCGTAACATGCGCCTTATGAATCTGGCCAAGATTACCCGCGATCCTGACCTGATAAAAATAATAGCGACGCATTACGCAAGTTTGTACGGCTGTGATCCTGCGGCGTTTGAGGCTGATTTGACCCATCTGGTCAACGGCTTTCAGCAGCGGTTGCAGCGGCGAAAAAACATCAAAAAAAAGTTGGGCAAGTAACCCGTCATTATGAGAGCATCAGTTATTTTCAGTACGTATAATTCTGAAGCCTGGCTTGAAAAGGTCCTGATTGGCTTTAGCGTACAATCGGTGACGGATTTTGAGATCATCATTGCCGACGACGGCTCGCGTCCGGCCACCCGTGAACTCATCGACGCCATGCGGCCAAAAATTGCCATGCCGGTCTATCACATCTGGCAGGAGGACAACGGTTTTCAAAAGTCATTGATCCTCAACAAAGCCATTTTAGCCTCGAGTACTGATTATCTGATTTTTACCGATGGCGATTGCATTCCGCGGCGTGATTTTGTCGAAACACATTTAAAATTCCGTCAACAGGGGCATTTTTTGTCGGGCGGGTATTTTATGTTGCCGATGGAAACCTCGCTGGCCATCAACAACGATGACATCACCTCTCAGCGCTGTTTTGACGTTGGCTGGCTGATGGCGCACGGCCTTAAAAAGTCATCCAAAAACCTCAAGTTGACGGCAACGCCCTGGCAGGCGGGAATCCTCAACCGGTTTACGCCTACCAAAGCCTCGTGGAACGGGCATAACGCATCGGGCTGGAAAAAAGACATTCTGGCCGTCAACGGATTCAATCAGGAAATGGGTTACGGCGGCGAGGATCGGGAACTTGGTGAAAGGCTTACCCACAATGGCGTCTTTGGCAAGCAGATCCGCTATTCAGCCATTTGCCTTCACCTGGAACACCAGCGCGCCTATGCCACGGCCAGCGGACAATCGCGCAACCTGGAAATTAGGAAATACAACCGAAAAAACCGCATCACATCGGCCGCAAACGGCATCAATACGCTGATAAACGGCGATGAAAGTGCAGACAACAACCAAAGCGTATGAAAATAACTGTCGTGATCAGTACCTACAATGCCGAGGATTGGCTTGAAAAAGTGCTGATCGGGTATAAAGTACAAACCTACAAAGATTTTGACATAATTATTGCCGATGACGGTTCGCGTCCGTCCACAAAGGAACTCATCGATCGCTACGCGGCCGACTATCCGGTGCCGATTCGCCATTTGTGGCATGCCGACCAGGGGTACCGACGTCAGGAAATCCTTAATGTAGCCATTGTCGAAGCCGCCCATGAGTACATTTTGATGACTGATGGCGACTGTATTCCAAGGCGCGATTTTGTAGAAGTTCACGCACGCGAGGCGCAAAAAGGACGTTTCTTGTCGGGCGGATACTGCAAGCTGACGATGAAAACCAGCAAGGCCATCACCCCTGCGGATATCGAATCACAGCGATGTTTTAACGTGGGCTGGTTGCGCAGCATCGACAAACTGGGATTTTCGCAAACCCTAAAATTAGGAACCGGTGGCATCCTGGCGTCGTTGCTGGATTTGATTACGCCCACGACGCCTTCCTTCAACAACTGCAACTCATCGGCGTTCAAAGATGACTTGATAGCCGTCAACGGATATGACGAGCGGATGAAGTACGGCGGACCCGATCGGGAAATCGGCGAACGCCTGGAAAACCACGGCATCAAGGGAAAACAGATCCGGCACAAGGCCATCTGTTTGCACCTGGACCACGCCCGCGGATACAAAACCAAGGAATCACTGGCCGCCAATCTGGCCATCCGCAAAAAAGTTAAGGACGAAAACCTCAGCTGGACGCCGTTTGGCATCGTTAAAAAGGAAAAGGCATGAAAATTCTTGTAACGGGAGCCGCCGGGTTTATCGGGTCGCATCTTTGCGAAAGGCTGCGCGCCGACGGTCATGAGGTAACCGGTCTGGACAACTTTAACGACTATTACGACGTGGCCCTTAAACGGCTCAATGCGGCCGATTTGTCCTCCAAGGGCATTGTCATCATCAAGCAAGACCTTAACTCAAAATTGTCGGGCGTATTTGAATCCGGATTTGATTACGTGTTCCATCTGGCGGCACAGCCTGGAATTTCGGCCGACACTTCCCTTGAAGAATACGTCACCAACAACATTTACGCCACCCAGAACTTGCTCGACGCCGTCGTGAAATACTGCCCCGGGCTTCGTTGTTTTGTCAATATTTCAACTTCATCGGTTTACGGGATCGAGGCGACGGTTGCTGAAGATGTTCCCGCCCAACCTGTTTCATTTTACGGTTCGACCAAGCTGGCCGCCGAACAACTCGTTCTGGGTATGCAGCGTTTGGGGAAACTCAAGGCTTGTTCCATCAGGCTTTATTCAGTCTACGGGCCGCGCGAACGTCCTGAAAAACTTTACACCAAGTTGATCGACAATCTGTTTACCGACCAGCCGTTTCCGCTTTTTGAAGGAAGCGCAAAGCACCAGCGCAGTTTTACATACGTTGGCGATATTGTAAACGGACTGGCTGCGATAATCGGTAGGGAAGAAGCGGTCAACGGGCAAATCATCAACCTGGGGACAAACGAAGTCCATACCACCCAGCAAGGGATTGACGCCGTGCAGGAAATCATAGGCAAAAAACTCATCATCGACCACAGGCCGCCGCGTCCGGGCGATCAGCTTAAAACATCTGCCGTAATTGACAAAGCGCGCCAATTGCTCGACTATCAGCCCAAAACCACCTTGGTCGACGGACTCCGTCAACAGGTGCGTTGGTACGAGGAAAAATTCAGGAAATAATCCGGTTTACGAACGTCTGTAATTTGTCGCGGAACAGACTTGGATTAAGCCGTTGGTATAATTCCATGGCCTGCTGTCGCAACTTTTTTGGATGACCTTGATACCAGTGCGGCTCGTAATCCATCAGGTGGACGGCCACATGTGATTGGTCATTGCCCATAATGTTCCAAGACGCCGTGGCTATCCAAGGCGAATACACCGTAAAAGTTGGGATTCCCAGTGCTTTGGCCATGTTGACCGCGCCGCCTTCATTGCCTATCAGGGCATCACAGTGCGACAGGACCGCCAAAAACGGCCGCAATCCTTTCATGTAAAAATCCAGTACTATGCTGCGCTGTGTTTCCGGCTTACACAGATCATAAATTTTTTGGGCGTCTGCGGCCTGCGAGGGAATAAAGTTAAAAAGCAGTGTCACCTTTCCCTGCTGCGCCACATCGTCCAGCATTTGTGCCATGTGCTGCGGCGGCAGGCTTTTGTTTGGAGCACTTCCCAATACGCTGACCATGATAACGGGTTTTTTGGGAAGCACCTGCATTTGCTCTTTGGCTTGTTGACGTTCGGCAGGCGAGAGATAGATTTCAGGGAATTCGACTGCTACAAACTTCCCGGTTAGCGCCTCGGCCAGTTGGAGCCGATGATGCAGGGCCGATCCATGAACGTCAGCCTTGGGTTTGACGGTCTTGGTGTAAAAGAACTGCGTATACCATTTGTAAAATCCAATCCTGATTTTGGCGCCGGAGAAATACATGGGCAAAATGCTTTCCCACTTTCCGTATGCGTCAACCACGGCGTCGTATTGTTCGCCCGCCAGCGATTTCCCAAACCTTGCAAGATTTAAAAATCCCTTGATGGCCGGATCAAACAGCACGATTTTGTCAATGTCCGGATGGCCCTCGACCACCGCGGCCGTGTTAGGATAAACCATGTAGTGGACGGTGCAATCCGGCCAGGTGGTTTTGATCGCCTGGCAGATGACGGTACTCATCAGCACATCGCCGATCATTTTTTGCTGAATCACCAGAATCTTTTTCAATGACGATTGATGGTTTACAGGGGTTATCTGTGATTTGACAATGGGAAATCGTCAGGTATCAACCTTGAATAATCAATTAAACCGCCACATCGTATTCCCGCAGCGCCTCATTCAATGAAGTCTTAAGATCGGTGGACGGCTTGCGTTTCCCGATGATAAGCGCACAGGGAACCTGATATTCGCCGGCTTCAAACTTTTTGGTGTAGCTTCCCGGAATCACTACCGATCGCGCAGGAACATATCCCTTCATCTCGACGGGTTCGGGGCCGGTAACATCGATGATTTTAGTCGAGGCCGTAAGGCATACATTGGCACCCAGCACGGCTTCAGTCTCCACACGGACGCCCTCGACCACAATGCAACGCGATCCTATAAACGCACCATCCTCGATGATAACGGGCGCGGCCTGCAAAGGTTCGAGTACGCCGCCAATCCCGACGCCGCCGCTAAGGTGAACGTTTTTGCCGATTTGTGCGCAACTGCCCACTGTGGCCCAGGTATCCACCATGGTTCCCTCATCTACAAAAGCTCCTATGTTTACATAGCTTGGCATCATGATGACGCCTTTTGAAATGTAGGCGCCGTGTCGGGCGATGGCATGCGGAACAACGCGGATGCCTTTTTGTGCATAACCGCGCTTGAGCGGAATTTTATCGTGGTATTCAAAGATGCCTACTTCCAGCGTTTCCATTTTTTGGATTGGAAAGTAGAGCACCACCGCTTTCTTGATCCATTCATTTACAATCCAACCGTCAGGAGATGGGTCGGCAACGCGGAGGATGCCTTCGTCCAATAAGTCGATGACTTTCCTGATGGCCTGTTGGGTTTTATCTTCCTGAAGCAGGGCGCGGTTATCCCAAGCTTCTTCAATTACGGGACGCAAATGGTTCATGGTTTTCAATTTTGCGTAAAATTAGCCATTTGTTTGGTAACGCACCGCCTTAAAAAAACCTTTTTACTACCTTTATCCAAAGATCAATTATGAAACTTCTCCTGTTATTTGCAAGCGGACTTTTGGCTTTGCAGTGTCAAAAAAGGCCTGCTGATGCCCAACCTACCTTCCCGCTACAAACCGATACCACCACGGTTTCGGACGGAAGCAATTCCCGCAACTCACTGGATTATCTGGGCCGTTACCAAGGCGTGCTTCCCTGCGCCGATTGCCCGGGAATCAAGACGACGCTGGACTTGACCGAAGAGTTCAACTACGTGATGACCCGCGTTTATGAGGGACGGGATCCCAAGCCCTTTGTTGAGACCGGGACTTTCCGGTGGGATGAGGCGGGCGGCTCGATCATCCTGACCGGTAACGGCGACGCTTTGATATTCAAGGTAGGCGAGAACAGGCTGATCCAACTCGACCGGGATGGGAAAACCATCACTGGTGCGCTGGCCGGCCACTACGTTTTGGAGAAACTCACCGAGAGCCAGGCCGTACAGTCTACAGTTGGTCCTCAAGAGATAACGGGGGTGTGGAAGATAGTGGAAATCGATGGAAAATCGGTAAAAAAGACCGGCAATAAAGACAACACCATCGAGTTTCGCGACCGCCGTTTTAGTGCTTACGCGGGCTGCAATACCATGAACGGGCAATATCAACAGGACGGGAACAAACTGAAATTCTCCAAGTCGATGTCGACCATGATGGCCTGTCCGGACATGTCGGCCGAGGATTTGCTGAAAGTAATTCTGGAACGCGTCGATGATTTTGTACGCAATGACCAGACGCTGATGTTGCGGGCATCGGGCGAGGTGGTGGTTAAACTTGAGGCCAAACCCTGATGGCCAGGATTGTCGCTATCGATTACGGCGTCAAGCGAACGGGAATTGCCGTAACCGACGACCTTCAGATCATCGCTTCAGGCCTGACAACCGTTGACACCAAGGAACTTTTACCTTTTTTAAAGCGATATCTGGCTGAGAATGACGTCGCCGGGGTGATTATGGGTATGCCGCGCCAGATGGACAACACACCCTCGCAAAGTGCGCCCATGGTCGAGGCGTTTGCCCGGCGGTTCGAACAGGAGTTTCCCGGTGTCAAGCTAACGCTGGTCGATGAGCGGTTTACGTCAAAAATGGCATTGCAATCCATGATTGACAGCGGACTCAAAAAGAAAAAGCGGCAGGACAAAGCGCTAATTGACGAAATTGCGGCCACCATCATGCTGCGTGATTTTCTTTCCCGAAAAATGTTTTAGGATGACTTTACCCGCGGGGCTACTTTCCGGATGCTTTCGGTGATGTTGGTCAGCCAGATAAGCTGCTCGATAACGAGTTGGGCTTCTTCCATTTTTAATCGGAATTCTTTTTCGTCGATGCGGCGGCTGTTGCGCAACTCGGCTTCGCGGATGTTTTTAAGCTGGGTGAACCTCAGGTGAAGTTCATCTTCTTCACGCGCCACAACCGGCTCACCTTTTAAAAGCGATGCCGCCTCTGTCAGGTTGGCAATGGCAGTGTCGACAATGTAATTGAACGCCGCCGACGCCTTGGTGGTCTGGTGGTGCTGTATGTACGTCCCAAGAGAGGCCAGTGAGGACTGAAGCGAGTGGTTGAGCACGGCCAGTTCATAGAGTTCCGGAAGTTGTTTTTGCTTGGATTTGGGTTCCTGAACCATCCGCTGAAACGAGGCCATCAGGTTGCCCGTCTCGACAAAGGCTTCCTTTCGTGCCAACCTGTAGGAAACCGGTGCCTGTCCTTTATTGTTGTACAGTTCCGAAATTTGCCGCAGATAATCGCGGTTGGCCGCAATGGCCTTTTCCAGATAGACCGGAACCTGCATAAACTCCCAACTTGGCCACAAAAAATAATTGGCAATAAACGCCAGTGACGCACCGGCCACCGTATCCATGATGCGGTATTGCACCACGTCCTGGATATCGGGGGTGATCATGCCGTAGATAAAAACCACATACATGGTGACAAAAGTGGCACCTACCGTATAATTGATGTTGGAGTAGGTAAGGCCCAGCACCATGCAAACCATCACCAGAACACTGATGACCAACGGCGGCACGGGCAGCATCAAAATTCCAAAGGCTATAAATCCACCCAGAAGCGTACCCAGAATGCGTTTGTATGATCGTTCCTTGGTAAGGCCGTATCCCGGACGCATGATTACTACAATGGTGAGCAAAATCCAGTAAGCGTTCTGGAACGGCAATAAAATACCAATGAGGTAGCCGGCCAGCATGGTCAGGGTAAGACGCAGCGAATGCCTGAAAATAGATGATTTGAAGCTAAGGTTTTCCTTGAGTACGCTAAGCGGATAGTATTCCGGTTTGATAAATTTTTCGAGGTCTTTATCCAATCCCTTGATGTCGTGTTTAAAAACCGCCAAAGTATAGGCGCGCTCCACAATGTTGATGCGTTCCACCTGTTTTTCAGCATAGTGGAGCATATTGGTCAGCATCAAAAGCGATTCGGTTGCGTTGCCGCCGGACTGTGCTTCATACGCCCGGATTTTTTGCTCCAGCTCCTGCAAATCCTGAAATAGGTTGTGTGCCGATTTATACGGGACGCGCCTTTCAGCAGCCTTGGCCAATCGCTTTAAGGTAGCCGCCAGGTTGTACGCCAGTTTTTGGTAAGTTTCCAGAACATCGTTATGTCCGGAAAACGTCTGATGCATTTTGGCGTGGTCAAACGAGGTCGAAAGTCCCAGTTCCAGAACTTCGACCAGCGTGACAAACACAATCATCATCTTGCGGTTCTGGTTGGACAAGCCTGAATGCATACGCGTCAGGATAAGCGTTTCGCGTAGGTTTTCGTGAATGGCGGTAAGCTCAACCTGTACTTTGAGTTGCTTTTCGATAATCTTGGCGCGGTTGGCATCGATGGTCCACAAATCGCCCCGCAGCCTCAAGTATTTTGCCGTGAGCTTCATGGCCTGCGCCAGTTCGAGTTCGGCGTAGCGGTTGGGACTGATGTAGTAGAATGTCAACGATACGGCCATGTAGAACAATCCGCCAGCGGCCATCAACCCAATGTGTTGCCAGAGTGCCGCTCCCTGATAGACGTTGCCAAAAATCAGCGAAACCGACAGCAGTCCTGAAAAGGAAACCAGCGTCGCCCGATGGCCATAGACGGATATCATCGACAGCAAAAAAAGCAACCCTACAAAAAGCGGGAAAAACAACCATTGGTAAGGAAAGGCCAGGCTGATGACAAGCGCGCAACCGCAAACGATGCCGATGGCGGCCAGTAAACCGTTAACCTTGTGGCGCAAGTTGCTGGAAATGTCGCTCGGAAAAATCAGGAATGCACCCAGCGCAATAGCAAAGCCAACCTCGAATTTGTCGAGCATGGAAAACACAATTACGGGAATGGCGGCGGCCACCGTGACCTTTACCGAGTTGGTAAAGTTCATGCTGTCGGTCACTTCGCGAAAATTTCCTATCATGCCGCAAAGTTAGCCAATGTATTGCGAGCGGTTTTACCTTAAGATTAATTTAGCAGCCCATGGATGAGGTTAGGGCTGCGGATTGCCCAATTTTGTGTATTTTTGCCGACGCTTCAGGCCTTTTTTGAAGTTTATTCAGATGATTTTACCTATCATAGCTTACGGTGACCCGGTGTTGCGCAAGGTGTGCGAGCCCGTTACGTCCGATTATCCCAACCTTTTGCAGGTTATCGACGACATGTTCGAGACGATGTACCATGCCAATGGCGTGGGGCTTGCCGCTCCGCAGGTTGGCTTGCCCATCCGGATTTTTATTGTCGATACGAAGCCGTTTTCTGATGACGAGGATTTGTCGGCCGATGAGAACACCCAACTCGCCAACTTTAAACGCGTGTTTATCAATCCGCGTATGGTGGCTGAAGAAGGCGACGAATGGGGCTTTAACGAAGGCTGTTTAAGCATTCCGGACGTTCGGGAAGACGTGTACCGCCACGAGCGGATTACCATCGAATACGACGATTTAGAATTTAACAGCAAGACGGAGGTTTTTGACGGATTGATTGCCCGCGTCATCCAGCACGAGTACGATCATATTGAAGGCATACTGTTTACCGACAGGATCTCATCGCTCAAAAAGCGTCTGATTCAAAAGAAATTACAAAACATCATGGACGGGAAAGTCAGGCCTGATTACAAAATGCGTTTCCCCGCTCCCAAAAAAGCAAGATAATCTTATCCAATATGAACTTAGAAAAAATTATGGCGATTTCCGGTAAGCCCGGACTTTATGAACTGAAACTGCAGACCCGTACGGGATTTGTGGCCGAATCACTGGCCGATGGTAAAAAAGTGACGGTAGGCCTGCGCAACAATGTCAGCCTGCTGTCGGAGATTTCAATGTATACGCATACAGAAGAGAAGCCTCTGGTTGAAGTGATGCGCAACATCGCCAAAAAGGAAAATAACGGCCCGGCCCTGTCACACAAGGAAGACAACGGTGCGCTGCTGGCGTATTTTAAGGAAGTACTGCCGGATTATGATGAGGATCGCGTTTATCCGTCAGACATCAAAAAAGTGCTCAACTGGTACAATGTCTTGCAGGCTAAAGGACTGGCTTCATATGAAGAGCCAAAGGCCGAGACTGGACTTGAAGATGCCAAGCCTAAAAAAGCCAATAAAGAATAACGAGAAATGTGCAAAAAAACTCAATCCCGGACCATGTAACAGGCTCGGGATTTTTTATTTTTATAAAAAACTGTCATGAATTCACGCTCGCAAAAACTGGAGGCTTTTGGCCGTTTGCTCGACATTATGGACGACCTGCGCGAAAAGTGTCCGTGGGACAAAAAACAGACGCTCGAAAGCCTGCGCCACCTGACCATTGAGGAAACCTATGAGTTGGGCGATGCCATCCTGGACCATGATCTTGATGAGGTTAAAAAGGAACTGGGCGATTTGCTGCTGCACATTGTTTTTTACGCCAAAATAGGGAGTGAGTCAGGAAGTTTTGACATTGCCGATGTGGCCAACGGGATTTGCGACAAACTCATCCACCGCCACCCGCACATATACAGTGACGTAACAGTTAAGGATGAGGAAGAAGTCAAGCAAAACTGGGAGCGGATAAAACTTAAAGAGGGGAAAAAGTCGGTGTTGGAAGGCGTTCCCAAAAGCCTGCCGGCGCTGGTTAAGGCTTCCAGAATCCAGGACAAGGCGCGCGGCGTAGGGTTTGACTGGGAGGAGCCGCATCAGGTTTGGGACAAACTTCAGGAAGAACTGGGCGAGTTACAGCAAGAGGTTGAATCAGGTGATCCATCAAAGATTGAAGCCGAGTTTGGCGACGTTTTGTTTTCGATGATCAACTATGCGCGCTTTCTGGACGTCAATCCGGAGGATGCTTTGGAGCGCACCAACAAAAAATTCATCACCCGTTTCACCTATCTCGAATCAAAAGCCGCCCAAATGGGTAAATCCCTTCAGGATATGACCCTTGCGGAAATGGATGTTTTTTGGGAAGAAGCGAAAAAACTTTAACTCACCACCCGAGTCCGAAAGGTAAACTGTTCAACGCTGAGCGATGGAAAAATTCAAAATTGGAGGGTAGGTTGTTTTTTAAACGTTGAGCGTTAAGCTGAACCTGCGGCATTTTTGCACAGCGGAGCGGAGCAAAAACTGAACCTTTAATCCGATTTTTGGCGGCATTGCGATCAGACTTAAAACTTCACGCTGATGACACTTTTGACGGTGGGAGCGAGTTCGGCGGAGCAGCGCGGAGCTATAACTCGCGAGGACGTGTCGAGGCGTAGAAGTTTAAGGCTGTGAGGGCGGCCGCTTGCCTTTTTGTCACTTTTGTGGCTGTACAAAAGTGAGTAAACAGACAAACTACGAACAAACAACCAATACCTGTTTAATTCAATTATAATTGACAATTAAATTTCCTGAATCCGGGAGCAATTGACTTCCTAACCGCAACAATTTTCAAATTCCCCTTTATCTTTTTGAAATCTTATTATTCGAAATCGCCCTTTGCCGGGAACATTTAAACCGCGTCATGTCAGGGTTGGCCTTAAAACTGTGCTTGACGCCGACACCTTGGGAGACGCGTTTGCGCCAGCGTTCAAAACTAGAGCGTTTGAGTTCCCTGCGCATCAATTTCTCGACCTCGCCCTGTGTGAGGCCAAATTGAAGTTTGATGGCGTCAAAGGGCGTGCGGTCTTCCCAGGCCATCTCGATGATTCTGTCGATTGCGTCGCTTGAAAGTACTTTCACGGTAACAGTGACTATCAATTTATCCGGTGAGCGCTACCTTATTGATTCTCTATACTGCGCAGTTGCTTGAGTTTTTCCTTGAGCGTTAGGAGTTCTTCCTTGTGACGGTCGATGTTTTTGCGCACCTCGGCCACCATGGGATTCACTTTTTTCTGGTCTTTGGTGGTAAAGAACTGAATGTTGTTCTCGAGTTGGAAAATCTCGTGTTGGACCTCGTCAATCTTGCGCATCAGGAATACCTTTTCATTGTCGAGTTTGCGGGTGTCGTTTGATCCGGAAATCTGGTTGACGCGATTGGTGAACCGCACCATGTCAGATTCTTTTTTGCTCAGGCTGAGTTTCTCAAAAAGCGCATCGAGGATTTTGTTGAATTTACCCTCAATGTGGCGTCGCTGCTGCGGAACACGGCCAAATCCTTTCCAGGCTTCGATATGTGCCTTGATGGCTTCAAGGTCAGTTTTGTGGTCGCCCGTCAGATGGAATTCGCGCAAGGATTCCAGATAGGCTTTCTTCTTCTCAAAGGCTTCAACCTCTTCCGGAGCTTCGGCGTTGCGGTGCTCCTTCATCTGCTCAAAATAATGGTTGCAGGCGGCCTTGAACTCGGCCCAAAGTTTGTCGGAGTACTTGCGCGGAACGTGTCCGATGTGCTTCCATTCCTCCTGAATCTGCTTCATGACGGGTGTGGTCGCCGCAAAATCGGTCGAGTCCTTGAGCTCCTGTGCGCGGGCCACCAGCGCCTGCTTTTTGGTCAGGTTGTCGTGCTGGTCCTTTTTGATGTCCTTGTAAAACGAATTCTTTTTGGAGTTAAACGCGCGCACCGCATTTTTAAACGCCGTCCACGTGTCTTCATTGGCTTCAGACGGCACTTTTCCTGTGGCAAAAAAATCATTCCGCAACGCGTCAATTTTGGCGATTTGTCCAACCCAGCCGTTGTGTGAGTTGACATTCTCGGCGGCCAGAGCCTCGATTTTTTGAATGATGTCTTTTTTGCGCGCCAGGTTTTCCTCTTCAGTCCCGCGTTGCTTTTGCAAAAGGGCCTCGCGCTTGTCGTGCATCTGACGGGTAAGTTCGCTAAACCGGTTCCAGATTTCCTCGCGATGTTCACGTGAAACCGGCCCGATTTGCTCCTTCCACATGCGGTGCAAATCCTGCAATTCGCGGAACGCCTTGCCAACATCGGCCATGTTGACCAGTTCCTCGGCCCGCGCAATGATTTTCAGCTTTTGGTCAAGGTTGTGCTTAAAGTCAAGGTCGCGCGCCTCGCGGTCAAGGTGGAGGTAGTCGTAAAAATTCTCTACGTGAAAATGATAGTTGTTCCAAACGTGGTTGTACTTGTCTTTTGGGATGGGACCCGCGTTTTTCCAGCGTTCGCGTAATTCGTTGAAATGCTTGAGGGTATCCTTGATATTTTCTTGGGGATTGATGAGTTCCTTGAGTTCCTCGACAATCGCCAGACGCGTTTCAAGATTGGTTTGCAATTGTGACTGAAGTCCTTTAAAATGGGCGTTTTTGCGGTCGCGGTATTTGTTGTAAATCTGATCGAATCTGTTTTTTAGCGGAAACTGATAGTGGAAATCTTCGCCCTCGGGGTTTTCGTGCAGGTACTCCTCGCGTTTTTCGTCAATAAAGTGATGGTATTTTGACATAAACGCCTTGCGGATTTCCTCGACGTGATCCCTTACCGACATCACTTTTTCATGACCTACAAGTTGGTCGAGTTCATCTGCAAGGGCTTCCATCGGCATGGAATCGTAATCCTTCATTTCAATCTCATGTCTAGCCCGCAGCGACTCATCCTCACTTTCTTCGGCATTGGAGTCGTGTATTGACGCTACCGCAGCATCAACAGTATTGGGTTCGCCAGATTCAGGCGCTACAGGCTCAGCCCCAACGGGTTCGGCTTCAATCCTGGCCTCTGTTTGATCCTCAGGTTCTGATTCAGGAACTTGCGGAGCATTATCCATATCATCCTGACCTTGGTGGGCCTCGATAAACTCCTCGGCTTCTTGCATTTCAGGCGCTTCGGGCCCGGTGACGAGCTGCTCTTGCGGTTGGCCTTCCTGGTTGATGTTCTCTTGTCCGTCTGCGTGTTGCAGGTTATCAGTCTTTTCCTCCGACATAAATAAGAAATAAGGTTACAATTGTAAATGGATGGGAAAGATACTAAACGCCTGTCAATAAACAAAACGGCCGACCGGCGGTTTTTATTCGCCTTGCCAGATGCTCCAGGCGGCCTCGGCCTGTCCCACCAGCATTTCGTAGCCGTTTAGGATGGTGGCTCCCCGTGCGCCGGCGCGATTCAAAAACTCGGTTTGCGGCGGATTGTAGATCAGATCGAAAGCAATGTGATGCGACGAGAATCCTTCGTATGGAATCTCCGGACACGCGTCTGTTTGTGGGAAAGTCCCCAGAGGTGTGGTGTTGATGACGATTTTACGTTCGGCAATCATTTGCGTCGTCAAATCGCCATAGCGGAGGCCATCGCCGCTTCGGGTAACATATTCATGCCCGATGCCAAGGGTTTCCAGCGCATACGCTACGGCCTTTGCAGCTCCGCCATGGCCAAGGATCAGTGCTTTTTTGTGGATGTCCTTAAGATGCGGTGCAAGCGATTTTGAGAAGCCGATGTAATCCGTATTATGGCCCACCGGACCGTCGCTTTCAAAGCTGATCGTATTAACGGCCCCGATTTTTTTTGCAGCGCCCGACAGTCGGGTCAAATGCTCGATGACAGCCTCCTTGTACGGGATCGTGACGTTTAACCCTTTTAAACCGGGTGTTTCAAAAATCTGCCTAAGATTTTGCAGGTCCGGGACATCGTAGTTTTCATAAACGGCATCAAGGCCAAGATCGGCAAACTTTTGGGCAAAGTAGCCGCGTGAAAAAGAGTAGGCGATGTTCCTGCCCAGCAATCCGTATTTAATCTTCGCTGACATAAAGCGTTACGGGAAGGGTTACTTCACTGCGTATGGGCTGTCCTTCCTTGTTGGTGGCCGGTTCCCATTTGGGCATGGCGTGAAGGATCCGGATGAGTTGTTTTCCGGTTGACCAGGCGTTGTCCCTAAAAACCTGAATGTTGGTCAGGCTTCCGTCGGCTTCAACCACAAAACGCGCCACCATCCTGATGTTGGTGGGCGACTGGTCCATCAGTTCTTCAGGAATCTTGAACGAACGGTTGACAAACTGCATGCAGCGCTGCATCCCGCCCGGAAAAGCGGCAGGCGTGGCCACATCCGAGTTGTCGGGATAATTGCTTGCTTTAACGAGTACCACTTCACTTTGCGTCAGTGGAACGTGCGTGGGATGCGAGGCCTGCGAAAAAACAGAAAGCCCGACCACCAACGCGATCAGGCTCAACAGATATTTAGTCATCAGCCTTTGATATTCCGGATTTGTTTCTGAACCTGCGGCATGTCCCACACGCCCGGATAGAGTTCCATCAGCAAGGTGCGATGCGTGGGGTTGATCCTCAGCGCATTGGCCAGGTGAAAGGCCCCTTTCTCATTCTCGCCCGCCATGTAATGCAGTCCGGCAAGCCGGTATTCAATCTCGTATTCGTCGTTGAAATAATCCGATGCCTGCAAAAGCGTCTGTATGGCCAGGTCAAATTCGCCCAAAAACTGGAGAATATCAACCCAGAACAGCCAGGTGTCCAGTTCGGTATCGCCAAATTCAACAGCTTTGCGGTAGCCAAGTTCGGCCTCCTCAAAAAGGTTCATCGCCCGGTTGATCGTGGCAAAACGCTTCCAGTAGCGGGGATTTTCAGCATCAATCCCCAAAGCCTTGTTGACGTAAAACAGCGCCTTTTGGTAATTGCCGGATCTGACGTAATAATCGGTGATCGCAATCCAGCCCTTGTCCAAAAGCGGATCTTCATGAACCGTCTTGTTGTAGTATTTAAGGGCCAAGACCTTGTTTCCCAGTTTTTCGTAACATTTCCCAATGCGCAAGAGGGCGTAGGAAGTAGGGTCGTCGAGCTCGATGGTTCGGTTGTAGCTTTCGATGGCATCCTCATACCGCTTAAGCCTTTCGAGCGCCTTGCCTTTTTCCATAAACGCACCCATAAAGGCGTCGTCGATATAGGTGGCAAATTCAAACGCGCGAACGGCATTTTCGTAATCCTTGATGCCGTAGTACAGGCGTCCTTTTTGATGCCAGGCAATTTCACTGTACGGATTGCGGTCAATATACGTTTTAAGGTATTCGATGGCTTCCAGGTTTTGATCCAGGAATTCAAAGCAATACACCACATTGTAAAGCGCAGCCTGATCCTGTGTGTCTTCTTCAAGACATTTGATAAAACTCTGCTTGGCCATTTCCAGATTGTCCATAAACAGATATTCCATGCCCATCAGGTTGTACACATCGGCATAGTCATCAGTGTATTGCAAAGCGATCTTTAAAAGTTCTACAGCCTTTTCGTGATTGTCGCGCTTGGAATAGATACTGGCTTTCTGGATGTAAATTTCCTCATTATGAGGTTCGATGGCGTAAAGTTCGTTGAGGAGTTTTTCAGCCTGGTCGAGCTTGTCGTCATAGATCAGCATTTCCACCTGCACCAGTTTCAGGCCGGTTGACCGCGGGTGCTGTTCAAGGGCAAGCTTAAGCGCTTTTTTGGCCAGCGAAGCTTTTCCCATATCCAGATAATGCAGGATAATTTCTTCAAATTCCTCTGAGTCAAAAAAGAGCACCTTATTGGTTTTAAGCATACTCTCAAACTTTGACAAGGATAAATTATAGTCTTCTTCTTCGTTGCTGAGATGCATAGACGTAGGTTTAAAAATTATCCATACTAAAAGTACGGACTCCAAACAGGGCTTTCGTTAAAGCACCCGATTGTTGTGAACAAAATAATTAACAAGTCCTTAACCCCGGTAATGGTCCAGTACGTCAAGGATGATTTTACAGCCTTCCCGGATTTCGTCGTCGCTGATCGTAAGCGGAGGCGTAATGCGGATTGCAGTAGGTTCAAAGAGCAGCCAGAAAAGGATGACGCCCCGTTTATGGCATTCTAAAATGACGTGGTTGCAAACCTCGGCCGATTGGGCCATCGCCGCCAGCATCAATCCACGTCCACGGATTTCGGTTAGCAAAGGATGTACCAACAAGCTCCTGAACAGTTTTTCTTTTTCCAGCGCCGCCTGCATCAGCCCGCTCTCACTGATTTCCCTAAGCGTCGCCAGGCAGGCTGCCGCAATGACAGGATGTCCGCCAAAAGTGGTAATATGCCCAAGTTTTGGGCCGTCCATCAGCAAATCCATCCGCTCGGCCGACGCCACAAAAGCGCCCACCGGCATGCCGCCGCCCATTCCTTTTCCCAAGATGACAATGTCGGGCACAACACCATAGTTCTCAAAGCCAAACATTTTTCCCGTGCGGCCAAAACCTGGTTGGATCTCGTCAATGATCATCATGGCTCCCGTCTGATCGCAACGCTGCCTTACTTTTTTCAGGAAATCGTCCTTGGGTTCAATAAACCCCGCGCCGCCCTGAATGCTCTCGAGGATGACGCCCGCAGTTCGCGTGGTAATTTTTGCAAGATCGGCCTCGTTGTTAAAGGTGATGAACTCCACATCGGGAATCAACGGGCGAAAGGCGCGTTTGCGCTCTTCGTAGCCCATGACGCTCATCGATCCCATGGTGTTGCCGTGATAGGCATTGCGGCACGAAATCCACTGGGTCCTGCCGGTAATGCGTCGCGCGAGTTTCAGGGCGCCTTCGGTCGCCTCGGTTCCGGAGTTTACCAGGTACACTTTGTTAAGGCTCTCAGGCAGATGTGACACGAGTAACTTGCAGTATTCCACGGCCGGATTCTGTGCATACTCGCCATAAACCATCACGTGCGAATAGCGGTCCAGTTGATCCTTGATCGCCTGATTGACGCGCGGATGACAATGGCCAAGCGAGGCCGCCGAAACGCCCGCCACCAGGTCGAGGTAGCGGTTGCCTTGGTTGTCGTAAATGTATGATCCGCTGGCGTGTGATACGTCCATGCCCAGCGGATGCGGCGAGGTTTGTGCCTGATATTTCAAAAAATCTGAATTCATAAACTGCGAATTCCCAAAGAACGTTCTTTAAAATTAAACAAACCAACCGGGCTGAACGTTACTATTTTTCGGTTGGTTTTACATTTTTATCGTATTCAAGTGTAGCTTCGAGTGGCTTTAAGGGTTCATCGGCGGTCTTGGCATCGGCTGCGGCCTCCATTTCCATCTTGGTTTCCCACTGCTGTTCCTCGGGCGGAAAGATATCGTCCTTTGTCCGTATTCGTTCGTCCGGTCGCCATACGAAACCGCGGAGTTTACGGGCATTTTCAGGCAAATCCTTTTCCGGGTAGATGTCGCCGTCAACGGTTTTAAAGAACGTGATCGTTTCAATCTGGTTCTTGTTTAGCGTCAGGTTTATCTTACTGCTGACGTTTTTGTTGATGCCGATGAGTTCCTGGGTGTCGTTCCGCATGTAATAGACAACCTCGGTATTTTTAACGATATCGGCCTCGTAAAGCTGATTGTCACGGAATTTCCCGTACAGGTTTTGTCCTTTTACCTGATTAAAGCCGTCGCCTATCGTATCCTTTGAAACGATAAACGCATTGTTCAACACCTTGAGTGAATCCAGCTTCTCGGTTTGGGTATCGGCAATCAGATGCATGATATCGCCAGTCATCTGGTTCTCGTAATTCCACAAAACAGGACGGCCAATCATCTTGGTGAGCCCTGATTTCTGGTCAGAGTGTATCGAGTCGCATTTGCCGCTCATATCGGTCTTGAAAAACCGCACGTTGCGATAGGCGCGAATAATCCGGTGTTCCGGCTTTCCCGTCACCAAAAGCCGCGTCCCGTGTATGTAGACTGAATCGTTGTCTACCAGGTTCACGGCCACCGCACGCCTTGTAACAAACATCGAGTCTTGTTTTTTGTACATTTCGGCGTAATGCCCCTTGACGATTCCCTTGTTTATCGAATCGGTGATTTTTACGTTGCGCGTAGCCGATGCGAATTCCTTAACCCGGTCATAGTAAAGGCTGTCGCCGCGGATAAGCCTGTCCTTGTAGCGTATGTATGACTTGTTGAGGAAATGACCAAAATTCTTCTTGGTGTCGTAAAAGCCTTTCTCGGTGTAGATAAAATCATTTTCGCTGGTAATGGTTGACGGCCCAAAAACATACGCGTGTCCGGAATTGTTGTAGTAATCCAGATGGTTTGACTTGATGACGTATTTGGGATTGGTGATGGTAACCGCCGTCCGGAACTCGTACTTTTTTTGCCCCACCACATAACGGCCGGATTTGCTGCGGAGCACATTTTCCCGGTTGTTGATAGTTCCGTAAGTGGAGTAGTAGGCGTGCTGAATGTTGCGGTCAAAGTAAAGGGTATCGGTCACCAGAGAGGTTTCGGGCGATCGCATGTTGACATTTCCCGTGGCAAACGCCATTTTGGCCTCACCTGAATATTCGGCGTACTTGGCGTCCATAAAAAGCGTGTCGCCCTGGTTCATGCGCACGTCGCCAAAAGCCTTGATATAGTTTTCTTTTTGAAAAAAATACGCCTTGTTGCACCACAGGGTCACACCCTCGTGACTCACCCGGACATTTCCCGTAAGCAGTGCGGCATCGGGAATTTCAGTTTGGTTGATATCTGAATTGTCGGCGTGTTCAACCTTTATTTTGCTGGCAGCCTGTGTTTTGGGTCGCTGCGCCAGTAGGCAAAACGGTAGGAAAACAAGTATAAAAAACAGCAGTCTGTTCAAGTCCTGAAATTTGAACAAAGGTACAAAATACACCCATGCTTCCGTAGCCTTAAGAATAAATTAGTATTGACTTTGCGCGCGTAAACGCTATATTTGCCCGTATCCAAATTTTTGTCATGAAGCATTACGTATTGATCGCCCTTGCGGTTTCAGGATTGGCCAGCGCCCAGAAAATATCGGTTCCGGGCAAGCGTCCGGTGCAGGTTGAAAGCCATGTGCGCAACTCAACAAAGCCCGTCGTCTATCAGGTTTTTACGCGTCTGTTTGGCAACACCAACAGCACCAACAAGCCGTGGGGAACCATTCAGGAAAATGGCGTGGGCAAGTTTGATGACTTTACCTACAAGGCACTTTCGGAAATTTCGGCGCTGGGCGTGACGCATATTTGGTATACGGGCGTTCCGCATCACGCCCTTGTAGGCGATTACACCCAATACGGAATTTCACAGGACGATCCGGAAGTGGTCAAGGGCCGTGCCGGTTCGCCGTATGCCGTCAAGGATTACTACAACGTCAACCCTGATCTGGCGGTCAATCCGGCCAAGCGACTCGACGAGTTTCAGGCGTTGATCAAACGCACGCATGACAACGGGATGAAGGTCATCATCGACATCGTTCCCAATCACGTCGCCCGCCGCTACGAGGGCAAGACCAATCCGCCGGGCGTAAAGGATTTTGGTGCCAACGACGACACATCGGTTGAATACAAACGCGACAACAACTTTTACTACATTCCCGGCCAGGCGTTTAAGCTTCCGGCGTTCACCAACTACAAACCTTTGGGCGGTGAAAAACACAAACTCATTGACGGCAAATTCAAGGAAAATCCGGCCAAGTGGACAGGAAACGGATCGCGGGCAGTGCAGCCTGACCAAAATGACTGGTATGAGACTGTCAAGGTCAACTATGGCGTAAGGCCTGACGGTACCAAGGATTTCCCGACGCTTCCCGCTGATTACGACCAGCGCGATTACAAGGCCCATGACGCTTTTTGGCAGGGCAAGGACGTTCCTGATTCGTGGAAGAAGTTTAAAGACATCGCGCTTTACTGGATAGACAAAGGCGTCGACGGATTTCGCTACGACATGGCCGAAATGGTGCCGGTTGAGTTCTGGAGTTATATGAACTCGGCGATCAAGACTAAAAACCCCGATGCTTTTTTGCTGGCCGAGGTTTACAATCCCAACGAATATCGCAACTATATCCGCCTGGGTAAGATGGATTATTTGTATGACAAGGTTGATTTGTACGACAAACTCAAGGAAATCGTTCAGGGCAAGGCCAGTGTCGACGCCATTCTTCCCATCCAGGAAAAATTGGCCGACATCGGGCATCACATGCTTCACTTTTTAGACAATCACGATGAACAGCGACTGGCCAGCGCCGCTTTTGCCCAAAGTGCCGAACGCGGAAAGCCTTTGATGGTAGTGTCAGCCACGCTTTCGGCGTCGCCCATCATGCTGTATTTTGGTCAGGAAGTAGGCGAAGACGGCAGTGAAGACGGCGGATTTGGCAAGCCGACACGCACTTCGATATTTGACTATGTAGGCGTTCCGGCCCATCAGCGTTGGATGAACAACGGTGCCTTTGACGGTGGCGCCCTTACGCCTGCCGAGGCCAAATTGCGGGATTTTTACAAGCGCCTGCTCAACTTTGCCCGCAGCAACAAGGCGCTGATGGGAAGTTTTCACGAACTGCAACGCCACAACGCCAACTACAAGGAATATCCGCAAGGCGTGTTTTCCTATATCCGCAGCAACGATGCCAGCAAGTTATTGGTAGTCTGCAACTTTACTAACCAGCCGCAAACCTTTACCCTGCGCATTCCCGGGGAGTTGCTCACCAAGCTGCGCTCCAACAAGAACCAGACGCTTACCGATGCGTTGTATGGCAGTACCGCCCAGCTTGAAATCGGGCAGCAGGAAGGCACGGTCAGGATCAGTCTTGCGCCTTTGGAGTCGTTTTTGTTTCCGATGAACTAGGCTTTCAGTTTTCGCTCATTGCGTTTGAGAAACGCCTTTAGGGTAAACAATCCGACAACGCCCGAGAGCAGCGATGCGCCCAGAATGGCGAGTTTGGCGTCCATGATCAGCATGGCATCGTCAAAGGCCAGAAGGGTGATGAAAATTGACATCGTAAACCCGATACCGCCCAAAAAGCCAATGGCTGTAATCGAGCCCATGCCGACACCTTTTGGAAACTGACAGACTCCGGCCATACGTCCGACCCAGGCAAAAAGCGCTATGCCCAGCGGCTTGCCGATCAAGAGTCCGGCGATGATGCCATAAACGGCCGTGTTCATGATGGTGTCCTGCCAACCGGCCTCAAAACGGATGGCGGTATTGGCCAGTGCAAAAAGCGGGAGGATGACAAACGCCACCGGATAGTGGAGTGCGTGTTGCAATTTTGACGACAGGGTTTTGTTGGATCCGTCGCCAAACGGGATGACAAACGCCAGGATGACCCCGCTGATCGTAGCGTGTATCCCCGAGTTGAGCATGCAATACCAAAGCCCGACGCCTCCTACAAGGTAAGGCAGGAAATTGTGGACTTTTAGCCTGTTGAGCCCAAAAAGAACGGCCCAGATCAGCGCCGCACCACCCAGGTAAGCGTAAGACAGTGAACTGGTGTAAAAAAAGGCGATCACCAAAATAGCACCCAGGTCATCGATAACGGCCAGTGCCGTCAGGAAGATCTTAAGCGCCATAGGAACCCGGTTGCCCACCAGCGACAAAATGCCGATAGCAAAGGCGATGTCGGTAGCCATCGGAATTCCAAATCCCGATTGAAGCGGCGTTCCGGCATTAAACGCCATATAGATGCCTGCGGGAACCACCATGCCGCCCAGAGCGCCAAAAAGCGGCAGTGCGGCCGTCTTAAGGTTGGAGAGTTCACCCTTGTAGATTTCGCGTTCCAGTTCAAGACCGATCAGCAAAAAGAAAATTGCCATCAGCCCGTCGTTGATCCAGTGCGCCAGCGAATGCGATCCCATAGGGGTTTCCCAAAACGCCATGTAACTTTCGCCAACAGACAGGTTGGCCAGTATCAGCGAGATGGCCGTGACAAATATCAGTACAATGCCACCGGCTTTTTCAGATTCAAAAAACGCTTTAAATATTCGGGTTACTTTCATCGATAAATTTTAGGTGGCGTGAATGGTTAATCTTATTTTATTATCGTCTGCTTGCGGTCAGGGCCTACCGACACGATGCTGATGGGAACCTCGACCTGCTCCTCGATAAATGAAATGTATTTTTTAAGTTCATCCGGGAGCTGGTCATATTGCGTCATTCCGGTCAGGTTGGCGTTCCAGCCTTTAAATTCAGTGTAGACCGGTTTTACGTGTTCGGGTTCAATGTTGTACGGAAGGTGATCGATTTGGCTGCCGTTGTATTCATAAGCCGTGCAAACCTTAAGCGTCTTAAAGCCCGACAGCACGTCGCCCTTCATCATCATCAACTGGGTAACGCCATTGATGCGGATGGCATATTTGAGCGCCACAAGGTCAAGCCAGCCACACCGGCGCTGACGTCCGGTTACCGATCCAAATTCATTGCCCACGCGAGCCATGGTTTGGCCGTCGGCGTCAAAAAGTTCGGTAGGGAAGGGGCCGCTGCCTACGCGCGTGGCGTACGCCTTGAAAATGCCGTAAACCTTGTCGATCTTGTTGGGTGCGATACCCAGTCCGGTGCAGGCTCCCGCGGCGGTGGTGTTGGACGAGGTGACAAACGGGTACGTCCCAAAATCGACGTCCAGAAGCGAACCCTGCGCACCCTCGCACAATATGGTTTTGCCCTGCTTCATCGCGTTAAAGAGATATTCCTCGCTGTCGATAAACTTCAGTTTTTTGAGCTGTTCGATAGATTCAAAGAATTCTTTTTCCAGTTCGGCCAAGTTGTATTGGATGCTGACGTCGTAAAACTTGATCATCGCCTCGTGCTTGCTGGCCAGGGCGCGGTAACGCTGATTGAAATCAGGGAGTTCGACATCGCCGATGCGCAAGCCGTTGCGACCGGTTTTGTCCATATAGGTTGGCCCGATGCCTTTTAGCGTCGAACCGATTTTGGCTTTTCCTTTGGCCGTTTCAGAGGCCGCGTCGAGCAGGCGATGCGTCGGGAGGATAAGGTGCGCTTTTCTGGAAAGCAGCAGCCTGTCGGCAAGGTTGATATTAAATTTGGCGAGTCCTTCAATTTCTTTCTGGAAAACCACCGGATCGATAACCACGCCGTTGCCGATGATGTTTACCGCACCGGGGTGGAAAATCCCCGAGGGGATGGTGCGCAAAACGTGTTTGATGCCGTCAAACTCAAGGGTGTGCCCGGCGTTGGGGCCGCCCTGAAACCGCGCGATGATGTCGTATTTTGAGGTAAGGACGTCAACGATCTTGCCTTTGCCCTCGTCGCCCCATTGGAGGCCCAGTAGTAAGTCTGCCATTTTTATCAGTAAAGTCAAAAGTCGAAAGTTAAAAAACGCGGGGTCGGGTAACTTGCGACTTTAAGTTAGTGTGTTATTTGTTTTTAGTTGAAAGTTATAAAGTAAAGACAAAAGCCAAAAGGTCAACACATTGGATTTGTCATAATGTTTGGTTCTATCCTTTTGTCTTTTGACGCTTGTTGTGTTATTATCATGCTGTTGACGATCAGGTTTCCTATGGAACGCCCGCGTTAGGGATTGAAGCGAGCTACCGTGTAGCGCGTAAAGCCCGGCCGTCAGGCAACGCCCAAATGAATCACACGCCCGGCGGCTGGTCGGTCTTGCGCTTGGAGGCGTAGAGGTACAGCGAGTGGTTGTGGATGTCGATGTCAAAAATTTCCTCGATGGTTTTTTTGATGGTCTGGATGCGCGGATCGCAAAACTCGATCACCTCGCCGGTGTCGGTCATGATGATGTGGTCGTGCTGTTTGTCAAAATACGACTTTTCATAATGCGCCTGGCTCTGACCAAACTGGTGTTTGCGCACCAACCCACAGTCGAGCAGGAGTTCGATGGTGTTGTAAAGCGTGGCCCGGCTTACGCGGTAATTCTTGTTTTTCATTTTTAGGTAGAGGTTCTCGATGTCAAAATGATCCTCGGCCTCGTAGATTTCCTGTAAAATGGCAAAGCGCTCGGGCGTTTTACGGTGTCCGTTTTTTTCCAGATAAAGCGTAAAGACGTTTTTGACGATTTCCTGGTTTTTGCTGTTGTCAACCGATATTAATGTCATAGCGCAAAGGTAGCTTTTTTGGCATTAAACTGATGATTTTTGGCTGGTGTTAACGCAACGTCGCCTTGTAGCGGTTACTCACCTCGTCCCAGTTGATGACGTCCCAGATGGCGCCCAGGTAATCGCCGCGCTTGTTTTGATACTTGAGATAATAGGCGTGTTCCCAGACATCTACGCCCAAAATGGGTGTTCCGCGCTCCTCGACAACGTCCATCAGCGGATTGTCCTGGTTGGGGGTCGACGAGATAAAGAGTTTCCCTTTTGCATCGACGGAAAGCCATGCCCAGCCTGATCCAAAACGGCCCGAGGCGGCTTTGTTGAACTGTTCCTTAAAGGCCTCCATTGAGCCAAAGGTTTCATTGATGGCCTTGGCCAGTTGGGCCGATGGGCGGGTGTCTTTTTTAGGTGTCAGTATTGACCAGAAAAACTCGTGGTTGTAGTGTCCGCCGCCGTTGTTTCGAACCGCCGCAGGGTATTTTGACATGGACGAAAAGAGGTCAACCAATGGTTTGTTTTCATTGCCTGTTCCGGCCAGGGCAGCGTTAAGGTTTTTGACATAGCCCGCGTGGTGGCGGTTGTAATGGATGTCCATGGTTTGCGCATCGATGGATGGCTCGAGCGCTTTATAATCATAGGGCAAAGGTGTTTGCGTGAACTGGGCAAAAGCGAATGAGCATGCAAATAGCAGCGAAAGGTATTTATTCATGTGGTGTAATTTACCGGCTAAGATAGTGAAAAATGGGGGATGGGACGCCAAAAAAAATCGGTATCAATGGGGTTTTTGACGTGTCTATCGGGCCGGAATGCCCGCCCTTAGGCTTGGCATATAAAGTCAATCGGTTACGCAGGCGCCGGATTGTTTACCGGGTGTATCCGTCTTCCCCGCGCCTTTTTAAGCGGACTTTGTAATTGTCGCACTTGGAACAATCGCGGCTGGATTGCCAGGTAAGGGAGAGTTCGTGGACGCCGCCGGTACGGCCAATTCCCGATGTGTTGATGTCAAACGAATAGCCAAAAGTAAATTCGCTGAAAGTGACTGAAAATACAGGATTGACTGAGGTGAGAAGGTGTGAATTGTAGGCTTTGCGCTCAAGGTTGACGGCCGATAGGACACCTATGGAAAACAATCCGTAGTCCATGATTCCGCCAACATCGAACCGGTTGTATTCGGCTTGCCGCATGTAGTTTCCGGAAAGCATAAAGGAACTTCCGTCTGGAAATAGAACGCTTGGCAGTCCGCCCAGATCAAAAAAGTAACCACCGTGAAGGGAAACAAACAGGTTTAGCGGAACATTCGATGATTCGGTAAACGAGATGTCGGGGCCGTTCCGTTTGATCCGTTAAACGTGATGGTAGGCCCTGACGCGTTCTGACAGACGCTATTGGCCGAACTAATGGCAATCGTTGCCGACGGTGGTAGTTTGACAGCGTAGCCAAGACTGATATTCAAACACAACAGTAGGAGCGTAATTCTTAAAACCAAGCAATAAAAATTTAGCAACAATAGCCCGTAAAAGCCAGTTGGACAATACGATAAATTGCGTATAAGAGTTGGCTAATATAATTTAAAAAGTCAAACTGTTAAAAAAATGTCAACAAGTCGCTGGACATCTCGAATTTGGCCAGGCTTTTTCCACCGCGTTAATCTCATACCCAGCCCTCAACAATACCATTTTAGTGTAAAACTTTGCCCATCCTGTATAATATCTGATCATTAAGCGGGTTGTAGTTTTATGCCCGGTCATTTGTTACCTCACAATCATGAAAAGATCCTCCATTCGTCTTAACGTTGAAAAACACGGCATCTCGATCCTGCGCGTATCGGTAGCCATTATCTTTTTGTGGTTTGGCGTTCTCAAGTTTTTTCCCGGAAACGCGGCCGAAGGGCTTGCGGGTGCCACCATTTCATGGCTTACTTTTGGGATGATTGATAGGAATCTCGCCGTTTTTCTCTTAGGTGTTTTAGAATGCCTGATCGGCCTTGGGTTATTGTTTAAGCCCGCGTTGCGCTTTGTGGTTCCCGTGCTGTATCTGCAGTTACTGGGGACGCTGGTACCGCTGGCGGCCTTTGGGTCCGAAACCTGGAAGGCGCCTTTGATGCCCACGCTCGAGGGGCAGTACATTATCAAGAATGTCGTGCTGGTGGCTGCGGCGATTGTGGTGGGCGCATCGGCACGCGGAAGCAAACTGATCGTCGATCCGGTGGTGGCCAAGGAAGCCAAACGCAAGCAGGAGGAGATTATGGGTTAGTGTGAGCTCGAAAAGCGTTTACGGTTTACGGTATACAGTTTACAGAGGATTGCCGATGCCGGATGGTTTGGGTAATCACTTATCAGTATACGCTTCACAGACGATTAAGCCGGAGAGAACTCCTCCATCATCGGAGGGTTTTGAGGACCATCTCGGCATCGATCTTTAAGTAAGCACAAAATTCGTAAACGGTAATGGGAAGCTCGTTAGGTTTGTTGTATTTCTCCCGGATTTTGTTAATCAGGCAGCGGGCGTGCTTATCGCTTTTTCCGGTAAAGATCTGGACGTCTTTTGTGTAGAGGATGATTCGGCTCATGATTGATGACGGTTTTTGTTTATTAGCGTTCCATGTTTTTGATTGTGAGGTTGTTGGTATATGGAAGCGGTTTTCAAACTTTGTGCCAGAGCAAAACCTGAAATTGAAAAATTTAAAAACGGTTGGATAACCCTGGGTTGGTGACCTCGCTTACCCGGATCGGCCTGTCGCGATTAGCATCTGCCCATCCCACCCTTTTGTTGCTGCGTTGTTTGCAAAAGCATCCCATTGTGCGAACGGCTGCCAAGCCTGACTGCAACATGTTTGCAACAAAGCACTTCTGGCGTTGTCCAAAAAGCGCCCAAAGGCGGAACTTTTTACGCGTTTATGACTTTTTATGACCAAAAACGGAAAAAAGCGGACGTTTTAGGACAAAGTCATCCGTTTGCGTCCAGGTGCTTTTTTGGCTGAAAACAGGCTGCTACATTCGCTTTGTCGTTGGGTTGGAACCGCAAGTCAAGACCCCGGCAAAAACCTAGTATCAATCCCTAAAATTTTAAATCATGGGAACAATCAACAAAGGAATCCTGGGTGGATTCAGCGGAAAAGTAGGCACCGTAGTGGGTGCGAATTGGAGAGGAATGGACATCATCCGCAGCCTTCCTAAAAAGAGCTCACGCATTCCAACGGAAGAGCAGTTGTCGCAGCGGCTAAGATTTGCCCTGGTTGCACAGTTCCTCGCGCCGTTGCAACCAGTCCTTTCGGCCTTTTTTGGGCAGGCACAAAATGAGCGTTCGCGCCGCAACCTGGCAACATCCTACCACCTTAAGGAAGCCATTGCGGGAGCCTTCCCGAACTTTGTGATGGACTATATGAAAGTGGTCGTCACCCGGGGCGAACTGCTGGGCCCGCAAGATTTGCAGCACACGCCGCAAGCCGGAGCGCAAATTGCCTTTACCTGGCAAGACAACTCCGGGCAGGGGTCATCGCGCAACGACGACGGCCTGTTGCTGGTGGTTTACAACGAAGTCCGCAACCTATACGAAATCCGTCAGCTTGCGGCCAACCGTGACGCGCTGGCCTACACGCTCAACCTCCCGGACGGATGGAGCGGCGAGACGGTTATGGTGTGGGCGTCGATGACGAGTGCTGACGGGAAGAAGGCGGCCAACAGTGTTTATGTGGGCGCGGTGGCGTTGGTTTGATGGTGGTCGCTTGGCGATGGAGACCTCGGTGAGAACCGGGGTTTTTTTTGGAGCGTTTAGCTATCAGCTATTGGCTTGGATGTTTAAAACCCTGGGTGAAAGCCTGGGGTTTCGTTTTCAGTAAATCGTTGATTTGGTAATTGAATGTAGCGTTTGCACCTGAATGCTGATTCACGGTGGTGTTGCCGGTGGTTAGTTTCAGCTAAAAAAAAGTCCCACCGAAGCAGGACTAAAGGTTTCTCACCTACGGCATATAGCCTTATTGTGATAAGATTAAACGATTAGAAGTTTTAATCTGTCACAAAAATAACTAAAAATCAAACGACTGGAATGCGAAGATTAAAAATAAATATTTTTAGTTTAGATTTATGACTTTCAAATTAGTATGATATGAGCAGGATTCTAGGCTTGGATTTGGGCACGAATAGTATTGGGTGGGCGATTGTTGACGACACCGCCAATAAAATAATAGGTATTGGCACGCGAATATTTCCGATGGGCGTTGAAAATTTAGGAGAGGGAGAAGGTAGGGAGATGTCTAAAAATGCAGGAAGGACAGGCGCGCGCGGCATAAGGCGACAGTTTTTCAGAAGACGCCTACGAAAGAAGGTGCTATTGAAAGCACTGTCAGAACATAAGATGTGCCCTATGCTTCCGGCAGATTTTGAGAATTGGAAAAAAACAAAGCAATTCCCCTCAGATAAGTTGGCCAAATGGTTTGCAATGAATCCTTATGAATTACGGCACAAAGCGTTGAATGAAAAGCTATCGTTGGAAGAAATCGGCAGGGTGTTCTATCACATTATTCAAAGGCGCGGTTTTTTGAGTAATAGCCGCAAGGGCGGGAGCGATGATGGCGCAATTTTCAAGGGAAATCCAAAGGAAGGCAAGATAGGGATTACTGAAACCCAACACAACATTGAAGACAATACTTTAGGCACGTATCTTTACAGTATTTTTCCAACGGCAAATCAGCCGTATAAAAGCGGCTTGGAGCGCATCCGCAACCGGTATACCACCAGGAAAATGTATGTTGATGAATTTGAATTGGTATGGGATAACCAAGCCAAGTATCATCCTCACCTAACCCATGAGTTGAAGACGTTGTTCGGCGGACGGAAACTTGACGGCTATAAAGAAGACGGTATTTTGTTTTATCAGCGACCTTTGCGTTCACAAAAACACTTGGTTGGAAATTGTAGTTTTGAGCCTTCCAAAACCAAATGTCCGATCAGTGCCATTCCGTTTGAGGAATTCCGCGTTTGGCAGTGGGTAAATACGGTTGAATATAACGGTCAGAAAATCTCACAGGAGGAAAAGAAGCAAATTGTCGCGTTTCTTTACGCCAATGAAAAGGCGGATTTTAAAAAAATCAGAAAGGTAATCGGTAAAGAAAGTGCTGAGTTTAAATTTAATTACAAAGATGACGATAAGATAGTCGGTACGCATACGATCTCAAATTTGTCCCATAAAAAATACTTTGGAAAGAAGTGGTTTGAGTTTTCACCAAAAGAACAAGAAGATATATGGCACGTACTTTATTTTTTTGACAGCAAGGCTAATCTTAAGGATTACGCGATTAAGAATTGGAACTTCACTGAAGTCCAAGCCCAGGACATATCGAAGTTCAATGTTAAGGATGGGTATTCAAGTCTAAGTCGGAAAGCTATCTCCAATATTTTGCCATTCATGCAACAAGGGTACACATATGATGTGGCCGTAGTAATGGGCGGAATAAAAAATGTATTTGGTTCTGATTGGGACGTAATGTCAGATGAACAGCGTAACTATGTTATCGATAATGTCCCTGATATTATCCGTTCAAAGCGAAAAGGTGGTTTTATCGATGTAATACGAAACATTCTAAAAAAAGATTATCATATTTCAGATACGAGGCTTGGCAAATTGTACCATCATTCGGCCACTATAGATGCAGCTGAATTGTTAGAGAAATTGCCGTTAGGTAAAGATGCAGACCGCGAAATACAGGCAATTCGCAATCCAATCGTTATTACCGCCTTATTTGAGTTGCGTAAGCTGGTCAACGAACTGATCGACACCTACGGAACGTTAGATGAAGTAAAGGTTGAAATGGCTCGGGATTTAAAGGTGTCTAAATCACAACGCAATAAGATCAGGAAAGAACAAAATCGGCTGGAGCGCGAGAATGACAGGGTTAAAGAAAGGCTGCAGGAGAACAATATACGGATAACCCATGACAATGTCCTGCTCTACAAGTTGTGGGAAGAGTGCAAAAAGACTTGCCCCTACACAGGAAAGTCGATTTCGGTGACACAATTGTTTTCAGGAGAGGTTCAAATTGAGCACATTCACCCCTGGAGCCGCTCTTTAAACGATAGTTTTGCGAACAAAACCTTGTGTTATGCAAAAGAGAACATCCAGAAAGGCAATAAAACACCTTTCGAATATTACGGTGGAGATGAGGCAAATTGGTCAGCCATAAAAGAGAGAGCACTGAGGCTTTTTTCGGACACAAAGGAGTATCCCAATGCCTATCAAAAATTCAAGCGCTTTGTTCAGCAAAAATATGATGACGACTTCTCCACAAGACAATTAAACGATACTAGGTTTATCAGCAAGGAAGCCAAAAATTACCTGTCAAAAATTTGCGGGAATGTGATCGTTTCTCCTGGACAGGCTACCTCTAACTTACGCCAGAAATGGGGATTGAATCATGTGCTGAACGTTGAGAACTTCAAAACCCGTGACGACCATAGGCATCACGCAGTGGACGCTTTGGTTATGGCTTGTACAAAAGTGGCTTACGTCCAGGAATTGTCAAGATGGAACAAGTACAACAAATCATATGACTTGAAACAATTTCCATTGCCTTGGGAAAACTTCAGGTACGATGCGGAAAAAGCAATAGAACGTATTCTTGTTTCTCACAAGCGCGCGTTAAATGACATTACAGTTAGGACGCATAAATTTGAAAAAGATGGTAAAAGATACCAGAACTTGGGGGTTGCAGCACGAGGGCAGTTGCATAAAGAAACTGTTTTTGGGAGAAGAACTTTTCAAGGCGAAGAGGCGTTTCACGTCAGAAAGCCAATTGAAAAGTTGGAAACATTAAAGCAAATTGAGAAGGTCGTGGATGATGTAACAAGAAAGTTGATCCTAAAACGCGTAAACGAGTTAGGCGGCTTTGTAAAAGATAAAGTTCCCGCCAATACTTTTTTCACCATCGATGCAAGTGGCGTAAAGCAACCGCAGCTGTTTATGCCCAACAAAAACGGTGAACCTGTTCCCATACTTAAAGTTCGGGTAAAGGAAAATATCGGAAGGGCCGAACAATTAAAGGATGATGTCAATCAATGGGTTAATCCGCGAAACAATCACCATGTGGTAGTTTATAGGGATCAAAATGGAAATATGAATGAGGACGTCGTAACGTTTTGGACTGTTGTTGAACGCAGACGGCTGGGACTTCCCACATACCAACTTCCTCCAAATGGACAAGAAATAATTGCGACACTTCATATTAATGATCTTTTCCTACTTGGATTAGACGAAGAACAAATAAATTGGGAAAATCCTGAGTATGAACTGTTGAAAGATCATCTTTACAGAGTGCAGAAACTTTCGTCCAAATTCTATGAATTTAGGTTAGTTACAGAGGCATCAATCAATAACAATTTTCATCCATTTTATGTAAGAGTTCAGAGTTTTGGGCAAGGAAAAACCGGTTGGGAAACATTCAATCCAATTAAAGTCCAAATATCGGTATCTGGAAGAATTCGAAAACTATAATTCGCTTCCAAGTTGTAATATTTGTATGGCTTGACACTACGAAAAGATTAGAAGAAACGATATTGTTAGTGCATCTACAATGGCTTTGTGTTCTGCTGTGGTTTGATTAAAGATTAGAAGAAACGATATTGAGGTGTACGGAATGGAGTTGCAGCGGGATGTTGTGGTTTGATTAAAGATTAGAAGAAACGATATTGGTGAGAATGTCGTGATGGAACTGGAAAGCGTTGTGGTTTGATTAAAGATTAGAAGAAACGATATTTACCCGCCATTGCTGGTATTGTGCGAGGTTGTTGTGGTTTGATTAAAGATTAGAAGAAACGATATTGCGCGTCGAAACTCCTGAATCGTGTTCAGGTTGTGGTTTGATTAAAGATTAGAAGAAACGATATTCCAGCAGGAGCTACTTGGCATGACCCCGGAGTTGTGGTTTGATTAAAGATTAGAAGAAACGATATTTCGGCTTACAAGAAGGATGTCGTTTTCAAGGTTGTGGTTTGATTAAAGATTAGAAGAAACGATATTATTTAATGAATGAATGCGAAACCCTCCGGCGTTGTGGTTTGATTAAAGATTAGAAGAAACGATATTGCCTTTGAACGATGAACCAGCGCGGACGGGTTGTGGTTTGATTAAAGATTAGAAGAAACGATATTTTTTATTTGCAAACGATCCACAACTCAAAGGTTGTGGTTTGATTAAAGATTAGAAGAAACGATATTTATGGTTTAGAAAAAGTCAATATCGCCGACGTTGTGGTTTGATTAAAGATTAGAAGAAACGATATTAATAAAGCCAATTTTTTTTAACCGTTGGATGTTGTGGTTTGATTAAAGATTAGAAGAAACGATATTTGATTAGTGATTACTTACAGGCCGCACAGGTTGTGGTTTGATTAAAGATTAGAAGAAACGATATTCAGAGTCTTTGATACAATCAAATGGAAGTGGTTGTGGTTTGATTAAAGATTAGAAGAAACGATATTTTCAAGAAATTGAAAGGTACTAAGGATCATGTTGTGGTTTGATTAAAGATTAGAAGAAACGATATTAAGATTAGTGTTGATATGACCAACCAACTCGTTGTGGTTTGATTAAAGATTAGAAGAAACGATATTCGTTGGAGAGGGGTTTGAGATATACAACGGTTGTGGTTTGATTAAAGATTAGAAGAAACGATATTTTTTGACGACTTGTTTGCCGAACACCAGATGTTGTGGTTTGATTAAAGATTAGAAGAAACGATATTAAAAGATTATTTCAAATCAGGCGATGCCGGTTGTGGTTTGATTAAAGATTAGAAGAAACGATATTTATGGTTTAGAAAAAGTCAATATCGCCGACGTTGTGGTTTGATTAAAGATTAGAAGAAACGATATTAATAAAGCCAATTTTTTTTAACCGTTGGATGTTGTGGTTTGATTAAAGATTAGAAGAAACGATATTTGATTAGTGATTACTTACAGGCCGCACAGGTTGTGGTTTGATTAAAGATTAGAAGAAACGATATTCAGAGTCTTTGATACAATCAAATGGAAGTGGTTGTGGTTTGATTAAAGATTAGAAGAAACGATATTCACTGTCCAAAAAATCCAAACACTCTTTTGTTGTGGTTTGATTAAAGATTAGAAGAAACGATATTGCTGCTTAACATGCCAAAAGAGGACTATGAGTTGTGGTTTGATTAAAGATTAGAAGAAACGATATTTTGTTCGTCATTTTCTCTTGCGAATGATCCGGTGTGGTTTGATTAAAGATTAGAAGAAACGATATTTTAACTGCCGCATTTGATACAACTTCTTGGTTGTGGTTTGATTAAAGATTAGAAGAAACGATATTACAACGTGAAGAAAATCATTAATTGAACCGGTTGTGGTTTGATTAAAGATTAGAAGAAACGATATTATGGCCGAGCAAATGGCAATGGGTCAAGGTGTTGTGGTTTGATTAAAGATTAGAAGAAACGATATTCGATGACGCCGGATATAACCTGCCAAAACTGTTGTGGTTTGATTAAAGATTAGAAGAAACGATATTTCCGGCGCCAAAGTGAAAAATTCCTTCAGCGTTGTGGTTTGATTAAAGATTAGAAGAAACGATATTAAAAGGGCGGTAAAGATGAAGATCAATACGTTGTGGTTTGATTAAAGATTAGAAGAAACGATATTATGGAGTATATGTTTTTGCGGGAGTCGGTCGTTGTGGTTTGATTAAAGATTAGAAGAAACGATATTCGATACTTGTCCGGTAATCGGATCAAACGTGTTGTGGTTTGATTAAAGATTAGAAGAAACGATATTGCGCGTCGAAACTCCTGAATCGTGTTCAGGTTGTGGTTTGATTAAAGATTAGAAGAAACGATATTTGGGCTGGTAGTCAAAGTTCGCGAGTCCGTGTTGTGGTTTGATTAAAGATTAGAAGAAACGATATTACTGCATTCTAATATGCTCAATATCGGGATGTTGTGGTTTGATTAAAGATTAGAAGAAACGATATTTTTCCTCTTTAGTTTGCGAAACATAAGCCGGTTGTGGTTTGATTAAAGATTAGAAGAAACGATATTTCCCTGAAAAAACACAGTTGCCAACCCTTAGTTGTGGTTTGATTAAAGATTAGAAGAAACGATATTACTTCTTTCATAACCTGTCAATCCTTCTTTGTTGTGGTTTGATTAAAGATTAGAAGAAACGATATTCATATCCGCATCCTGCTGCACCTAATCCCAGTTGTGGTTTGATTAAAGATTAGAAGAAACGATATTTACATGGCCATTCACTATCCAGCCGATGTGTTGTGGTTTGATTAAAGATTAGAAGAAACGATATAATTTTTGTCGGTCAAGTCCGACCTAAACCGTTGTGGTTTGATTAAAGATTAGAAGAAACGATATTAATGCGCTCCCGGCTGTCGACCGACGCGCTGTTGTGGTTTGATTAAAGATTAGAAGAAACGGGTAGTGTTCAACGCACAGATTTTTGAGCGATAAAGCGCGGCGAAAGGCTAATTAAGATTAGGAAAGCGTTTACGGTTCACGGTTTACAGCTTACAGCTTACACAGGATTGCCGATGCGGGATGATTTTGGTTGGTTAACGAGCCACACTGGGATTAGCTACCGGTGTCCGATGAGTAACAAATTTGCATTCCTTAACGATTTAGAGATTCAAGAAGCTGTCCGCGCTACCGGCTCACCACTACTGATTTTTTACATTCGGTATTTAGCGACTCGCAACTCCATCCCCAAGTGTCAAATGACAGAGACGGATAGGCATCGGTACACCCATGACAGATGACGGTAAGCGGGTAGTCTTTTTGATCAAAGTAGAACTTGCCGCCGCGCCTAATGAGCCTATGCGCCATTTTGATCGAATCGTTCGCCGACTTGCCCAATAAATAGTAGTAACGTCTTTTGTTGAGGGTATCATTTTCCGGGAGGATGTCGAGTTGAGCAATAGTTTCCCGTAAGTTATTGTTTAGGAGCAATTGATTCCACCGGCTTTTGATTTCATCTTTACAGTCGACGATAAAATTGTCTTTCCCAGCATGACCAACAAGGTTTTTAGTCGTTGCGCAGGAAACAAGTACGAGGGCGAATCCAAAGTTGAGAAGGCTTGTTTTCAAAGGTTCAATTTACGGTTACCGTTTCGGTTTTAGTGCAGTTATATCCGCAGCCATTGGTACAATTCCACTTTTTGACATATTCGGGAGAACAACCATAGGAACATCCGGTGCACGTTACAGTAAGTGTTCCTTCGTCACCGACTGCCAGCCTAAATTCGTTTTTCGAAAGGTCGAGCAACGTTGCCATTGTGGTGTTTTGTGGTGTTTTTGCCTGTAATGAGTAATAGGTTTCTCCCTCGCTAGTGGCGGCTTGGATAACGAAGTCCCCAAGGGATTCAGAAATTCCTTGTTTGGCCAATTGTGCTTTCCATTCAGTTTTGATGTCAGACAGGTTTTCAGTTATCACGAACTTTCCGTTTTGATTCTCACCAATTTTTCGTTGGGAAAACGCAAAAGTGAGCGTCAACCATAACATACTGAGGATAAATTTTTTTACGGCTTTTAAATTTAAGATTCCAATCAAAAGTAGCGTGTTGATTTTGAAGCTGATTACAGAAAATCTGCCAAAAATGTTAAACATTATCCGCGCGTTCCTCCTCAATCTTTTGCTCAATTTCCAGGATTTCCTTTTTCTCCTTTTTGATCGTCTGACGCAACAGCGCAAAAAGGCTCATGTAAACGTTGGCTACAAATACCAGGGCAAAGCCTGCAATGATATAGCCGCGC
The DNA here is from genome assembly GCA_934636265.1 of uncultured Flavobacterium sp. Taxonomy (GTDB): domain Bacteria; phylum Bacteroidota; class Bacteroidia; order Flavobacteriales; family Flavobacteriaceae; genus Flavobacterium. Next base: position 133,389 of record CAKUAD010000001.1, read on the forward strand.
CAATCCGGAAGCAGCAGTTTAAATTGGGTGAGTGCCACAAATCCTATGGTGACGTAATGGCTAAAGCAGTATTCGCAGGTAAAGAGGTAGTAAAACTTTCGTTGCCAAACCGTTTTGCATTCCCTCGATTTTTTGACGCAAAACTCCCGCGGTTCGCGAAAGACTTCCTCATGGGTAACCGTCCAAGCCACGCATGCCACGGGAATCGCCAGGGTAAAAAGCCAGAATAGTTGTGTCAGTTCCATGGTGATAACTTGCTGATGCTAAACTATCCAAACCCGCTAGAATTCAGGTTACAGAATTTTTGCAAGACTTTACAACTTTGGCCTTACGGACGTTCAAAAACCAAAACCTGTTGCTTTTTAAGTCGTGCTGAAAGCCATTGCCGTAGCTTGGTGGTGTCGTCCCTGGACAGCGCTGTCTTGCCGGCGTATATCGCCACGGTTGCACTGGTTTGCTGCCCGGCGACATTGAACTTGTGGTCGGACAGGGAAAGATCGGTGAGGCCGGGAAACAGGATTTTGGCTTCGGTTAAAAGTTCGCTGTTTGGATATTGGCTTCCGGCAATTTGCTTTTGCAGCCGTGCGATCAGCAAGTCCTTTTCATTGAGCATCTGGCGTTCATTCTTTAACTGCGACAAAATAGCCTCCTTGATGTCGGTGGTGTCCTGACGGATCAGCAACTTGGTGCCCCGCAGGTTGTAAAGCGGCAATTTTTCATTGATCTGGGCAATCTCCTCACGCGAGAATCGCTTAGACAACAAAGCCAGTTCGAGCACGCCCTGTTCACCGGTAAAGCGCGTTTTTTTGTAGACGATGGTCTGGCCTTTGTCGGTGAACTCGTTGGCCAGAAAGCGCTCAATACGCTGTTCAAACTTGCGTTCCTCAAAAAGCCTGTAGGCAAAATACACACTGGGCATCAGCATCGCAAAGATAAGGAACGTGACCACGTAGGTAATCTGTCGTTCGCGACGTTTGTCCTTCCTTACCAGTCGGGGATATTCCAAAAGTTTTACGATGGCAAAAGTGGCGACGCAGATAAAGACGCAGTTAATGGTGTACAGATACATTGCGCCGGCAAAGAACTTAAGGTTCCCGATGGCCAGTCCGTATCCGGCCGTACAAAGTGGAGGCATGAGCGCCGTGGCAATGGCGACACCGGGAATAGGATTGCCTTTTTCCTTTCGGGTGATAGCGATCACACCCACCAACCCGCCAAAAAATGCAATCAGCACATCGTAAATATTGGGTGAGGTACGCGCCAAAAGTTCGGATTGCGTTTCCTTAAACGGACTCAGGAAAAAGTACAGCGTCGATACCACCAAACTCACCAGTGTGGCATTGGCCAGGTTCTTAAGCGACTTTTTAAGCAGTTCAAAATTGTAGGTTCCCAGCGCAAATCCGGCACCCATAATCGGGCCCATGAGCGGCGAAATCAACATCGCGCCAATAATGACCGCCGTCGAGTTTACATTGAGTCCAATCGACGCGACGACAATCGCACAGGCCAGGATCCAAAGGTTGGCGCCGCGAAATGAGATGTTGGCCGTTACGTTTTCAAGTACCGTCGCCTTGTCGTCCTCTCCGTTGGAAAGGTTAAAAAAATCCAGAAGTTTGTTCATGCAGGGTTTCAGTTTTTGTAAACACGGGTCACTTTGTCAACACCGTCAATCTTTTTGATGTTGTCAATCAGTTTCTTTAAGATCGTATTGTTAGGAACGATTACCGCCACCTGGCCGTTAAAGACACCCGCCTCGCCGCTAAGGGAAATGCTTTGGATGTTTACGTGCATGTTGTTGGATATCACCTTGGTGAGCTTGTTGGTCAGGCCAAGGGTATCCATTCCCGTAATTTTGAGTACGGCCTTGAATTCCTGTTGCGACGAATCAATCCATTTGGCCTGAATGATTCGGTAGGCATAATTGGATTGCAGGCTGATGGCATTCGGACAATCGCGTTTGTGCACCTTGATGCCCTCGTTCACGGTGACAAAACCAAACACGTCGTCGCCCGGAATCGGACTGCAGCAAGGCGATAGCGTATAATCCAGCTTGTCCTGCTCGGGGCCAAAGACCAACAGGTCGTAATTGGCCGAGAGCAGTTGTTTGTTGATGTCCTGATCGGCCGTTTGGTGCGGGCGCTTGATGGTCTTTTTAAAGAAGTTGATAAAGGTATTGCTGCGCTGGGCGACAAAATCCTTGAGTTGCTGGTTCTCGATGGCCCCGATGCCCGCGCGGTAATAAAGGTCAAGGCTGGTGCGCAGTTTAAAATAGTTGACCATTTCGTTAACTACCGATTCGCTCATGTTCAGCTTGAGGTGTCGGAGTTTGCGCGTGAGGACTTCCTTACCGGTTTCGGCAATTTTCTTGGTATCCTCGTTAAGGACACTCCTAATCTTGTTCTTGGCGCGTGAGGTTGTCACATAATCCAGCCAGTTCACCGACGGTTTTTGGTTGGGCGATGTGATGATTTCCACCTGGTCGCCGCTTTTAAGTTCATGGTTAAGCTGAACGAGTTTGCCGTTTACCTTGGTTCCCAGGGTCCGGATGCCAATTTCCGAGTGGATCGCGAAAGCAAAGTCGAGTGAGGTGGCGCCTTTTGGCAGCGATTTGATGTCACCCTTTGGCGTAAAGACAAAAATTTCTTTGGCGTACAGGTTCATCTTGAAATCCTGTACAAAGTCGACGGCGTTCACCTCCGAACTCTCCAGGGCTTCCCTAAGCAGATTTAGCCAAACGTCCAGTCCGCTCTCCTCGGTTGCGCCTTGCTTGTATTTGTAGTGGGCGGCATAGCCTTTCTCGGCAATTTCGTCCATGCGTTCGCTCCGTACCTGAATCTCCACCCAGCGTCCCTTGGGGCCCATTACGGTGATGTGCAGGGCCTCATAGCCGGTTGATTTGGGCGATGAGATCCAGTCGCGCAGCCTGCTCGGGCTTGGCCTGTAATGGTCGGTAACGATCGAATAGATTTTCCAGGCGATGAATTTCTCGTCGTGCGGACGCGATTTGTACACAATCCGCAGCGCAAACTTGTCGTAAACCTCGTCAAAGCTTACGTTTTGCACCCGCATTTTCCGGCGGATGGAGTAAATGGATTTTGGACGGCCCTTGATGGTGTATTCAATGCCTTCCTCGTCGAGCGACTTTTTAAGCACATCCGACACTTCCTTGATGTAGGCGTCCTGTTGCTCCTTGGTTTCCTTGATTTTACCTACGATGTCGCGGTAAACTTCCGGTTCAGTATATTTTAGTCCAAGGTCTTCAAGTTCGGTCTTGATGTTATACAAACCCAGTCGGTGTGCCAGCGGAGCGTAAATGTACAGCGTCTCGGAGGCAATCTTTACCTGTTTGTGCTCCGGCATCGACTCCATGGTCTGCATGTTGTGCAATCGGTCGGCAATCTTAATCAGGATCACGCGTACATCGTCGTTCAGGGTGAGTAACATCTTCCTGAAATTCTCGGCCTGCATCGAGATGTTCATGTCCTTTTTAACCTGCGCAATCTTGGTAAGCCCTTCTACGATTTGCGCCACCTTTGGGTTAAATTCCCGTTCGATGTCCTCGACCGTGTAATGCGTATCCTCGACCACATCGTGCATCAGCGCAGCCGCGATGGCCGTGGCGCCAAGCCCAATTTGCGAGGCAACGATCTTGGCAACGGCAATAGGGTGAAAAATGTAGGCTTCGCCCGATTTGCGACGCATGTCCTTGTGCGCGTCAACGGCCAAGTCAAATGCCTTTCGGATGAGTTTTTTGTCGTCATCGCTTAGCGTTTGATAGCTGATGCGCAACAGTTCCTTGTACTCCTGCGCAATGGCCTTATTCTCTTTTTCGATGAATTCGTCGGTCAGTTCCATGATGGACTAAATATACGTAGAGAATTGACAATGGACAATTGATAATTGACAATTGATAGTTATGATGGACAACAAATAAAATTTAGTTTGTTGTTCCTTGAAAAAGGCGAGACAAGTTTCATGTTTCCGGGCGGTTGATGCTATGGCCCAAATGCTATCGAACACGCTTAAAATCAAGGTCGTGGAAATCGTAACTAAAATCAGTCAGCGGTGAGATGGCTTTCATCGTAAATCCCTCAAGCGTCCCATCGGCTGAAAAATTAGCAAAAAGATGCGCATCGGCGTCAAAACTTCGGTTGTCCCATTTAACCACATAATGGTTGGTATCGTACAAAAACAATTCGCCTTTTAGTGCCGGTGAACGCTTTGACCGGAATCGGAATTTGCCCTTTTGCTCAAAAATCTCCACTTCGCCAAACCAATTGTCGGCATACGTACCCAACATGGCGCGTCCTGGTTTTTTTCCTTGTTTCAGGTTTTTGTCGACGGTTTGCCATACCTCGGACACAATTTTTCCGGCGTCATCTTCCTTTGACTTGCGGTCGGCGCTCAGCGTCACCACATGGTCAGGATTGGTGAGCCCAAGGTAACGGTCTTTGATGGTATTGGAGATCGCGTTGAAAGCCGCGCCTGATTGCTGGTTGGTGAGCACAATGATTCCCAGCTTGATTTCAGGAATCATGATCACTTGGGTGACGATGCCCTCCAGTCCGCCGGTATGCGAAACCTGAAGGTAACTGTTGATGTCGTTGAGCTGCCAGCCCAGTCCGTACGTGCGGAAGTTGGTTTTGTAAGGCGCCGTCGAACGCAACGGCATCACGGTCTGCGGTGTCCACATCTCGGCGTGTTGCTTTGCCGAAAAGAGTTCGCCACCGGAATATTTCCCCTGATCGAGTTGGGTCATCACCCATTTTGACAAATCATTTACACTGGCGTACAAACCGGCCGCAGCATCCATAATCGGGTTGGTGTACCGCGGAATCACCTTGAGTTTGCCCATCGTCGGTACGTGCGGAACCACGGTGTTGGAAGAATCCTTTATCCGTTTCCACGAGGCTACGCTCCGGGTCATGCCCACGGGCTTCATCAGGTTTTGCTCGACATAATCGGCCCACGAAACTCCGGTAACGCGTGCCACAACTTCGCCGGCAATCACGTACAGCAGGTTGTCATAATCGTATTTGGCCCTGAATCCGGAAACGGGTTTCAAATGGCGGATATTAGCCACGACATCGGCAGGGGTAAAGTTGTGTCCGTCAGGCCAGATCATCAAATCGCCTGCGCCCAGACCAAGCCCGCTGCGGTGACACAAAAGGTCGCGGATGGTAAACTCGGCCGACACGTAGTCGTTGTACATGGCAAACTCCGGCAGGTGTTGCCGCACTTTGTCGTCCCATTTGATTTTGCCCTGATCGACGAGTTGCGCCAATGCGGCCGCGGTAAAAGCCTTGCTGTTTGACGCGATCCCAAAAAGGGTGTTGGCATCGGTTTTTTGCCCGGTGTTGATATTGGTGACGCCATAACCCTTGGCGAGCACCACCCGGCCGTCTTTAACGATACCAACGGCGATACCGGGAACGTTAAAGGTTTTCATCGTCCGGGCCACAACATCGTCAAGTTCAGTTTCAGAAATCTGCGAATGGCAAAACGCAGTGGTCAACAATAGTAAAAACAATGATTTCATGGTGTTTTGTTTAGGTATTTCGCTGTCGGACAGCTTCAAATAGCAGTACGGCGGCCGCCACCGACACATTCATCGAGTCAATTTCGCCGCGCATTGGTATCAGGATGTTTTGCCTTGCCGCTTTTCGCCAAGGAGTTGTAAGCCCGGTAGCTTCGGTACCGACCGCAATGGCACAGGCCTGCTTAAAATCCTGGGCGGTGTATGGCTTTGAATCCTGCAGGCAGGCTGAAAACAACGCAATGTTTCGCGCTTTTAGGAATTCAAGGATTTGGGCCGTGGTACCTGTTGCGGTTTGCGTGGTAAAAAGGGCGCCCACGCTTGAGCGAATGATGTTTGGGTTGTACAGATCAGATTTAGGGTCGGCAATAATGACTGCGTCAATTCCCGCAGCATCGGCCGTACGGAGCAGCGCGCCTATATTGCCCGGTTTTTCAGGTGATTCGGCAATCAGTATCAGCGGATTTTCGGGCAGATTCAAATCTTCCAAAGCGGTTGGACGCGTCCCGGCAACGGCCAGAATGCCTTCGGTCGAATCGCGATACGCCAGTTTTTCATACACCTCGCGTGAAATTTCGATCAACTCGGCCTGCAATGGATTCAGTATCGGTCCATCGCCATAAATATCCCGCGCTACCAAAATGGTTTGAAGGCCAAATCCGCCTTTGACCGCCAGTTCGATCTCGCGCTTTCCTTCAATTAAAAAAGTACCGGTCTCGCGACGTGCCTTGGCCTTATCTTGCAATTGAACAAGCTGTTTGACAAACGGGTTTTGGATGGAGGTGATTTGCTTCATTGCGTCAAAGGTAAGAAAAGGTGTCGGGTGGGGAAAGTGACAGGGAGGGGGTGTGGAATAGTTAAGTCGCGGTTTGGGATGTATCGGCGCTGTTTTTATGACTGCCGGGGAACTTAGGAACTGCAAAACGACAATCCGAGATCGGTATAAATTTACAGATTTTCCGTACCCAAGGTATCAATTTTTTTTGTAGGTTGTCCCTGAGCGGGAAGGGGGAACGCGGTATGCCCCGCGGATACAAAAATTCCACGACAATCCGCGGCAGATTTTCTGTAGCGTTTGTTAAAAGTTGGGTTCCTCAACCACCACAAGCTCATCCGGCAACCGGGAACAACCTGCGCTTTATCGCTTACCGCTTTACATTTACAGATTTTCCGTACCCAAGGTATCAATTTTTTTTGTAGGTTGTCCCTGAGCGGGAAGGGGGAACGCGGTATGCCCCGCGGATACAAAAATTCCACGACAATCCGCGGCAGATTTTCTGTAGCGTTTGTTAAAAGTTGGGTTCCTCAACCACCACAAGCTCATCCGGCAACCGGGAACAACCTGCGCTTTATCGCTTACCGCTTTACATTTACAGATTTTCCGTACCCAAGGTATCAATTTTTTTTGTAGGTTGTCCCTGAGCGGGAAGGGGGAACGCGGTATGCCCCGCGGATACAAAAATTCCACGACAATCCGCGGCAGATTTTCTGTATCGTTTGTTAAACCTGCCATTCGTCAACCCTCAACCCATAATTCGCTCGCTGGGCATGGGAATCGAGTAACCGCCAACGAAGATCTTTTTCCATTATCTCGTACCTTTGCCTTATGTCCATTTTTTACATCATCGAAATTCTGGGGACCGTGGCATTTGCAATTTCGGGCGCGCTTACGGCGATGAGCAAAAGACTAGATCCGTTTGGGGTTTTTATCATCACTTTTGTCACCGCAGTGGGTGGCGGGACTTTGCGCGACATCATGATCGGACAAACCCCGGTGTGGTGGATGACGCGCCTTGACATTGTGCTGGTGGTTTGCATCGGGTACGTACTGTCGGTAATCTTCCGCAAAAAGTTGGACAAACTCAGGATATCCCTGTTTTTGTTTGATACGATCGGGCTAGGGGTGTTTACCCTGTTTGGCTTGCAAAAAGGAATTGAGTTTGGGCTTCATCCCGTAATCTGTATTGCCCTTGGTACGATGACGGCTACTTTTGGCGGGGTGATCCGTGATATACTGTGCAATGAAATTCCCGTCATATTCCGCAAACAGATATATGCGACGGTGTGCATCCTGGGCGGCGTTCTGTTTTTTATCCTCCAAAAACTAAACCTTCACGATGATGCGGTTTATTTGCTTACCTCTGTTTTTATTATTTCGCTGCGGTTGATTGCCGTTGAACGCAGGTGGCGATTGAAGCCGCTGGGCAGGTAAAGGTTTACATTTTAGGATGATTTTCTGCAGATGAGATGAGGGGGAGATGCGTAGATTTGTGGGAGGCGGGTGGGGGCCGCGTCCAAAGTTTTCAAAAACGGCTTTAATTTCGGATTTGTTTAATGAACACAAAACTCCGCCCGATACTTTCCCTTGCACTGAACGCTCCGGATTAACACCTTAATCCAATGCTATCGGCTTGGAATTTGAATGACACGCCATTCCATTACTATCGCTCAATAAAAAAACGGACGACTTAACTTTCTTTCGTGAATCCAGGGTCGGCATGACCGTCTAAGCCTTAAAGGATAATTAGAAAACTAACTGGTCCCGCAGCGAAAAAATTAAATGTTTCCGGGGGATCCGTCATCAAAAAAATCAGGAGTTAACCCCGGCTTAAAAACAACCAACCGGTTAGCGGCTCGGGGTAATCCGGGTCGTGAAGGTCAATGACATAATAATAAGTGCCTGACGGAACCTGGTTCCCGTTCCAGAGAATGCCTTTTGTCGCCGTGCCGTCCCATTCGGGCGAATCCTGATTGCCTTCCCAGACTTCCATTCCCCACCGGTTAAAAATCTTAAGGTCGAAACGCGGAAAAATCCCGTACAAGCCGTCAATGTGGAAACTGTCATTGGTGCCGTCGAGGTTTGGCGAGACATAATTGTAAACAATGGGCGGGCAATTACGCACCGTCAAAGGGAAGCTCGCAGTCGATACACAACCCAAAGCGTCCTCAACCCTTATATAGATCGTGGCGGGTGTTGTGGTTTGATACGCCGAAACATCCACAATGGGAGCTGTTCCTGAAACTGCATTCTCAGGCGAATCATAAAAAGTAACCGATGCCGATTCGTCGCCGGTAGCAAGGTCGGCGTAGTTTGAAAAGTCAAAAATGCCGACACCACCGCCCAAATTGCAGGCTTTGAGTTCCGGCAACGGGTTGATGGCCGGCGGAATCAGCAGTGAAACCTCCAGTGCATCCGTGTTGTTGTCTTCACGGATTTCAGTGACGATTCCCTCGCCGTTCCCGGTGTCATCTACCACGATCTGCAGTTCAAAATCATCGGGAATCCCCTCCGGAAGTACAAAACTCACCGAGTCTGAAGCACTCGCGCCAATTGGAATCGGCGCCAGCGTCTCGGTGTACTGAACAAAAATCCCATCGGCATAAATCGAAATCGGCGTTCCGGAAGGCAGCACATCGGTTGCATTAAGATTGCTAACGGTAAAACTCACCGTCACCGTGCGCGAATCGCACAAAAGCCCGATAGCGCCAACCGCCACCGAGGCATCGGGTAATTGGCTGTTCAGTTTGGTCACCACAGTATTGACCATCACCATGTCCCAGTTCGATGTGATTTTTATCAGTGCCGATGTGTCGCCAATCCCGATCAGATCCTCAATATCATAAACGTCGAGGTCCATATTGTACAAATTGGTCGCGCCGGTAAATGAGTTCGTTCCGTTAAACGCATTGGTCTGTGGATTTAGCGGATTTGACAGTGTAGTGTCATTGATAATCAGCGATTCGTCCAACGCCAGATCAACGTCGCCTTCCCACGCAAGGAACGCTATTTTAGCGCCGTCGTTATCAATGACGTTAAGGCTGTTCAGGGAGATGTTGATCTCACTCGGCACCGCCTGCAATCCGTCGTAAACATTAAGCTGGTTCAGCGGAAGCGAATCATTCTCATAAACGATCAGAATCGCCCAACCCGCAAAGTTTGTCCGGTTCTGGAAATGCGATGCGAAAAAAGCCGTGACATCCAAATCCGAGACGGTATAGGTTCCGTTTCCCTGCGATTGCACAAGCTGGGTCACATCCGCGAAAGCGCTGAAATAATCCAATGTCAGGTTAAACGTGGTGCGCTGGAAGGCAAAGGTGCGCGTGGCCAAAATGGTCTCGCCGTTGAGTGTGACGTCAAAATCGCCAGTGCCCGAGCCGGCCCAGTACAAATACGCCGCAACAATTGTATCGTCAGGATTCAGTGATAGCGAAGCCGATGATTCGGTCAGGATGGTTGGCGTTTCCATAAAGGAATTCTCCTGAGGATTCAGCGTATTTCCAGCAAAAGTGAAGTCATACCGGCCGTTGAGTTGGGTAAAAAGCGCAACGTCCTGCCCGTAAAAACCGGTGGAGATCAGCAAAAAAAGAAGGAGCAGGCTTTTTTTCATGGACCGGGTCGAGCGGTTGATGTGGCCAACCGGCAAATTTCAATCGCCTAAAATTAGCCAATTCACCATAAAAATCAGTAATTTTCGCACATATTACACGATATGGCCAAAAATCCCACGGTTCGACGATACAAAGCTGCCGATGCGCCGCGCTGGAATGAATTCATCAGCCAGGCCCGCAACGCAACCTTTTTGTACAACCGCGGTTTTATGGATTATCACGCCGACAGGTTTGAAGATTATTCGCTGATCATTGCCGATGGCGACAAATGGCTTGCGGTGTTACCGGCGCATCGCAAAGAAAATGTGGTGCTGTCTCACTGGGGACTTACCTATGGCGGACTGGTTTATGGCGATGTCCGTCAGGCGGATGTGATTGTCATTCTAAAAGGCATTCTGGAGTTTTTGGCAGATGCCGGAATCGACGTTCTTAGGATTAAGCTTCTTCCAAGGATTTATCCCGATAAACCATCGGATGAACTGGCTTATGGGCTTTTCTTGGTTGATGCTAAACTGATCAGGCGCGATTCACTGTCGGTAATAGATCAGGTTTTTGGAATCAACGCGGTCCGGGATCGGTTAAACGGAATTAAAAGAGGACAGAAAAGTGGTATCACAATCAAAGAGGAACAAGATTTTTCAGCATTCTGGAATCACATTTTAATACCTAATCTGCAAAAAAGGTACAACACGATGCCGGTACATTCACTGGCCGAAATTGAGCTATTGCATTCCCGCTTCCCCAACAATATCCGACAGTTCAATGTTTACAATGATGACCAAATCGTGGCTGGAACTACATTGTTCGTAAGTCGCAACGTTGTTCATTCACAATATATTTCTGCCAACACAAGTAAAAATAAATTGGGTTCCTTGGATTTTCTATACAATTATTTGATTGACTTTTTTAGAGACATCAGGTATTTTGACTTTGGAATTTCAAACGAATCGGAGGGACAAAAACTCAACGAAGGACTCATTTACTGGAAAGAGAGTTTCGGTGCCACGACCGTTACCCATGATTTCTATGAGGTGGAAACCAAGAATTTCGTTTTACTTGACGACGTATTGATATGATCAAGTTCCTCGACCTGCATAAAATCAATCAGCCTTTTGAGGCGGCTTTTCAGGAAAAACTCAAGCTGGCACTGGATCGCTCGTGGTTTGTCCTGGGCGATGAGGTGGCCACTTTTGAACGTGATTTTGCCCAATACTGTGGCGCTAAACATGGCATCGGGGTAGCCAACGGACTTGATGCGCTTACCCTGATTTTTAAGGGATATATCGAACTTGGAAAATTACGGCCGGGCGATGAGGTCATCGTTCCCGCCAACACCTACATCGCCAGCATTCTCGCCATTCTTCACGCCGGACTGGTTCCCGTTCTATGCGAGCCCGACGAGACAACCTTCAACCTCGATCCCGAGCAATTATCGCAAAAGATTACGCCTAAAACCAAAGCGATTCTCGCCGTTCATCTTTACGGGCGATTGGCAAATATGGACCGGATCCAATCGGTCGCCCGCCAGCATCATTTGCTCGTCATTGAGGATGCCGCGCAGGCCCACGGAGCAGAAAATGGAGTTGGAAAGGCTGGATTGCTCTCGGACGCCGCAGGTTTTAGTTTTTATCCGGGCAAAAATTTGGGCGCATTGGGCGACGCCGGAGCCATCACGACAAACGACGACGAACTCGCGGCGGTGCTCAAATCCATCCGCAATTACGGTTCGGCCATGAAATATTACAACGACCACATCGGTTACAACAGCAGGTTGGATGAATTACAAGCCGCATTTCTGAACGTCAAATTGCCGTGGCTCGATGCTGCGAATGAAAGGCGTCGGACCATCGCAAAACGGTATAATGCCGAAATCATAAATCCTAAAATCCAATTGCCGGATTTGGGCAAAGAAGGTGAGCACGTATTCCATCTGTATGTCATTCGCACCCAAAATCGCGATGTTCTGCAGTCGTATCTCGCGCAAAACGGAGTCGAAACGCTGATCCATTATCCCGTTCCGCCGCACAAACAGAAGGCGTTGGCCGAATGGAATTCGCTCTCGTTCCCAATCACCGAAAGAATCCACCGCGAGGTGCTGAGCATCCCGATGAGTCCGGTTTTGACCGGCGCTGAGGTATCGACCATTGTCAATCTTTTAAATCGATATTGATTGCGGTTTTCAAAAGCCATATTGCGCACACCGCTGTTCAAGGTCTCGTCGCTAAACGCCTTGTCGATAGCAGTCCGGTTGGTCACGGGCGCGATGATGTCCAAACTCATGGCGATTTTCATCGGTCCGTCAGGCTTGGCGCTTGTGGGAAACTTGCGGAATTTTATAGCATCGGCTGAAACGCTTGTCATTCTGGGATTTCAAAACGGAATCATCAAATATTCGGCGAAAAAAAAGGAAAATCGGGAGGAATTCGGGATATTTCTGTATTCGCTTTTGATTTTTCTGACATTGCTTTCGCTCGCGGTCGGAACATTGCTCTTTTTCTTTTCCGATTTTACAAGCGTCTATCTTTTTGATACCGCAAATTACCGTCGGATCATAAAGGCAATGGCACTCGCGCTGCCGTTTTATGCTATTCTCGCATTGATGATTGCGGTGATTAACGGGTTGGGAAAATTCCGCCAGGTCACCTACATTAACATCTGGATAAGTGTGACAAGCCTGATTGTTTCGGGGATTTTGGTTTGGCAACTTTACCTTACGGGTGCGATGATAGCCGTTGTCTTTGGACCGGTTGTGTCGTTCTTTGTCACTCTTCGGTATTTTCTGCGATCGATTCCCGAGAAAATTAAAACAAAATTCGACGGTCAGGTCATCCGGAAACTTTCGTCGTATTCACTCATGACTTTGGTTCCCGCTGTAATCGGGCCGTTTGTGCTGATTGGCGTCCGTAACGAACTGATCTATTCGCAGGGAATGGACGCCGCCGGATACTGGGAAGGAATGAACCGATTATCCACATACTACATGATGTTTTTGGGCGCGCTACTAACTTCGTATTATCTGCCGAAACTTTCGGTGTCCAATAGTCCCGCCGAAACCGGTCGCGTCATGCGAAACTATTTCAAGGGAGTCATGCCGGTTTTTATCATCGGGTTGATTGTGATTTATCTCTTCCGCGGACTGGTGATAAAACTTCTGTTTACTGAGGATTTCCTTCCGATGCGAAGTCTGTTTGCATGGCAACTCGCAGGCGATTTCCTCAAGGGAACTTCGCTGATCTTAGCCTATAATTTCTTCGCCGAGAAAAAGACCTGGATTTATATCGGTACCGAACTCTTCTCGCTCTGTGTTCTCTACTTTTCAGCGCAGATCTTGATTGCCCGGTATGCGCTGGATGGCGTGGTGATGGCTCATTGTTTTACTTATACCATTTATCTAGTGGTGCTGTTGATGCTTAACGGCAAGTATCTGCGCCGCGCCACGTAGCTAGGTATTTATGGGTGATTTTTGTAAAATCGTGTTCACGCTCCACAAACTCCCTCGCCCGTCTTCCCATTTCCAAAATTTCCTGCGGATTTTCAATCAACTTTGACAAATCACCTGCGATGGCCTGGGCGTCGGGAAGCGCATTGACCGCCACGCGTTCATCCAATTTGTAAAAATCCTCAAACTCTTTTTCGGCACCGGTAAACACCACTTTGCCACGCGCCATGGCCTCGAGCGCATTGTAGCCCTGGTCGTAAGCGTAAACCTGATCCAGAAGAATGTGGCACGAATGGTAAGCTTTCATGTATTCCTGGTACGGAAGGCTTTCGGCGGTGATGATTTTTACGCGATCGCCATATTTTTGGGAGATGATATCCAATGCAACTTCAAAAAACCGGTTGCCTTTTTTGTGATAGTTCCATCGGTTGATGCCGTGAAAGATGACGATTTGGTTGTCAGTTGATGGTTGATGGTTGTCGGTTGACAGTTTTTCGATGTTGACCGGATTCGGAATCAATCCTAAATATTTTGGTTCGTCTTGCATCGCGATGTGATAATCCATATCCGTGGCGATATAACCGGCGACCAGGTTCCGAACTTTTTCGTGATGCTTTTTATACCGCGCGGACAAATAGGGAAGGGCGTAGCGATATTCGTGCGCGAGTGATTTGTCGTTCAAGTACGGATCCAAAAGCGAATAGCGGAACCGGCCCTCGATACAGGCTTTCATAAAGCTGTAATCGGTTCCGCTGCAAAGACAAAACATTTTTTTGTTCTGTCTGGCGAGCGTTTCCAGCAATCGGTATTCAGTGTCGAGCGGTGCAAAAGTAGGTGTTTCGCTTATCAGTTGCACGACGTCGAAATCCTTCAGCTCAGGCAACAGTTTTTTAAATCGGAATCCGTATTCCCAGTGCGCGACATCTTTTTTCGTCAGCCTGAAAATTGCTTGTCGGAGTAAGTTAGGAATCGGGCTTTTAAAGAATCGCGCTTCTATCGAATGATCCACCGGATAGTTTTTGAAACCGTCGCCCGTGCCTACCAAAGTCACTTCGTGGCCCAATGCGAGCAAACCTTCCTTGAGGGAGTTGTGAAGCCTGCTGTATTCGCCCACCAATAGAATCCGCATGAATCGCCTATATTTGTCCCGAAAGTAGGAATATTACCCGCGCCATGCAAAACCACACGCCTAAAATCTGCCTTATTGGCCACAGTCTTGCAACGGGTGGTGCCGAAAGGGCGATGGCGGCGCTCTCCCGATTTTTTTCGTCGCGTGGAATTGCCGTTCATGTGGTGACTGTGGTTGACGAGATCCAGTATCCGTTTGAAGGCGAACTGATCAACTTGGGAAAATGTGAATCCCGTTTGCAGAAATTAAAAACACTTTACAAATATCTCCGACAGCATAAATTCGATTTTATCATCGATTTCAGGATGCGACCCGGATTTTTTCAGGAATGGCTGACCGCCCGATTTCTCTACAACGCGCCCACGGTTTACGCAGTCCACAGTGCGAAGATCGATTGGTATCTTCCTAAATCGGTTTTGCTCGCAAGGCTGATTTATGGCGGATCATATCGTATCGTTACCGTAAGTAAGGGAATTGAAGATTTGCTTGAACCGTATGGTTTACCTTTGACTGCGATTCCGAATCCGATTGACTTTGATCAGATAAGCCGACTCTCAATGGAAACTGTACAAACCGAATCGTTCATTCTAGCGGTCGGGCGGATGGATGACGATGTAAAACAGTTCGACAAACTCATCCGCGCTTATGCCGATTCGGATCTTCCCTTTCAAAACATCCGCTTGGTCATTTTGGGCGATGGCAAACACCGTCAAAGTCTGAAGCAATTAGCCGCGGAATTAAATGTTCCCGTTTCAATCGACGGCGCCGTGGCTAATCCTTATCCGTGGTTCAAAAACGCTAGGTTTACAGTGCTTTGCAGCAAGACCGAAGGGCTCCCTACAGTGCTTTTGGAAAGTCTCGCCTGTGGGACGCCCGTAGTTTCATTCGACTGTAAAACGGGTCCGGCCGAGATTGTCCGCGACGGCGAAAACGGCATGCTGGTTCCCGATCAGGATTTTGAAGCGCTTACCCACGCCATGAACTGGATGGCTCAAAACGAAGAATTCAGGGAGGCTTGTCGGCAGAACGCGTTTCACGGGCTGGAAAAATTTCACCTGGAAAATGTAGGCCGCGCCTGGCTGGAGCTCCTAAAAATTGACCTATATTAGCGCCATGCAGATCCAGCTTATCGACATTCCCAAGATTGAGGATTACCGCGGAAACATTGCGGTGATCGAGCAAAACACCATCCCCTTTGACTGCAAGCGGGTTTATTATCTCTACGACATTCCCAGTAACGCCCGTCGCGGCGGACATGCGCACAAAGAGCAACAGGAACTTTTGATTGCTGTTTCCGGGAGTTTTGATGTGATCCTCAACGACGGAAAATCATCGGCTACCGTGACGCTCAACAAGCCTGATAAGGGACTTCTGGTTCCCGTTAATACCTGGCGCGAACTGGAGAATTTTTCATCGGGTGCGGTTTGTCTGGTGTTGAATTCGGATGTGTTTAGCGAAGATGATTATATCCGTGATCTGGACGAATTTCTTTGTTCTGCAAAGTAAGATTAAGCCGTAATATTTGAGGATGCGATGTAGTGAATTTTTACAGATTTTCTGCAGCTGACTTGTTTGGCGAATTTGTATTTTGCAAACCCCAAAGGTTTTAAAAACCTTTGGGGTTTAGACCAACTTTCCGCGAATTTTTTACCAAAGCCAGACAAACCTGGTCCAATTCAACTTTTGCTCGGGCTAAAAATTAATGGCTAATAAGTACTCCACCGCAATCCAACACGCAATAACGTCCGTTTAAAAGTCCTGATCAACCGCACAACAAAAGCCGGTGATGCTAAAAGAAGGCGTTGTTTAAAATTGAGGCTTGCCGGATCGATCAGCGAAGCCAGCTTTTCAAATTCGGTGCGTCCGCAAAGTTTACAATGCATCGCCAGAACATATCGCTCAAAGTCGAGGTATTTTTTTAAGTCTTCCCGGTCTTTTTCCAATTCCAGATAGCCAAGATCGGGAATCTTCTTGTCCTTGATCCCGTTGTTCGTTATTTGGTTTTCAGCCCAGGCGCGGTAATGCGATAGAACGCAGTTGGAGTAGGCCAGGGGCGAGGCGAGGTTTGCCCTTATCCCAAATTCGACATCTTCTGAAAATGTCAGTTCCTGATCATATCCGCCAATTTGTTCAAAAAGCGATTTACGCACGCAAAGACTTGAATGGTTGTAAAGCGGCTGGCCCAGGTTTCGGGCAAAATAATCGGTAATCAAGAGCCTGGCTCCATTTGGAACATCGCCCAGCAAAGTCCTGGGGTTTAAAACATGACTTGGATAAACCTCGTCATAGGCCGTAGCGAAAAGTGAAGCCTGCGAAAAAACTTCGGTCAGTATGGAGATTTCAGCTAAAAATCCGGGTTCCCAGTAATCGTCGGCATCCAGAAAAACGATAAAGGGCGCCTGTGAATTTTGAATTCCGGTATTGCGCGATGCCGATAGGCCCTTGTTCCGGCCGTGATCAATCAATTTGACCCGCCCGTATGACTGCGCCAGTTCACGGCTGCCATCGGTAGAGGCGTCGTTGACGACCAACAGTTCAAAATCCTGAAGCGTTTGGGCCAGCACGCTTTCAATCGCCTGACGGATGTAGCGCTGTTTGTTATAAAGTGGTATGACGATCGAGAATTTCAAGAGCCAAAATTTATCAACTGTTAATCTTTTAAAATGAAATCGAAAAGGCGCTCCCAGGTTAAAAAATCAGGCTCAATGGTCGGCGCGGTTTCAGGTTGCGGAAGCTGATTCAAAACCGCCTGTTCCATTAATCGGGCAAGCGATTTTGGGCAATCCAGTTCAAAAAACCAGCTTTTGTCGTAACCGCCAAGGGTTTCCCTTGCATACGACAAGTTAGCCGCAAATATCGGTTTTCCGGTTGATCTGAATTCGGTCATGGGCAATCCCCAGGTTTCCAGCCGTGAAGGAAAAATCAACGCTTGCGATGCCTGATAATATTCCCAAACCTCTTTTCGGTTAAGGATTCCGGTAAAATGAATGGCTGGCAGATGTCCGTAGCGTTTTTTGATGCTGCGCGCATAACGGTTTTCCCGTCCGTCCAACGTCAGGTGAACCTCCAGCCGATTGCGGATTTCCGGAGGCAGTATCGAAACCGCCTGCCCGATCAATTCAAAATTCTTGAACATCCGCGGAAACGCCGGATAAAAAAAGTGGGTTTTATTCGCGTCGAGTTCAATAGGCGACACCTTTGCGGGAACCGTTACCTGCGGGTGCGCGGTCATGACGTTGGGGAAATTGAATCTCCTTTTTATCTCGTCCTTAAACCATTTTTGTTGCACGATCACGCCGTCGTTGGAGTGAATGTTTATCCGATAAATCCAGTGATAAAACACTGAGAACAGCGCGATTTTTGGCCCGAACCACCAATCCTTGAGCGTCGGGGAAAAAAATGGTGTCGGATTGTGGAAATACACGAATCTTTTTTTTGCTGTCACACGTGGCGACATGTCGTGGAGTGAAAGCCAAACATTCGTCTTAAGTTTGACCGAGAGTTTTTTGAAATGGAAATACTCGTAATAAATCCGCAAAAGCCAAGACTTTTTGGAATGCTTAAATTCAACGTATTCAACCCCGTCAACCTGAACTCGATCTTTATCGTGGACAAGTGCGATAATCCGAATGTCGTTTGATTTTGCATAAACCACCAAATGCCGCAGCGTATCCTGCACGATGGAGAGCACGCCACTGTCGGTAGCGTTGATTGCCGATACCACCATGGTCTTTTTCATCTGATTCCGTATCGCAAAATGCACCAAATGGCCCGGAAACCGTCTTTCCAGCCAATCTTTTTACCTTCTTCATACGTTCGTCCGTAGTAGGAAATGCCCACTTCATAGATTCGGACGCCCGGAATCCTCGAAATCCTGGCCGTCACCTCAGGTTCAAAGCCAAACCGTTTTTCCCGCAGCTTGAGCGATTGAAGCATTTGCGTATCAAACAATTTGTAACAGGTTTCCATATCCGTCAGGTTCAGATTGGTAAACATGTTCGACAAAAACGTCAGGAATTTGTTGCCGATGGTATGCCAAAAGAACAGCACGCGGTGGGCATTTCCGCCGATAAAACGCGAACCGTAAACCACGTCGGCAAATCCGTCGATCACGGGTTTAAGCAGGATCGGATATTCGTTTGGGTCGTACTCCAGATCAGCGTCCTGTATAATAGTGAATTCGCCGGTCGCTTTGGAGATTCCTGTGTGTAAAGCAGCGCCTTTTCCCTGATTTTTTTCATGGACAAAGATTGCAATAGGGAAATCCGGATGTTTCAAGCCATAGCGTTCGATAGCCTCTTTTGTCCCATCCGACGAAGCGTCATCCACTACAATCACTTCCTTTTTAATGTCATCCGGAAGTTTGGCCAACCTAACCTTTTCCAAGAGCAGATGGATCGTGGCGGCTTCGTTATAGACCGGAATGACGATGGAAAGGCAGGTGATGCGCATCTTTAGCAATGAGTACCGACAAATCTACCAATCCAAAGCGAGCCACGCAATTTTTTGGTTAAGTTTGCCAAAAAGCCCGATGTTTCGCCCGGTAAGCCGCCCAGTTTTGATGATTTCCATCGCCCTGATATTCTTGGCGACATTGGCGGTTTTACTTCAAATTCCTACGCAGACATTCCAATTTCCTGACAGCGCGACATATATTCAGGCGGCGCGTTCGTTTTACTGCCTGATGCCCGATGCCATGCGTCCCCCGTTGTTTAGTTTGCTGGTTGGGATGCCGATACTGTTTCATATGCCCGATGCCGTCGTCGGATGGTCGATTTTTCTGAATCTGCTCGCATGGACGGGAACGATACTCCTTACTTACCAAGTCGCCCGACGCTACGTTGCTGACTCAAGGGCGATCCTACTTGCGGTCCTGCTTGCGGCGTGTCCGGGAAGTGCGGCGCTTGTCTTCCATCTTTTAACCGAAAGCATTTTCACATTTATCCTGACCCTGACAGTTTTCCTGCTTGTCCGATTTTACGAAACCAAAGAATTCAAGTTCGCGGCGTTTGCGGTTGGACTGACGATAGCCTCGGTATTGATAAAACCCGGCGCACTCTGGATGGCAGTTTTGGGATTGTTATGGTTGATATCCTTACGTCGGGATTTAAAAAGTACGGCATCGCTGGCCATTCTGATCCCGCTTTTTTGCGTCGGATTGCATGCTTGGCAGATGAAACGCCAATTCGGCAATTTTACCATCAGCTACATCGGATCGTTCACCTATTACAATTATCTGGGCGCGCGGGCTGAATCGCTCAATCTGGGAACCGAATTCCGTCAGGGCGAGGGCGAGCGGTATGAGCGTTTTGCAGGGCTCTCCGGACCCAAGCAAAAGTCGGTCGCATCAGCCGATTTGCAAGATCAGATCCAAAACAATTCGGCCAATTTGATCAAGGCGTATTTCATCAACCTTCTTGACAATATCACGGGCGGTTCGTCGGCTGTCGACGTTTGTCAGAACCGATGGAATCTACCGTTTTTTGAACCGATCAAATTCGCGCTTAAGGCAGTAGCCAAACTTCAGAACATTTTTTTTAGTCTGACGGGAATCGTACTGTCGCTTTGGATTTTACTTCGAAAGCGAAAGCATCTTCCCGCGTTGGCATCGGCCCTCATCGTCTTGGGAACCATGGCGCTCTCGGGCATTTCATCCAGTCAGGGCGATCGGTTTAGCGTTGTCCTTTACCCGATAACACTTTGCATGGTCGGCATTTGGATAAATCGCAAGGCGATATGAGCTTCGTCGTCCCGATGAATTCCTGGAACTATCGTCGTTACAAAACAGGATTTTCTCGATTCTCGCGCTTTTGACCGCGTCAGTATTGCTGATATTTCGCCGGGGAGTTGAACCTGCGTGGGGCATTGTTGCGATTTTTGTGCTTTACACCATTCTGCTGTCGGGCATTTCACATAGCCAAGGCGACCGGTTTACGCTTGTGACGTATCCGTTTACCCTACTGATGATAGCCCGATTGATTAAACGGCTTAAACCGTACGCTGGACCACCTCAAACAGCGTAGCCTTTTCTACTTTAAGCGTTTTTGAAGGGAATTTCATGATGATGGCATAATCGTGCGTTGCCATGATGATGGTTTTGCCGTTCGCATTGATTTTGCGCAACACTTCCATAATTTCGACGCTGGTTGCCGGATCGAGGTTTCCGGTGGGTTCGTCGGCGAGGATCAGGTCAGGATCATTGAGCAGGGCGCGCGCAATGGCTACCCGTTGTTGTTCGCCGCCCGATAGTTGGTGAGGCATTTTCCTGGCAAATGACTCCAGGTCGACTTTCATCAGGACTTCGTTGATTTTTTCATCCATTTTGGATTGTTCCTTCCAGCCCGTAGCTTTCAGGACGAATAGCATGTTGTCGTAAACGCTTCGGTCAGGCAGGAGTTTAAAATCCTGGAAAATGATCCCAATCTTGCGTCGCAAAAACGGTATCTGGCTTTCCTTGAGATTTCTAAGATCAAATCCTACGATGCTTCCCTGACCTTCTTGCAACGGCAAATCGGCATAAAGCGTTTTCATCAGGCTGCTCTTGCCCGCGCCGGTCTTGCCAATGATGTAAATAAACTCACCCTCAGTGACTTCAAGGCTTACGTTTGACAAAATTGTCCGGTTATCCTGAAAAATGGTGGCGTTTTTTAATTGCAGAACGGTTTCGGGCATGGCTAAAAGTTTGCGGTAAAAATAAACAATTTCTTTTGTTTTAAGGCTTGGGAATCGGGATTTGAATGTACTTTCCGAGGGTTGGGGCAAGTTTTTGTTTTTGACCGACCAACGGGTTTGGGAATGCTCTCACTTTAACAAAATTTACGTTTTTTCTGTATCGGCCTTTCGTGATTTTTTCGTATACGGGTACCTTCCCGCCCACCTCCGCCTCCAGGCGCAAGATACCCATGCCGATCCACACCATTTTACAGGAAACCTGCCAAAAATGTTAAAATGCAGCGCTATTTTCCCATCAACCGGCCCGTTAACCATCAATTTCGGCTTTAAACCAAATTTGCATTGGGTCGGCGCTTTTGCTGTTAAAAACCTGTTCATAATAAAACTCAGTTTTTCCCCGTTTAACCTTGCATTAAGCCCTAAATTTGAAGTTTAATCGTCCTGCCATGCACAAATTCACAAAATGGGTTTCCGGGGTATGCCTGATGGCGACTATTTCGGTCACCGCGCAGCAATCTGAAATCTATTCCAACGAGTCGGCTGATTACAACCGCGCTATTTCCCTCTACAAGAACAATCAATACCAATCGGCCCAACTGCTTTTCGAGCGGGTCGCCCAGGAAACCGGCAGTCACGAAATCAAGGCTGATTGCGCCTATTACGCCGCCAATTGCGCCATCCGTCTGGAACAGCCAGACGCCGATTCGCGAATGGAGCGTTTCGTGCAAGAATATCCTACCTCTTCCAAGCAAAACCAAGCGTTCATAGAGGTGGCGCACTACTATTTTGAGCAAGGGCGATACCCGCAATCGCTGGAGTGGTTTGACCGCGTCGATGAGAGCAACCTCACGGCCCGCGAACGCGATAAATTCAACTTCCAGAAAGGCTATGCATTTTTTACCGCCAAAAAGAAAAAGGAGGCTACCGAGTATTTCAACAAAGTAATCAACTCGCAGGAGTACGGCTCTCAAGCCAAGTATTACCTGGGGTTTATGTCATATGAAGCCGACGATTACAAAGAGGCTTCAAAGTATTTCGACGAGGTTTCGGGCGAGGAAAAATACAAGGAAAAACTATCGTATTTCGAGGCCGACATGAATTTCAAACTGGGCAAGTTCAACGAGGCGATCGCATCGGGGGAAAAAGCCATGGCCAAGAGCAACGCCATCGAAAAGTCGGAGCTTAACAAAATCATCGGCGAGAGTTATTTCAACCTCAAGCAATACGACAAGGCCATTCCGTATCTCAAGGAATACAAGGGCAAAAAAGGAAAGTGGAGCAACACGGATTACTACCAGTTGGGTTACGCCTACTACAAGCAGAATGACTTTGAAAATGCGGTTTCGCAGTTCAATAAAATTATTGGCGGTAATGACTTTGTAGCCCAAAACGCCTACTATCACCTGGGCGAAAGCTACCTTAAGCTCAACCAAAAACAGCAGGCGCTCAATGCCTTCAAGAACGCTTCTGAGATGGCGTTCGACCCCAAAATCCAAGAAGACGCCATGCTCAACTACGCCAAACTCAGCTACGACATCGGCAATTCTTACCAGCCGGTTCCCGACGTTTTGGCCGGATTTATAGCCAAGTATCCCAATTCGCCGGCGCGCGCCGAGGTTGAGGGACTTTTGATTGATTCTTACATCAGTTCAAAGAACTACGCTGGCGCACTGGCGTTGCTGGAAAAGAATAAAAGCACCAACCGCGAAGCCTATCAAAAAGTGACGTTTTTCCGCGGCCTGGAGTTGTACACCGACGGCCAGTTTCCCGAGGCGCTTTCGATGTTCAAGAAATCGGTAGCCGAACCGCGCAATTCCCGCATTTTGGCGCGTGCCACGTTCTGGAAGGCCGAAACCGAATACACGCTCGAGAACTTCCGCGAGGCGCTGATCGATTTTAAGGATTACATGGCTTCGGCCGATGCGAAAACAACACCCGAGTTCAAGAACGCCAACTACAACATAGCCTACACGCATTTCAAACTCAAAGAGTACGATCAGGCCGGCGACTTTTTCCAGAAGTTCATCGATGGCAAGCCCGCCGATAAAATCCGTCTTAATGACGCCTACCTGCGTTTGGGTGACAGCCGTTTTGTTTCCACCAAGTACTGGCCGGCGATGGAAGCTTACAACAAAGCCATCGAACTCAAAGCCGTCGACTCAGATTACGCCGCATTCCAAAAAGGCATCAGCTACGGATTTGTGGCCCGCAACGACCGCAAAATCGAGGACTTGACCAAGTTTGTTCAGCAGTTTCCAAAATCGGCGTATCGCGATGACGCGCTTTTTGAGCTGGCCAACACCTACGTAGCCGAGAAAAAAACCGACAAAGCCCTCAGCACCTACGACCAACTTTTGGCGGATTACCCAACCGGATCGTATGCGTCAAAAGCCATTTTGCGTCAGGGATTGGTGTATTACAACGGCGAGAAAAATCAGCAGGCACTGGCCAAGTTCAAGAAAGTAGCCGCCGATTATCCGCGCACACCCGAGGCTGTCGAGGCCGTCGCCACCGCGCGTCTGATCTATGTCGATACCGGAAAAGTTGACGAATACGCCACCTGGGTACGGTCGCTGGATTTTGTAGAAGTATCCGATGCCGACTTGGACAACGACACTTTTGCGGCTGCTGAAAAACCGTATCTGGAAAACAACCTCAAAGGCGCCATTTCAGGATTTTCAACCTATGTCAGGAATTTCCCCGACGGACTCCACGCCCTCAAGGCCAACTTTTATCTGGCGCAGGCCTATTATGCCGACAAGCAACCGGAAAAGGCCGTGACGCATTATGAATACGTGGCGTCAAAGGCGCGGAATGAGTATACCGAGCAATCGTTGGTGCGCCTGTCTGAAATCTACCTGAAAGGAACCGACGAGACCAAGAAAATCCCAACGCTCAAACGTCTGGAAGCACAGGCCGATTATCCGCAAAATGTAACCTTTGCGCAAGCCAACCTGATGAAGACGTACTACGAGATCAAGGATTACGCAAATGCGGTGGTTTACGCCGACAAGGTTTTGTCGAATCCAAAGGTTGACGATATGGTGCGCGCCGATGCCCAAATCATCGTCGCACGATCGGCCTGGCAAACCGGCGATGAGGCCAAGGCCCGGGCGGGATACGGTAAATTGCTCGCCATAGCCTCGGGCGAACTGGCTGCCGAAGCGCTTTACTACGACGCCTTTTTTAAGAACAAGGACGGCAAGTTTGAGCAGTCAAACGCATCAGTACAAAAGCTTACCAAAAATTATTCGGGGTACAAGTATTTTGGGGCCAAAGCCCTTGTGGTGATGGCCAGGAACTTCTACGCCCTAAACGACAGTTTCCAGGCCACCTATATTCTGGAAAGCGTCATCAAAAACTTTAAGAATTACACCGACGTGGTCGGGGAAGCCCAAACCGAGCTGGACCGCATCAAGGCACAGGAAGCCAAAACCAATTCATCGATTGAAAACTAACGGCCCAACCTATCAAACATGAAAATCAGCAAATTCTATATTTTTATTGCCCTGGGTTTAAGTGCCTCTGCGCTGGCCCAAAAAGAAGACGATGCCATCGGTACCGAGGTTGTCAACGTAGTAAAGCCCTATACGCCAACCATATCCGACGCGTTTAAGATCAAGGAGACGCCCGCCCAGGAAGATCCTGACAACGCGCCCAGGGAAAACATCGATTACACCATTTTCTCCTTTCCCGTCGCCTCGACGTTTACCCCGTCAAAAGGCCGGGCCGCCGGCGTGGAACGCAGCAAAAGAGAAGAACTTTTCCAGAATTACGCCTCGCTGGCCGCCGGAAATTACGGCACCATTCTGGGCGAGCTTTACGTTGCGCAAGAGGTGGGCAATTCGGGCTACTTTTCCGGAATGTTGCGCCATCATTCGTCGGCCGGGAACATCAAGGATACTGAACTTGATGACGATTTCATGAACACCAGCATCGACCTGAGTTACGGCAACAAATCCAAGACCTTTTCCTGGAACGCCGATGCCGGTTACCAATACCAGGGTTACAACTGGTACGGGCTTCCGGAAGGATTCGGAAGCAATCTCATCGACGCCGACCGCAAGTTGCTTATCGGCAGCATCGATCCCGGACACACCTACCACAATGGTTACGCCGGAGCGCGCATCAGCATGGGCGACAGCTTTTTTGACGAAGCGTCCATCAAATTCAACCGTTTTTGGGACACTTTTGACGCTGCCGAAAACCGACTGATTTTCAAGCCCCGTTTTGGGTTCGATCTTTTGGATACCAACATCAAGCTAAACGCCATCGCCGATTATCTGGGCGGTAGTTTTGACGCCGGTCCGGGCGCGCAGTTTGATTATGCCTTTGCCAATTTTGGCGTACATCCCAGTGTGACCTTTCAGGGCGATGACTGGCAAGTCGAGATGGGCGCGGCCGCCTTTTACAGCATAAACATGGAAGGCGATGAAAGCAAGTTCTTCATTTATCCAAAAGTAACCGCTTCTTATAAAGTCGTGGGCGACCTGATGATTTTTTACGCCGGTGCCGACGGCGACCTTGAGCAAAACAGCTACCGCGATTTCACCAACCAAAACCCGTTTATGGCGTCGTTTTTAGGCATTGCGCCCACCGATAGGCAGTTTGACGTCTTTGCCGGACTCAAGGGTCGTTTGGCCAGTAACATCAGCTACAACCTTCGCGCGTCTTTTATGAACGAACACGATCGCGCCCTGATCCGCGCCACCGATTACAACACCAACATGCTGAATCTGGATTACCAATACGGAAACTCATTTGGCGTGGTGTATGACGACATGACGACCCTGGGCATTTTTGGCGAGCTCAAGGCCGATTTCTCCAAAAACGTATCATTTGGCGTCAACGGAACCTTTAATACCTATTCAACCGACAACCAGCCTGAAGCGTGGAACCTGCCGCAAATCAAGCTCGGATCGTCGCTCGAGGTCAACATCACGCAAAAGTGGTACGCCGGCGCGCAGGTCTTTTTTGTTGGCGAACGCAAGGATTTCCAAACCAACCTGGACTTGCCCGTGCCCAATGACAAAGTCTACACCCTCGACAGCTATTTTGACGCCAACGCCCACGTAGGATACAAGCACAACAACCGCCTTACCGGATTTGTGCGCGCCAACAACATCGCCAACCAAACCTATGCGCGCTGGCTTAACCACAACGTCCAGGGATTCCAGTTCCTGCTGGGCGCCAGCTACAAGTTTAATTTTTAACATGATTTGGGCGTGCCCCTGCGGGTCGCGCTTTACGCGGTGCACGGCACCCGGCTTCAATCGCTCACGCACCCACGCCTGATGAACCTCAAGCAGCACATACATTCGCGCTACCTGCAGCTCGTCCAGGACCGCATTGACGCCCTGCGCGACATGATCGGCCAGCTGACAAACGGAGCCGCCAACGATGCGCGCGGATCGGCCGGCGACAAGCATCAAACCGGACTTTCAATGATGCATCTCGAACAGGAGCGGCTTTCGGCCAAATTGCGGGAATACCTTGACCTTAAAGCCATTCTGACCAAAATAGATCCGGAAGCATCAACACCGCACATCGCCCTTGGAAGCCTGGTTTGCGCCAACGGAATCTGGCTTTACGTCAGTGCCGCCCTGCCCAAAATCACCGCCGGGGATAAAACCGTTCTCGCCATTTCGCCGTCATCACCGCTGGGTGCGCAGCTTATGGGGCGGGAAGCAGGCGCAACCTGTGAGGTTCAGGGGAAATCCTACAACGTTCAACAAGTGCTGTAATTCAGGCTTTTTTGCGACCTTTATCCCAAAACGCCATGCTAAAATTAACCTCCCGCGTCTATCAAATGCCGCTGCAGCATCCGTTTACCATTTCGCGGTATACCGTCACGGTACAAACCACGGTAATCGCCACCATAACCGACGGTGTTTTTTATGGCTACGGCGAGGCTACGGCCAATCCCTACTATCACAGTAGCGCCCAAAAGATTACGGCTAGCCTCCAACGGATTGCGCCCTTGGTTTCCAACGTGCAGGATTTGCATCCTGAGGAATTCTGGGATTTTATCGAGCCGCATCTGCGCGAGGATTACTTTGCCCTTTGCGCCGCCGATGTCGCCTACTGGGATTATTACGCCAAAAAGCATCAAAAACCGCTCAGGCGTTTCTTTTCCGCCTCAGACGATGCGCCGCTCACATCGTATACCATCGGGCTGGATTCCGTGGCGCAAATGAAGCTTAAAATGGAGCAGATGCCATGGCCCATCTACAAAATCAAACTGGGGACCCGTCAGGATCTGGAAATCGTCAGCCAACTCCGCCGGGCTTCAAACTCAGTGTTTCGCGTCGATGCCAATGCGGCCTGGACTCCAACCCAGGCCATTATACTATCGCACGAACTGGCCAAACTCGGCGTCGAATTTATTGAGCAGCCGCTCCCCGCCGATGACATTGGTATGAAACGCGTTAAAGAGTTGTCGGCACTGCCCGTAATGGCCGACGAAAGCTGTCAGAAGGCCGCCGATGTTCAGGCCTGCGCGGGATTGTTTGATATCGTCAACATCAAGCTCATGAAGTGCGGCGGAATCACCCCTGCGCTGGGCATGATTAAAATGGCCAAAAGCCTGGGAATGCGGGTTATGGCAGGTTGCATGACTGAGTCTTCGGTAGGAATTTCGGCCCTTTGCCAACTGGCCCCGCTACTGGATTACCTCGACGCCGACGGAGCACTTTTGTTGGCCGGCGAGCCTGCGTCGGGCGTTACATTTCACTATGGTAAAATCCAGTGGGTTGAGGCCCCGGGAACAGGTGCGTTTTTGCTGTCCGACCCATCAACAAAATGTTAATAACTTATGCCTTCATCTGCCCAAAAAACCTGGGCAAAACGCCGCGATTTTCTATATTTGCGTGTTTGACAAAAAATAGATTTTAGCACGCAAATTTTTATGAGCGAAGAAGGTAAAAAACAGTATTCGGCCGACAGTATTCAGGCGCTTGAAGGAATGGAACACGTGCGGATGCGTCCGTCGATGTACATTGGAGATGTGGGCGTCCGCGGACTTCACCACCTGGTTTATGAGGTGGTCGACAACTCCATTGACGAGGCGCTGGCCGGACATTGCGACACCATTTCAGTCACGATCAATGAAGACAACTCGGTAACGGTCGAGGACAACGGTCGCGGTATTCCCGTAGACATGCATAAAAAAGAGGGCGTTTCCGCCCTTGAGGTCGTGATGACCAAGATTGGCGCCGGTGGTAAATTCGACAAGGATTCCTACAAGGTTTCCGGCGGTCTGCACGGCGTGGGTGTTTCAGTAGTGAACGCGCTTTCCGTCCGGATGCATTCCACCGTTTTTCGGGAAGGAAAAGTTTACGAGCAGGAATACGAACGCGGTAAGGCGGTTTATCCGGTCAAGCAAACCGGCGAGACTACCAAGCGCGGTACCCGTCAGCAGTTTTGGCCTGATGATGTGATCTTTCAGCAAACCACCGAATTCAGTTACGATACCCTGGCGGCCCGGATGCGCGAATTGGCCTATCTGAACAAAGGCATCAGGATTTTGTTTACCGATATGCGCAACCTGGACGAGAATGGCAAGCCAGCATCTGAGCTTTTCCATTCTGAGGAGGGCCTCAAGGAGTACATCCGCTACCTTGATGGCAACCGCGAGCCGATCATCAGCCACGTAATCTCGATGGAAAATGAAAAAGGTGAAATTCCGGTCGAGGTGGCGCTTATCTACAACTCAAGCTACTCTGAAAATATTTTTTCATACGTCAACAACATCAACACGCATGAAGGCGGTACGCACCTGCAGGGATTCCGCGCCGGATTGACGCGTACGCTTAAAAAATACGCCGATGCTTCGGGACTTTTGGATAAACTCAAGTTCGAGATCACGGGCGACGACTTTCGCGAAGGGCTTACAGCCATCATTTCGGTTAAAGTAGCCGAACCGCAGTTTGAAGGCCAGACCAAAACCAAGTTGGGCAACCGCGAGGTGGTTTCGCCGGTGTCGCAGGCTGTTGGCGAGATGCTTGAGAATTATCTGGAGGAAAATCCAAACGACGCCAAAATCATCGTCCAAAAGGTGATTCTGGCGGCCCAGGCCCGTCATGCTGCCAAGAAGGCGCGTGAGATGGTTCAGCGTAAAACCGTCATGGGTGGCGGAGGGCTTCCCGGAAAACTCAGCGACTGCTCGGAACAGGATCCGGCAAAGTGCGAGGTTTATCTGGTCGAGGGTGACTCGGCGGGTGGAACGGCCAAGCAAGGCCGCGACCGAACGTTTCAGGCTATTCTGCCATTGCGCGGTAAAATCCTCAACGTTGAAAAAGCCATGCATCACAAGGTTTTTGAAAACGAGGAAATTCGCAACATCTTTACCGCATTGGGTGTGACCATTGGTACGGCCGAAGACAGCAAGGCGCTCAACCTGGAAAAACTGCGCTACCACAAGATTATCATTATGTGTGACGCCGACGTCGACGGAAGTCACATCTCAACGCTAATTCTGACATTCTTCTTCCGATTCATGAAAGAACTCATCGAGGAAGGACACGTTTATATTGCCGCGCCACCGCTTTATATGGTTAAAAAAGGCAACAAAAAGGAGTACGCATGGAATGACATGCAGCGCGATCAGGCCAACGAACGCATGGGTGGAAACGCTACGATCCAACGATACAAAGGACTTGGTGAGATGAACGCCGAGCAGCTTTGGGAAACCACTATGGATCCAAACTACCGCACGCTGCGTCAGGTAACCATCGACAGTCTGGCCGAAGCCGATCGTATTTTCTCGATGCTTATGGGCGACGAGGTTCCGCCGCGCCGCGAGTTTATCGAGAAGAATGCGGTTTATGCCAAGATTGATGCGTAAATCGTTTAGGGTTTACGACCTGCAGTTTAGCTGTGCTGGTTGTAAGCTAATTGTTAACTGTCTAGTTGACAGTACTGTTAACTGAACTCTATTAAACCTAAATAACATACAATGAAAGTTACAATAGTAGGCGCCGGTAACGTAGGCGCAACATGTGCCGATGTGATGGCGTATCGCGGTATCGCATCAGAGATTGTTTTGTTGGATATCAAGGAAGGATTTGCCGAGGGCAAGGCGATGGACATCTCGCAGTGTACGTCGAACACCGGATTCAACACGCGCGTAACGGGTGTCACTAACGATTATTCAAAAACGGCCGGAAGCCAGGTTGTGGTGATCACTTCAGGTATTCCGCGCAAGCCGGGTATGACGCGTGAAGAACTCATCGGCATCAACGCCGGCATCGTGAAAAGCGTAGCCGAAAACGTACTGAAATACTCGCCGGACGCTATCGTGGTTGTGGTTTCAAACCCGATGGATACCATGACCTACCTGACGCTTAAGGCAACGGGCTTGCCTAAAAACCGAATCATCGGAATGGGCGGCGCACTCGACAGTTCGCGTTTCAAATACTATCTGGCCAAGGCGCTCGACAAGCCGATTAACGATGTTTCGGCCATGGTAATTGGCGGACATGGCGATACGACCATGATTCCACTCACCCGTCTGGCTGCGTACAACGGCATTCCGGTTTCTCAGTTCTTGTCGCAGGAGCAATTGGACAAAGTGGCTGCCGATACGATGGTTGGCGGCGCAACGTTGACAGGTCTTTTGGGAACGTCGGCCTGGTATGCTCCGGGAGCTTCGGTTGCGTACCTGGTTGATTCCATCCTGAACGACCAGCGCAAGATGATTGCCTGCTCGGTTTTCCTAGAAGGGGAGTACGGCCTGAACGACATTTGTATCGGTGTTCCGTGTATCATTGGAAAAAACGGCGTCGAAGCCATTGTCGATATCAACCTGAACGATGCTGAGAAAGCCCTGATGGCTAAAAGTGCCGATGCGGTACGCGCCATGAACGGCGATTTAAAATCGGTTTTGTCGTAATTGATTCTATCCGACGATATAAAAGAGACTGCTTTGGCGGTCTTTTTTTGATTAATCCAATTATTTGGTTGACGTCAGTCCGGTCGAAGCTAATGTG
>CAKUAD010000002.1 GCA_934636265.1 uncultured Flavobacterium sp.
ACAAAGTTGGCATGCGTTAGTTTATAGCCGATAGGTGAAACACTATTTGGCGACAGGGTTTTGCCCATTCTGCATTGCTAAGGTAATTGAAAATTGAATTGAAATTTTTTTTAGTTGGCAATCAGTTGATTAGGGTAAAAAACTGATGCGTCACTAGGGATTTCCCTACTCTTGATAGCCACTGCCCAAAATACCTTTGGAAAAAATCATTAACCATGTTCCGCCAATCTATGACAAGAATCAAAACCTCCATGTACTCGGCGCTGAGAATGCGTGAGGACCTCAACCAGTATCTTGAAAATCTGGGGCAGTCCAAACCTGATCCTTCGGCCGACCGCGCCATCATCATTGCCATGTTTGCCATTGCCGGCCTGTTGTTCTTTGCCGCCATTATGTTAGGTAGTTATATAGCCTTTGGAGCACCATAACTACTGAAACCTAATGTTAGTTAGTTGATAGTCAAGTCGATAAAGAGATTAATTTTCCGGATTAACGGCGAGCCTACCGTTGTTTACCTGAAAAAACAGCCATTTAACGAGTAATTTTTTTGCCCCTTTTCATCGGTTCTAATTTTGAATATTCACCACAAGGTATTCCTAAGCCTTTACAAATCATTATTTTATGAAAAGAACTATTACTAGAAGAGATTTTTCGTGCCAAAGTGGGCATGTAAAAGAGCCCTGGAAATTGGGCCGTGCGGTGCAATTATTTTTTGCGCTGATTATTGCCGGGTTGACCGGTTCATATGCACAATCTACACAAACATTCACCACAAACGGAAGTTTTTTTGTCCCGGCCGGCGTTACCACTGTAAAAGCTGAAGTTTGGGGCGGCGGCGGCGCCGGTGGTGGTGTCGATGGCGGAAGCTCCTCGACCCGTGCAGGCGGCGGCGGCGGCGGTGGCGGATTTTCGAAAGCTGATAACGTAGCCGTGACTCCCGGCACTACGATTAGTGTCACGGTTGGCCAAGGCGGATCAGGCTCTAATGGTAACAACGGAGGTAACGGACAATCGTCAACTTTTGGATCGGCAGTTCCCGTAACTGCAGCCGGCGGATCCGGGGGTTCCCGAGGTGCGTCGTCACCCACTAATGGTTCGGGTGGAGCAGGCGGGTCTGGTGCCACCTTTAACGGCGGATCCGGAGCCAATGCATCCGGCGGAAATTCCGGCGGCGGTGGCGGTGGAGCAGGCTCTTTAGCTAACGGGAGCAGTGCAAGTGGCATCTCGGGCGGCGACGGTGGTTCTGGTAGCGGAGGTAACGGCGCCAACGGACGCAGCAGCTCGGGCAACGGATTTTCGGGCTCAACATACGGCGGCGGCGGCAGTGGCGGACGTTCCGGCAACAGCACGGATCGCTCAGGAGGAACAGGTGCTGCCGGAGCGGTACGTTTAACTTTTAACTGTCCTACCTATGCGCTTTCACAATCGCCGGTAACCAACAGTCCGGTATGTTCAGGAACCCCTGTTACGGTGACAATCCTCTCGTCTTCATTGCCGTCCGGAACTTATACGGTAAACTACAACCTATCGGGAGCCACATCGGCAACTAACCAGAACATTTCGGTTAATTTTACGGCCGGAAGTCCCGGAAGCGGAACTTTTCAGTTACCGGCTCTTGCGTCGGGAAATACCACGGTAACCATCGCATCTTTGGCTTCGGGCAGCTGCTCGAGCAACCTGGCATCCAACAATCAAGTGGTTGTTACCGTCAATCCGGTCCTTAACGCATCGGTTAGCATTTCAGCAAGCGAGACGTCAATTTGTTCAGGAACACAAGTCAGCTTTACCGCAACTCCCGTAAATGGAGGCACATCGCCTGCATTCCAGTGGAAAGTAAACGGAAATGATGCAGGAACAGGTAGTGTCTTCCAATCTTCATCGCTGCAAAATGGCGACGTGGTAACCTGCGAGATGACATCAAATGCCTCACCATGTCTGCAAGGTTCTCCCGCTATGTCGGCGCCCATTGCCATGTCAGTTTTTGGTTATCCATCGGCGGTAAACGTCGGACCTTCAAATGTAACGGTGTGCGCCCAAACGATAACTACGCTTAATGCCAGCGGCGGACAATTTACAGGTTCGGCCATGGAAGACAACTTTAACGGAACGCCTTTGTTCAGTCCTTCAGGAACCACGAGTACTGGCGCGCCATGGGCCAAACAAACGAGCACGTACAGCGTTCCGCTTGTAGGGAACTTTACTTCGCCAACCAATGACGCCATGTTTATAACCTACCTGGCTTCAGCATTTGGTAATTCCACCGCAAATACACAATTGACGTCATCGGTAATCGATGCTTCAAACTTTGCTACGCTTAGCCTTAACTTCCAGCATACTTATAAGAAAGGGACAGAGTCAGGCGTAAACATCCAGGTCTCAACAAATGGTGGCGGTAGCTGGTCAACCCTGACGGCCTTTACCTCAAATCGCGGTAACGAAGGTAACTTTGCCAATGAATCCATCAATATGAATGCCTATGCAGGTAATCCAAATGTGATGATCCGATTCAATTACATCGGATCAACCGGATGGTTCTCTACTGCCTGGTGGGCAGTTGACAACGTGACCGTTACCGGAGTAACCTCATCAATTGTCTGGTCGCCAACAACCGGTTTGTATACCGATGCCGCAGCAACGGTTCCCTACACCGGAACTTCCAGAAATACCGTTTATGCAAAACCACTTGCCACGCAGGTTTATACGGCTACATCAACCAATTACAACGGTTGCAGCGTGTCTGATCAGGCCACGGTAAACATTCAGGCGCTCCCAACACTTTCAGGTGTTAGCCAGGCAGCGGTTTGCCAGGATACTTCAGCGTCTATCGCGATGACTGGGTTGCCGGCAGGAGGGACGTTTAATATTGCTTACAAGATAAACAACGGACCGGTTAACAATACGACAGTCGTAGCAGATGGCTCCGGAAACGGTAGTTTTACCTGTCCGGTTACTTTGGCCAACAATGGTCAGGTGTTATCCATTACGGGTATTGTCAGGACCGACAATTTGCCTTCATGCCAGTTTGTACCTGTGACAAACAATGCAGTGGTGCTTGCCGTCAACGCTAATGTAACGTATTACGCCGACACTGATGACGATGGTTTTGGCGACATTGGGTCAACCCAAGTTTCGTGCTTTGGAGCTCCTGAAGGATATGTTTCGAACAATACCGACTGTGATGACTCCGACGGCCAGATCAACGCTACGTATGCATTTTACGTTGATGCCGACGGCGACGGATTTGGCGCGGGTGAACTGGTAAGCGTTTGCGCAGTCGATGCCAATACGCCCCCGGCCGGATATTCGGTCAACAACACTGATTGTAATGACGCTGACGACTCCCTTAACGCCATGTTCAGTTTTTATGTCGATGCTGACATGGACGGGTTTGGCTCAGAAACACAAGAGATGGTTTGCGCCATCGACAACCAGACGCCACCTGCTGGATACTCAGTTTCCAATACTGACTGTAACGACCAGGATGGCACAATGAACGCAACCTATTCATTCTATGTCGATGCTGATTTTGACGGTTACGGAGCCGGTGAGCTTGTTGCCGATGTGTGTGCGGTTGATGCAAATACACCTCCTGCGGGCTATTCATTAACCGACAATGACTGCAACGATTTGGTGGGTTCAGTAAATCCCGCTGCGACTGAAGTGGCCTACAACGGTATTGACGACGATTGCGACGGCACGATAGATGAAGGCAGCCAAATGTTCTCACAGGTTTTGGCTTCACAGTGTGGAACCACTCTGGTTAGCATCGGGTCGCTGGTAGGATGCGTAAGTTATTCCTCGGCTACAGGCTATCGCTTTGAAGTTACCAACACCGTTACCAACCAGCAATGGATTTTAGACAGGACAGTTCCAAACTTCAGTCTGACGCATCTTCCGCAATATGACTACGCCACAACTTATTCAGTGCGCGTGATGTTGCAGCGCAATGGCATTTGGTTAAACTATTATGGCGAACCTTGCCTTGTCGCTTCACCGGCGATTACAAGTCCGGGCGGTGCTGCCCAGCTTAACCCACTGCAATGCGGACAGGTTCTTCCAAGCATCAACACACTGATTGCCACTACAAGTTTGGCGGGCGTAACGTCGTATCGATTCCGGGTAACCGATCTTACCGATACTGACGGACCAAACCAAGTCCAGATCATCGACCGCGCCTTGCATTGGTTTAGTCTGAAAATGCTGCAGCGTTACAACTATGGCACAACCTATACTGTGGAAGTGGCTGTTAAGTCAGGCGTAAATGGAGAATATACCGGCTTTGGCCAACCCTGTACGGTATCTACACCTGCAATTCCAACACTAACCATGTGCGATCAAACTGTGGCCGCTCCGGGAACCAATGTGTCTACCGTCAGCTTGAACAGTGTGACACAATACCGTTTTGTCCTTACCGATATGGTGGATTTCGCAGTAACAACTGTTGATCGTCCCTTGCATTGGTTCCGCTTTACCGATGTTCCGTCATACGTTCCCGGCCGTCAGTATGGCGTTCAGGTTGCACTGATGACCTCGGGCGAATGGTCGCCGCTAAGCGATGCATGTTTGATTACGGCGCCTGGAGGTGCCCGCGAGGACGTGAAGCAATCGGCTGTTGCGTTTGATGCGGTTGCCTATCCAAACCCGTTTGCAAATGCGTTCCGTCTTGCCCTGACCACTGCGTCCGAGACTGATGTCAACATCAAAGTATACGACATGACCGGAAGAATGCTGGAGCAAAAAGAAGTTCCTGCATCAGCTATCGAATCACTTGAAATAGGTGAGCGCTATCCGGCTGGTGTCTACAACGTCGTGGTTTCACAAGGCGATCAGGCCCAAACCATGCGCGTCATTAAACGATAATTGTTTAACATCAATTGAGAAGGCCCTGTTGTAGCGACAGGGCTTTTTTTATTGTTTGATGTATGCATCGAGCGATGGGTTCCATTTTGTTTTAAAGCTTTCATTAACAACAACGCTCAACTTTATTATTTCAAGCTGCGCCAATCACTGACTGTTGATGAATAACACGCAATTAAATCGCGCGGAATTCATAACTTTAGCACTCAATTTTATGCTATGCGGAACCTGGTTTGGGCATTCATCTTTGCAATCACCGGTCTTTGGGGGCAGGACCAACAGCTCCCTGACTTTAAAGCCGTCGATTCGCTCTATCGGGAAGACCAGTTTTATTTTGGCATTACCTATAATCTGCTTAAAAACAAGCCCGACCGCGTGAAGCAAAACAAACTCTCGATGGGATTCAGCGGCGGATTTTTGCGCGACATGCCGATTAACGAAAAGCGAACTTGGGCAGTGGCAGCGGGATTGGGTTACAGCTACCACAATTTTAACCACAACCTGCAAATGACCAAGCAGGATGACGAACCTGTAGCTTATACGCTTTTTGCGCCCAACGATTATTTTGAAAAAAACAAACTCATCCTGCACTACCTGGATCTTCCGGTAGAACTCCGTTGGCGCACCTCTACGCCCGTCAGCCATAAATTTTGGCGGGTGTATACGGGCTTCAAGTTGAGTTATCTGATTTACGATCAGTACAAATACCGTGGCGATAGCGGCGACTACACCATTTCACATAACGCCGATTTATCAAAATTTTTGTATGGCATGTATTTGTCGGCAGGCTATAACACCTGGAACATCCACGTTTATTACTCCCTCAACGAGTTTTACGACAAAGGCAAGATGGATAATCAGCCGGTCGGCATGCGGACACTTAACATTGGGCTGATGTTTTACATCTTATAGCCAAAACGCCGACAATATCAACTGCGGGAACAATCCGCATGCAAATCCCAGCACCAATTCGGCAGGAGTGTGCGCTTTTAACAGCAGTCTTGCCGACATTACCGCACCAGTCAGGAAGGTAAGCGCGGCCACCGCGGCGTATCGGTTTAAATCAAAATGCCAGGTCAGCGCCGTAAAAAATCCAAGCCAGGCCGACATGCTAAGGGCGTGAAGGCTGATTTTCATCGGCTTGTACAAAAAAGCGAAAGCCAGACCACTGCTGATGATGGCGCCTGTGAAAAAGAAGAACAGCACCCGCGACACGTCGGGTGTCAAGCTTCGAGAAATGAGCAGGTAGAGCAGCAGCATCTGGAAAAGGAGAGGCGTTTTTCGCTGCGCCGGATCAGGAATCATGACTGATGCCACGCGACCCATCGACCGCAAAAGCAAAAAGAAGAGCAACGGCAAAATTACCGTGAGCAAAAACACCTGAATCAGGATGAGGTATTTTTGTGCAGGCGTAAAAAAATCAACGCCTAGCCAAAAGTAGGATCCTACGGCATACAGCGGAACAAAAAGCGGATGAAACAGGTAGGATGCAAACGCCGGCCAGCTATAGTCACGACGGGTCATATTTTTTTGCGCATCCGGGCCACCGGAATGTCAAGTTGCTCGCGGTATTTGGCTATGGTTCGCCGCGCAATCGGGTAGCCGCGCTCCTTGAGGATTTCCGCCAGCTGATCGTCGGGTAATGGTTTTCGCTTGTCTTCTTCTTCGATGACGTCGCGAAGGATTTTCTTGATTTCCAGCGTTGAGACTTCCTCGCCCTGATCGTTGGTCATCGCCTCTGAGAAAAACTCCTTGATGAGCTTGGTTCCGTAAGGCGTTTCGACAAACTTGCTGTTGGCCACCCGCGAAACTGTCGAAATGTCAAGCCCGACAATATCCGCAATGTCTTTAAGAATCATAGGGCGCAGCTTGGTTTCGTCGCCGGTCAGGAAAAATTCGCGCTGATATTCCATAATGGCGCTCATGGTAACCGTGAGGGTTTCCTGGCGTTGTTTGATGGCATCGATAAACCACTTGGCAGAATCCAGCTTTTGCTTGATAAATTGAACTGCGTCGCGCTGCTGCGAATTTTTTTCGCGCGATTCCTTGTAAGTCTGCAGCATGTCCTTGTAGTCCCGCGATACGTGAAGCGTCGGGACGTTTCGGCCGTTTAGCGTAAGTTCGAGCTCGCCTTCATTGATTTTGATGGTAAAATCCGGAACTACGTGCTCGACAAGCCGCGTGGTATTGCCGGCAAATGAATTGCCCGGTTTAGGGTTGAGTTTTTCAATTTCCTCGACGGCTTTTTTTAATTTTTCCTGTGATACACCGTAGCGTTGCTGAAGCTTGTCATAGTGTTTCTTGGTAAAAGCGTCAAACTGGTTCTCTATGATGTCGGAGGCCAGTTCGACTGATTCGGTAGGCGTTTTGTGCTTGAGCTGAAGCAACAGGCATTCCTGAAGATCGCGCGCGCCCACTCCCGAGGGCTCCAATTCGTGAACAATGTTCAGGATGCGCTCGACGGTTTTTTCATCGGTGTAAATCCCTTGAGTAAACGCCATGTCGTCGACCAAATCCTGTACGTTTCTGCGGATGTAGCCCATCTCGTCAATGCTTCCTACCAGGAATTCGGCTATTTCCCGCTCAGATTCGG
Organism: uncultured Flavobacterium sp.; assembly: GCA_934636265.1. Taxonomy (GTDB): domain Bacteria; phylum Bacteroidota; class Bacteroidia; order Flavobacteriales; family Flavobacteriaceae; genus Flavobacterium. The sequence goes on from CAKUAD010000002.1 coordinate 7,451, forward strand.
TCAGGATAAAGGTGTTGAGTTGGTTGATCAGATCCTGGTGAAACGTGACCGGCGCAGCCAAGGGTGATACGCGTTCGTCATCGTCATCAGAGTAGTTGTTGGCCTGGTATTTATAGTCGGGTGTGTCGTCGTCGCTTAGGTATTCGTCGATGTTGATGTCATCGGTTTCAATGGTTTCGGCGTCGTCGGAATCGTCGTATTCCTGCGTATCGAATTCATCCTTCTCGTACTCATCCTCGTCTTCCTTGCCCGATTCCAGCGCAGGATTCTCGTTCATCTCTTCCTTAAGGCGCTGTTCAAAAGCCTGCGTTGGCAACTGAATCAGCTTCATCAGCTGAATTTGCTGTGGCGAAAGTTTTTGTGATAGCTTTAGGTTTAAGGACTGTTTCAACATACAACATGCAGAATTTTGCGTTGTTCAAATTTACGAAAATTCATGATTGGGGTTGTTGGAAATTTCAAGGATTACAAACTACAATTGCAAATTGATCAATTGGCGTGAATGATAAATGATTAAGCAGTTGTGTTGCCTACTTTCTCGCACCTACTTAACTTCTAGGAAAATGTACAGAAAATCTGTACCTGCGTTGCCGATTTTTTTTGTACGAGGGATTATATCCGTTTTCCCCTACCCGTCAGGTACGAAGTTAAAGGTCTCACCGATACCCGCTGCAGAAAACCTGCCTAAAATGTTAAAATTTTGGCCAGGTTTCTGGTGGATTGCCCACTTAACTTTTAGGAAAATGTACAGAAAATCTGTACCTGCGTTGCCGATTTTTTTTGTACGAGGGATTATATCCGTTTTCCCCTACCCGTCAGGTACGAAGTTAAAGGTCTCACCGATACCCGCTGCAGAAAACCTGCCTAAAATGTTAAAATTTTGGCCAGGTTTCTGGTGGATTGCCCACTTAACTTTTAGGAAAATGTACAGAAAATCTGTACCTGCGTTGCCGATTTTTTGTGTACGAGGGATTATATCCGTTTTCCCCTACCCGTCAGGTACAAAGTTAAAGGTCTCACCGATATATCCGCTGCAGAAAAGCTGCCTAAAATGTTAAAAGTTGCCCTGACAAACATCAGGGACGCCAATCGGAATTCAGGTTCAGTTATCGATATATGCGCTACACAATAGCCTTCACCACTGCCTTCTCAGCTTCCTTGCGGGTGCCGTCAAATCCGTCGACGCCTGAAACCGTAGTGTATTTCAACACGTATTTTTTGCCGGGGTTAAGGCGTTGGTAAACCGATTGTACCATAAGTGTAGCCTCGTGGTAGCCGCAAAGAATCAGTTTGAGTTTGCCGGGATACGTATTGACGTCGCCAATGGCGTAGATTCCCGGAACATTGGTCTGATAGTCCAGGGCGTTGTTGACGACGATGGCGTTTTTGTCGATTTCCAGTCCCCAGTTGGCGATTGGCCCTAGTTTAGGCGTAAGTCCAAACAGCGGAATGAGAAAATCGCAGGCAATTTCAAGGGTGTTGCCTTCCTGATCGACGGTGATGGATTCCAGTTTTCCGTTTCCGTAAACGCCCGAAATCTCAGCCGGTGTAACCAGCCTGAGTTTGCCCAGACTTTTGAGTTCCTGAACTTTCTCGACTGAATCCAGCGCGCCGCGAAACTCATTGCGACGGTGGACCAGCGTCACCTCACTGGCCACATCGGTCATAAAAATGCTCCAGTCGAGCGCCGAATCACCGCCGCCGGCAATCACCACGCGTTTTCCCCTGAATTTTTCCGGGTCGCGGATAAAGTAGTCGACGCCTTTGTCTTCGTAATCAGCAAGGTTGTCGAGTTCTGGTTTGCGCGGTTCAAAACTGCCCAATCCGCCGGCAATGGCAACGGCACGGCAATGAACCTGCGTTCCCTTGTCGGTGGTAACGATAAAACTGTCATCGGGTTGACGATCGATGGTCTCGGCGCGTTCGCCCAAGGTGAAACCCGGCTGGAACTGTTTGATTTGCTCGAGTTGATTTTTCACCAGATCGCCCGCAAGAATTTCCGGGAAGCCCGGAATGTCAAAAATGGGTTTCTTTGGGTACAATTCAGCCAACTGTCCACCGGGTTGCGGAAGCGCGTCGATGATGTGACATTTGAGTTTTAAAAGACCGGCTTCAAAGACTGCAAACAGGCCTGTTGGGCCGGCTCCGATGATGAGAATATCTGTTTTGATCATGGGTTGTTTCGTTACGGGACAAATTTATTGCGCCCGGGCGGTTGTTTAAATGATTTTTATCAGCCTCCGGCGCCGCGTGAAGGATGGGAGTGGAAATCCTTTATGGCGAAGCCTAAAGATTGAAACGCACAGCCTGACAGCGCCGCAGCCTGCGGAGGCGGTGGCACGCCCAAAAAAATCAGGCGATGTTGGATACGGTCTCAATTTGTGGCGCCCATTTTTTGATGGTGGTTTCCACGCCGGCGCGCAAGGTCATGCGGTTGACGCTGCATCCTACGCAGGCGCCTTCAAACCGCACCGTGACGTGTTTGTCGTCTTGGATGCTTACCAGCGAGATGTCGCCGCCGTCGGAGTTGAGGAACGGCCGGATCTCATCGAGTGCTTTGAGGACTTTATCTGTCAGTTCGGTTGTGGTCATCATTTTTATAATTTTAAATTTGAAAATTTGAAGACTCTGGAAAGGGTCATTTTCAAATTATCACATTTTCAAATTGGGTCATTTTTTTACGGCGCTGCACCCGGCCATGGTCGTGATTTTGACGGCCTCGGTAGGCGGCAGGTTTTCATTTCTCGATACAACTTCTTCTACCACGCGGCGCGCGACGTCAACAAACACATCGGCCACTGGCGATCCGGTTTGCATGGCGGCTGGCCTTCCGTAATCGCCGGCCTCACGCACAGATTGTACCAGGGGAACCTCGCCCAAGAACGGAACCTGGAGGTCGTCGGCCAGGTTTCGGGCGCCGTGTTGTCCAAAGATATAGTATTTATTTTCAGGAAGTTCGGCTGGGGTAAAATAGGCCATGTTTTCAATAATGCCTAAAACGGGAACGTTGATAGCCTCCGACATAAACATGCCTACGCCTTTCTTGGCATCGGCCAGGGCAACGGCTTGCGGCGTACTCACGACAACGGCACCGGTTACCGGCAGCGATTGCAGGATCGACAGGTGGATGTCGCCGGTTCCGGGCGGAAGGTCGATGAGTAAAAAGTCGAGTTCGCCCCAGTCGGCGTCAAAAATCATTTGATTGAGCGCCTTGGCTGCCATCGGTCCGCGCCAGATGACGGCCTGCGACGGAGCGGTAAAGAAACCGATCGAAAGCATCTTGATCTCATAACTTTCGATGGGTTTCATTTTTGATTTCCCATCGACGTTGACTGAAATTGGCTTTTCATTTTCCACATCGAACATGATCGGCATTGACGGGCCGTAGATATCGGCGTCCAGAATACCCACCTTAAAGCCCATATGTGCCAGGGTGACGGCTAGGTTGGCAGTTACGGTTGACTTTCCTACGCCGCCCTTTCCCGATGCCACGGCCACGATGTTGCTGATGCCCGGAATGGCCTTGCCCTTGGCGGGACCGGCAGGTTTTTCAGGCGCTTCGACTTTTACATTTACCTTGACGGTGACGTCGTTGGCGTATTTTTCCTGAATAACTTTGCGGATGTCATCCTCGGCGCGCTTGCGGATGTGCATGGCAGGAGTGCTGATGGTGAGATCAACCACAACCTCATTTCCAAATGTCAGTACGTTGGTGACGGCACCGCTTTCGACCATGTTTTGGCCCTCGCCGGCAATGGTGATGCCCTGTAGTGCCGTTAGGATTTCTTTTCTGTCTGGTTTCATGACTTTACTGCCTTATTTAGACTAAATAGCCGTTGGCGTTTTCGATTGCAAAGATAGTCACAATTGCCAATTTAGCATCGGGAATTAACAAATGCAATAGAGTTGTATAACCTGTTGGTTTACTCTGGCTGCCAGAAGACTTTTTCAAAATCCTGAACGCGGTTATCTGCCACGCATATTCCTTCATTTTCCAGCAGTTGCTGCATCAGGTTGGTACCGCCAAAATGGTGCTTGCCTGAGAGCAGACCCACGCGATTGACCACGCGGTGCGCCGGGACATCGTCCGGACAGGCGTTCATGGCCCAACCAACCATGCGAGCGGATCCTGATGCGGCCAGAAATTTGGCGATTGCGCCATACGAGGTGACGCGGCCATACGGAATGCGTCGGGCCACCTGATATACTTTTTCAAAAAAACTGTCCTGGGTCAAAATCCGTAATGTTGCGCAATGTTCCAAATGGTCAGCAGCGATACCAGTCCGGTGACAGTGCCAATGATGTAGTTCATGTTCTCGAGCAAAAAGCCGGTGCGCGATTCGAGTTTCTTAAAAAACATGATGTAACAGTAAAATCCAAAAAAGGTCCCTAGCCCCACACCTAGGGCAAAGGTATAGACATACGGCCGGTCAAAAAAAAAGATGCGGTAACTGGCCAGGCTGATGCTCACCAAAACGTAAAACGGAATGGTAAAAAAGTTAAGTGCCGATAGTAACATCCCCATAAAAAATCGGCTCTTGCGGCTGCGGATTTTGATTTCCTGATTATCAGGCGGGAGCGATTTGCCTTTCCAGAAAAAATAAACGGTCAGTGTCAGGAATATGGCCAAACCGATTTCGCGCAGTAAGAGGATGATGTCGGGGTTGCGGTCAAGAAAGCGGGCAAAGATGATGGCGATAAGTACCTGAACTACCAGAATCAAGGTAGCGCCAAGGGCAAAGATCATGGCGCGCTGCCGTCCTTCGTCCATACCAAGCCGGGCCGCCGTCATGTTGATCATGCCGGGCGGTGTGATGCCGATGGTAGCCGTAATGGCTCCAAGCACAAGCGGCATGACATATCCCATATCAGTTTATTTTAAACCGAATATACGTAATAGGTTTGTTATTTTCCAAATACAGGCTTTCGTAATGGGTCTGGATTTCAGTCACTTCGGCCGGTGCGCCTTCATTGCGGTAAATGTTGTGGTTGGCGTATTCGACGGTATGTCCCAAACCATGCAACAGGCCAAGGGTGTACCCATGCATGAATTCGCTGTCGGTCTTAAGATGGATGATGCCGCCGGGCTTGAGGATTCTTTTATATGTGTCCAGAAATGACATGTTGGTCAGGCGGTGCTTGGTGCGCTTGTACTTGATTTGCGGATCAGGAAAGGTGATCCAGATTTCATCCACTTCGGCGGGAGCAAAAAGCTTGTCGATGAGCTCGATCTGGGTGCGCAAAAATCCGGCGTTCGAGATATTTTCCTCGACGGCTGTTTTCGCACCGCGCCACATCCTTGCGCCCTTGATGTCGACGCCTATAAAGTTTTTTTCGGGAAACCGCTTGGCGAGTGCCACGGTGTATTCGCCTTTTCCGCAGCCCAGTTCCAGCACTACAGGACGGTCATTTTTAAAGAAATCCCGTGCCCAGTTACCGCGCAGGGCAAAATCGCCGCTCGTGGTTTCATCTCGGCCGGGCTGGATTACATTGGGGAAAGTTTCGTTTTCGCGAAAGCGCTTGAGTTTATTTTTGCTACCCACTTTTTAACTTTTTGGCAAAAATACGGTAATTATCTCCGGGCGCAATTGCTTTATCTTTGTAAAAAAAGCCGTGGACAACGCCAATCGCCAAATGATTTTAGTTGCGCCGCTCAATTGGGGCCTGGGCCATGCCACGCGCTGCATCCCGGTAATCAGGCAGCTTGAGGCCGTGGGTTTTGCGCCGGTTATCGCATCAGATGGCGCCGCACTGCAACTTTTGGAAAAGGAGTTCCCGCATCTGGACGTGCTTGAGTTGCCATCTTATAAAATTGAATATTCAAGAAGCGCTTCGGGATTTAAACGAAAGATGCTCCTAAATCTCCCAAAAATCCTGCGTGCCATCCTACAGGAAAAGAAACTGATAAACCGTTGGGTTGAGGAGCACAGGCCTGCGGGCATCATCTCAGATAACCGACCGGGCGTGCGTAGCCAATATGTCCCGTCGGTTTATATAACGCACCAACTCAATGTGCGGACGGGGGCGACGTCTTATTTTACGGGTAAACTCCACCGTTTTCTCATCTCCCGGTTTGACCAATGCTGGGTTCCTGATTTTCAAGGAATGCCCAATCTTTCCGGTCGCTTGGGTCATCTTGAAGAAGCCTGGGAAAAGGTTCGCTATTTGGGGCCGCTAAGCAGGTTTACCCGACGAGAAATGAATCCGGTTTACGATCTTGCCATCGTATTGTCGGGCCCGGAACCGCAGCGCACTATGCTGGAAGACAAATTGTTGAAACAAGCCGTTCAGTTTGACGGGCGTGTGCTGATGGTATGCGGAAAAGTTGAGTCGGAGCAGACAAAGCGGGTTGCGGGCAACGCTGAAATTTACAATTTTATGCCGTCCGGTCAATTGGAGGAGGCGCTTAACCAAAGCAAAATGGTCCTTTCCAGATCAGGATATACCAGTGTGATGGATTTGGCCCGGCTGCAGTGCAAGGCGTTCTTTATCCCGACGCCCGGTCAGCCCGAACAGGAGTACCTGGCCAAAAAACTGGACGGACAGGGTTATGTTCCTTTTTCCACGCAGGATGATTTTAGGATGGATGATTTGTCGCGGGTTGATTTTTACAAGGGATTGCCTGCTGCCGATCCAGTTGCCTGGGATGACTTGCTGCAGATTTTCAAGCCTGATTCCCAGCCTCAAACTTGGTCAGCGTAAAGGAAAACTCGCTGCCTTTTCCGGGATCACTTTTTACCGATACTTTTTCATTGTGCGCCTCGATGATGTGCTTGACAATCGACAGGCCCAGTCCGGAGCCACCTTCGGCTCTTGATCCGCTTTTGTCGACGCGGTAAAATCGCTCAAAAACCCGCGGGAGATTTTGCTTTTCAATGCCCTCGCCGTTGTCGGCCACGCGAACAATAACCTTGTCGACACCAAAATCCTCGATGCTCACCTCGGTTGATCCTTTTTCTTTTCCGTATTTGATTGAATTCACCAACAGGTTGACGATGACCTGTGCAATTTTTTCCTCATCGCCCACCACCCAGACGTCCTTGGTATACTTTCGGTCAAAAAGCAGCATGATGTCTTTTTTGGAAGCCTTCATCTCGAGTAAATCAAAGGCGTTCTGCACCACTTTAATGAGTTCAAAGCGCTCCATCCGGGGCGGTTCTTCGCCCGATTCGAGCCTGGTGATCATGTCCAGATCCTGTACGATGTATATGAGCCGTTCTACGCCTTTTTCAGCGCGCTCCAGGTATTTTTTTCGCAGCGTTTTATCATTCATCGCCCCGTCGAGCAGCGTCGATAGATAACCCTGTACGGTAAAAAGCGGGGTTTTGAGTTCGTGCGACACATTGCCTATGAATTCGCGCCGGAACTGTTCGCGATCCTGAAGCATTTCAATCTGCACGCGTTTGTCGTTTGCAAACTTCTGAACCTCGCGCGTCAGGGTCGATATGTCGGTGGTAATCGGTTGTCCCTTAAAAGTATCCGAGTCAGGAATGGTCACATCGTCATAAATAATCCTGACTTTTTTGTAGATGTAATTCTCCAGCCGATACTGTATCGAGATAAAGGCAAAAACAAAGATGCAGGCGGCGTAAATCAGCGTAACCCGCGCCGAAAATTCAAAGAAGAAATACGTCAGCCCGGCCACGATCAGCGACGACAACACCGTGATGTAAAGCGATGACCTGACGGCAAAACGATAAGATTTCTTGAATTGTACCGACATCAGGCCTCTATCTTGTATCCTACGCCTTTGATGGTTTTAAAAACTTCGTCTCCAATTTTTTCGCGCAATTTGCGGATGTGGACGTCGATGGTTCGGCCACCCACCACTACGTCATTGCCCCAAACCTTGTCGAGGATTTCCTCGCGCTTAAAAACTTTTCCGGGTTTGGAAGCCAAAAGGTAAAGCAGTTCAAATTCCTTTCTGGGAAGCACCATTTCCTGGCCGTCCTTGACAATCTTGTACTCTTCGCGGCTAATTTGGATCCCGGCTACCGACAGTGTTCCGGAGGCGGCGGCCTCGTCCTTGAGTCGGCGCAGCAATCCTTTGATCTTGCTCACCAAGAGTTTTGGCTTGATGGGTTTGGTGATGTAGTCATCGGCGCCCGCGTCAAATCCGGCTACTTGTGAGTAATCCTCGTTGCGCGCGGTTAAAAAGGTGATGATGGTGTTTTGAAGTTCGGGAATGTTGCGGATGGCCTCGGTGGCTTCCATTCCGTCCATGTCGGGCATCATGACGTCCATGATGATCAAATGCGGGAGTTCGCGTTTGGCTATGGCAACGGCTTCTTTGCCGTTTGATGCCGTAAGGATTTGGTAACCTTCCTGTGAGAGGTTATACCCTACGATTTCTAAAATATCCGGTTCGTCGTCGACCAGTAATATCCTGATATTCTTTTTTTTCATGCGAAAGATTTGGTTTCAGCAGCGCAAAGTTATGTACAAAAACAAGCGGATTCAGGCAGTTAACGGTAATTTAATCTGGTAACATTGGCATAATGTTTAAAAAACCAATTCTTAATTACGGGTTAACGACAGCGTTATCCTGCAGCCGTTCCTTTGCGGCAAATTTTTCTAACACTATGAACAACAAACTGCTGTTAATTTTCTTGTTGTCGGGTTGGATGGGATTTGCCCAAAAAGCAACCGTCACCGGAACTATTTACGACAACGAATCGCCGGGCGCCACACTCCCGTTTGCGAACATCTCCATCAAAGGTACGACAATTGGCGTCACTACCGATGAAAATGGAAGCTACACCCTTAAACTTGACGCCGGAACCCATCAGCTTGAATACAGCTTTGTAGGCTACGAAACGGTAGAACAAACCGTCCAAGTTGTTGCCGGTGAAACACTTACCATCAACCAAACGCTGGGCGCGGGCAGTTACACCATCCAGGATGTAGTCGTGCAGCAACAGGCCAACCGCGAAAAGGAAAGCGCGCTTTTGATCGAACAGAAAAACGCCGTCGAAATCCGACAGAGCATAGGCGCCCAGGAAATGTCCCGCAAAGGTGCGAGCGATGCACAATCGGCAGTGACCAAGGTGACGGGCGTCTCCAAGCAGCAAGGCGAGAAAAATGTCTTTGTGCGCGGATTGGGCGATCGCTACAACCAGACAACCATGAACGGATTGCCGTTGCCGTCGGAAGATCCGGAGTACAAAAACATTTCACTGGAATTTTTTACCGCTGACATCATTAAAAGCATTGGCGTCAACAAAACGTTTTTACCTAATCTTTACGGCGATGTGGGCGGTGCCAGTATTGACATTGTGTCAAAGGAACTCACCGGGAACCAGGGCGTCGAGATTGGTCTTTCCAGCGGAATCAACTCGCGCACGGCAGGCCAAAAGAACTTTTTGCTCATGGACGGCGCCAACTGGTTCGGATCGGTGCCCAACAAAGGCTCGGGCATCAACAACCTGAACAGTTATTCGTTTGAGAATTCGCTTAAACCCAACCGGCAATCACTCCAGATCAACAGCGGTCTTAATGCGTCGTATGGCAGGAAATTCAGCATTGGCGAATCATCGCTTAGCGCTTTTGTAGTAGGGCAGATTTCCAACGGCTACAATTTTATGGAGGGAACCATCCGCCAGACTACCAGTGTCGGATCAATTTTCCAGGATCAGGCGTTTGAGCGCTACACTTACAATGTTTCGCAAACGTTGATGGGGAATTTCAAGTATCGGTTTGGGCAGAACAGCATCTCCCTTAATTCCCTTTATATCCACGACAACAACCAGTCGATTGGTGATTATTTTGGCATGAACGACCCGCAGGAAACTGATGACAAGGAGTTTTTGCGCCGTCAGCAACAAAACAACAACAACCTGTTGGTTAACCAGTTGATTGCCGATTTGAAACTTGACGACCAGTTGGATTTGAATATTGGCGCTGCGTTTAACCGCGTTACGGGCGATGAGCCTGACCGCCGGAGCAACAAGTACCTGTACCGAGACGACAAGTATTATCCGTCGGTGAACAGTGCGGGCGAGAACGAGCGGTATTTTTCCGAGCTAGTTGAAAACGATATTGCCTCAAACATTGTGGTGTCATTCCACCTGGATAAGGATCGCGTAAAAAAGAGCCGGATTGACCTGGGTTACAACGGACGCTTTACGACGCGCGATTTTGAAGCGATGATTTTTAACCACCGCTTTTCGACCCTGTTTGAAATTGATCCCAACAATCCGGATGCGATTTTTAACCAGCAGTCAATTGACGACGGATTGTTCCAGTTGCAGACCGGCCGCGGAAACGCATCGAACCCACGGGTATTTGATCCTTTTACCTACAATGCCGAGCGCATAGTCCACGCCGGACTGGCCAGCATTACCTATGAGTTTAATCCGGCGCTGACCGTTGTGGCCGGCGTCCGTTTTGAAAAGATTGATCAGGAAATTTCCTATGATACCAACATCGCCTCGAGCAACCTGAACGGTAAGGCAAAAATCAATGAAGCCTACGTGCTGCCAAGTTTTAGCGTAAAATACAATCTGAATGAGAACAGTATTTTTCGCGCGGCCGCTGCCATGAGTTACACCATGCCACAGTTTAAGGAAGTGGCGCCGTTTAAGTATCAGGACGTGAGTTTTTCAAGCCAGGGAAATCCCGGTTTGATTCCGTCGGATACGTATAATGTCGATCTAAAATGGGAATACTATCCGGAGCAGGATGAGATCTTGGCCGTGACCGGTTATTTCAAACACATCAACAACCCAATTGCGCGATCTGAAATTCCAAGTGGCGGAAACACCCTGACCTATCTCAACGTAGGCGGTCAGGCGCAGGTGATGGGCGCCGAACTGGAAGTGCGCAAAAACCTGTACAAGGTTGAGATTCCTGATACGCAAAAGGTAACCTCGCTCCAGGCAGGAGCCAATGTTTCGTACCTGTATTCCAAGCAGCAACTGGAAGATCGGCTTCCGCAGTTTACCAATGGCGAAGATCAGCTTCAGGGTGCGTCGCCTTGGTTGGTCAATGCCGATGTGACGTTCCGCAAATCCAATGAAAAGTACGGCAACACTTCGTCGTTGGTGGTTAATTATTTTAGCGACCGGATTTATTCGGTTGGAACGCGCGGATTTGAAAGGAATCCCTACGTTGGATTTTGTATCAATCACCAAGCTGGGCAATCATTTTGAGGTGAGTATAAAAGCCAAAAATCTTTTGGATCCTAGTTTCAGGCTGACGCGTGAATCAGCCGGAAATTCGGGTGAAGATGTGACGCTGCTCACCTATAAACGCGGAGTGGATTTCAGCATCGGGATGACCTACAAATTTTAAATTTTGATAACACGCCCGAAACGTCCAGTTGATAAGGCGTAGGTTTATTTGCATCAACAAAATAATAGTAAAAACAACTTTATGAAAACACAACTTTTTTCCGTTCTGGCCGCTGCCGCGCTGATTTTCACGGGCTGCTCAAGCGACGACGATTCAAGCAATCCGCAAACGCCCCAAAATGAAAATCTGGCCGGAAACCTTACCGCCGATCTGGTCCTGGACGCCAATGTTAACTATGTTTTAACCGGTGCCTTGCTGGTTAAGGACGGGGCGACGCTTACCATCCCGGCCGGGACTACCATAAAAGCTATTGCCGGTGGGACCGACGTTTATATCCTGGTAGAGCGCGGCGGAAAAATCATTGCCGACGGAACGCCTGCCCAGCCAATCCGATTTACTTCATCGGCCGCCATGCCCGCTGCCGGCGATTGGGGTGGCATCATCATCAACGGACGTGCACCTATTTCCCGTCAGGCGGGTGCAATTAGCGAAGCTGCGACTGAAATCAACAATGCCATCCTTTTTGGAGGTGATAATGTTGCCGATAATTCGGGTATCCTGGATCACGTCATCATTGAATATACTGGTGCACGCATCGACGACGAGGCTGAGCACAATGGTTTGACCCTTAACGGTGTAGGCAGCGGAACGGTTATCAGCAACATCTTTTTGCGCTACGGTGACGACGACGCCATCGAGTTTTTTGGCGGAACGGTAAACGCAAGCAACATTCTGGTTGTCAACTGTACCGATGATATGTTTGACTTTTCACAGGGCTATGCGGGAACCTGTACCAATCTGTACGGCGTCCGCGAGGCCGGATACCTGGCGGTAACGGTTGACCCGCGCGGGATTGAAGCCGACGGCAACCTGAACGGCGATTCGCCAACCGACATCAACCAGTCAAACTTTACGATCAACGGGATTACCATTGTTAACAACGGTGCCGATGCAGTGGCCACCATGCAGGACGTGTTTAAGGTAAGACGCGGTGCCACCGCAACCATCAACAATGCGTATGTTAAATTTGGTGCGGGAACCGTAGTGGCTGATTTTATCGACCTGAAGGATTCCAAAGGCGATGCGACCGACGCCACTGCCATAACCTTTACCCGCGATGCAGCCAACGGACTGGATGCCGCAGCGGTCAAGAACACGACATCAGGCGGTGCGACGCTGACTGAAAACGGCACGCAAACCGGGGTATCAACCTCAGTATTTGGATGGACAAACTACGGATTTTAACAGCAACCGTATCATTTGTGTTAGTGAGAAAACGCCTCTTTTTTGGGGCGTTTCTTTTTTGGCAAAATATTTGAAAATTGTTTTATACATTTACAAAATCAATTATTGCCATGACAAAACTTTACTTTTCTCTCATGCTGATGCTTTTCCTTTCTGCGGGTGTCGCCGCACAGGAGAGGCAGTTGGGAAAAAGCCAGGACCAGATTGAAGGCCTGAGTTTTTACCCAAATCCGGTGAGCAATGGCAAGATTTATATCACATCAAAGTCGTCAGGAGCCAAGGAGGTGACCATTTTTGACGTATTGGGCAAAAAGGTTCTCCAAAAAATCGTGGAGTCAAAAGAGCTCAATGTTTCCGAGCTTTCGCCGGGCGTTTACATTATCAAGATCCGCGAAGATGAAGCGACCGCTACAAGAAAACTCATTATCAAATAGTTATCATAAATAAAAAAGTAAGATTTAATACTTTTTTAAAGCTATGGCCTTTTACGGGGCCATTTTTTATATCTATATTTGCATAATTAATTCACAAATCAGATATGAAAAAACTTTACACGCTTTCTTTACTCGTCGCTTCTTGTGTAGCTTTTGCACAAACTCCTATCATTACGGGGATTATGGACGGGGACTGTTCAGGTGGAAATCCTAAAGTGCTGGAAATCTACGCAAACGGAACAGTGGATTTTACAAATTTCTCGGTTGAGAACCAAACAAACGCTACGGTTGATACATGGGGACAAACCATGAGCCTTGCGCCGCTGGGAACCAAAACCAACACATTTGTTTATGTTGTTCACGGTGACGCGGCTACGGTAGGCCCTGTGTTTACAGCTGAATTCGCTGCGATTCCGGCTGCAAATGTTATTTACAGCGGTACCGGATCAGGAATTCCACAGCCGATGAACGTAAACGGCGATGACCGTGTGCGCCTGATCAACACGGCTACTACTGCGGTAATTGACCAGTTTGGAACAAGCAATGTTGACGGAACCGGTCTTCCTTGGGAATACCTTGACTCATGGGCCAAGCGCAACAACGGAACGGGTCCTGACGGATCAACTTTTACTGAAGCCAACTGGACTTTTGGAGGAGTAGGTTCATTGGACGGTCTTGGAACTTGCCAGACTGCCGCCGCATTTTCAACCGTTGTTCCTTTTGGACAGTATTCTTTGAGCATCGCCAAGAATGACATCAACGGATTGTCGATTTATCCAAACCCGGTAACCAACGGAAATCTTTACATTACTACTGCCGACAATGGCGTGAAAAGCGTTGAGATTTTTGACGTATTGGGTAAAAAAGTTTTGGGTACCAAGGTATCTGAGGAAGCTGTAAACGTTTCGGCCTTGAACAGCGGCGTTTACGTTGTAAAGATAACCGAAGCTGGTAAAACTGCTACCCGTAAACTGGTTATCCGCTAATAAGCCAACAACTTACTTGATAGCAAAGCCTCGGGAAACCGGGGCTTTTTGTTTATTTTTGACTCGTGAACACAGCGGATATTTTTTACATCGACGGCAAAAAAACCTTTGTCAAGCACGCGCTCAAAGTTTTCCGGTACCAGCACGCCAACGTTCCGGTTTACCGAGAATTTTGCGATCATTTAGGTGTTGACGTGCACGACGTGAAACAAATCGGGGATATTCCGTTTTTGCCGATCGGGTTTTTCAAAGACCGCGAGATCATTGCAAACGGCATGACGGCCAAAGCGGTTTTTACCAGTAGCGGAACCACCGGATCTATTACCAGCCGGCATCTCGTGGCCGACGCATCGGTTTACGAGGCGAGTTTCCGTCAGGCGTTTTCAAGATTTTACGGCGATGTTGAAAATTACGTCATCCTGGCGCTTTTGCCGTCCTATCTGGAGCGCGAAGGATCGTCGTTGATTTACATGGTTGACGATCTGATCAAATCGTCCAACCATCCAGAAAGCGGATTTTATCTGCACAATCTGGACGCGCTGTCGGTTATGCTCGAAAAACTCGACCGGTCAGACCAAAACGTATTGTTGATAGGCGTGACTTATGCTCTTTTGGATCTTATCGAACACCAAAAATTTAACCTGTCGAATACTGTTGTTATGGAAACCGGTGGGATGAAAGGTAGGCGCCGCGAGATGATCCGGGCCGAACTTCACCAAATGCTTTGCAAGGGTTTTGGCGTGCCACAAATCCACTCTGAATACGGCATGACCGAACTTCTCTCACAAGCCTATTCAGCCGGTGATGGCATCTTTGATTGTCCGCCGTGGATGGACGTTATCATCCGCGACCCTGAAGATCCGCTTACCGTGCTCAATTACGGGAGAACCGGCGGCATCAACATCATCGACCTCGCCAATATTAATTCATGCGCTTTTATCGCCACGCAGGATTTGGGGAAAAAGCATCCCAACGGAACCTTTGAAGTCCTTGGCCGTTTTGACCATTCAGACATTCGCGGGTGTAACCTGATGGTCTTGTGATTGCGTAAATTAGTTGGTCACGCGAACCACAAAGTAATTCTTCTTGCCGCGCTGCAACAGCACAAACCGGTTGTTGATGAGGTTGGCCTTGGTCAGCAGGAAACCTTCGGTCACTTTTTGACGGTTCACCGATATGGAATTTTCGCCCAATGCCCGGCGCGCCTCGCCGTTAGACTTCATAAATCCGGTTTTTTCATTGAGCAAATCCACAATGTCAATTCCGGCGTCGATGTCGGCAAGAGCAATTTCGGCCTGCGGAACACCTTCAAACAGTTCGAGGAAAGTGGTTTCCTCAAGTTGTTTCAAATCATCTTCGGTTGAATTCCCAAAGAGAATATTAGACGCATTGACTGCTTTTTCCCATTGTTCGGTACCGTGGACAAATGACGTGATCTCTTGCGCCAATCGTTTTTGAAGCGCGCGCAGATGTGGCTCCTGACGGTGCTTTTCAACCAATTCGTCAATCTCGGGTTTATCAAGAAAGGTAAAGACTTTGATGTATTTTTCTGCGTCTTCATCGGTGGCGTTTACCCAGAACTGATAGAATTTGTAAACCGATGTTTTGTCGGCGTCCAGCCAAACGTTTCCGCCCTCCGACTTTCCAAACTTTGATCCGTCGGCCTTGGTAATCAGTGGCGTGGTAAGCGCATACGCCTTGGCCTCGGTGTTTGGGTTCATGCGGCGCACCAGTTCAGTTCCGGTGGTGATGTTGCCCCACTGGTCGGATCCGCCCATCTGCAGGACGCAATTGTAGTGTTTGTGAAGGTAGTAAAAGTCGTAACCCTGAATCAACTGGTAGGTAAACTCAGTAAACGACATGCCGTCGCCCGCCTCACCCGTCAAACGTTTTTTAACCGAATCTTTGGCCATCATGTAGTTGACGGTAATTCGCTTGCCTACGTCGCGGGCAAAATCGATGAATGAAAAATCCTTCATCCAGTCGTAATTGTTTACCATCAGCGGTGCGTTGGCCGACCTATCGTTAAAATCCAGAAACCGCGAAAGCACGCGTTTAATGCCATCGACGTTCTTTTCCAGCGTCGCCTCATCCAATAGGTTGCGCTCATCTGATTTGCCCGACGGATCGCCAATCATTCCCGTAGCGCCACCCACCAGCGCGATAGGTTTGTGTCCAAAACGCTTGAGATGAACCAGCAAAATGATTTGCACCATGCTCCCGATGTGAAGTGAATCGGCGGTGGGATCAAATCCGATATATGCTGTTGTAGGCCCGGAAAGCAACTGCTCCTCAGTGCCGGGCATGCTGTCGTGATAGAGTCCGCGCCATTTGAGTTCTTCAACCAGATTTTTCATGTCAGGAAATTTTGAGTTTGCAAAGATAGCCCAAATGCCAAATTGCTTGAATTTAGCCGGGCAATTTTTTTTAGTGCCGTCATTGCGTAACTTTACCCTATGATACTAGTAACCGGCGCAACTGGCCTGGTAGGCGCACATCTTACACTTAAACTACTGGAATCCGGTCATCCCGTACGGGCGTTGTCCAGGACGGATAAGTCCCGCCTTAAAACGCGCAATCTCCTGCGGATGTACGGCCGCGAACAACTTTTTGATAAGATTGACTGGGTTCAGGCTGATGTAAACGACATTCCAGCGATGGAGCCCGCATTTGATGGAGTGCGTCAGGTTTATCACTGTGCGGCGTTGATATCATTTGATCCGGCCGACGAAGAGCGCCTGAGAAAAATCAATATCGAAGGCACCGCCAATGTGGTCAATCTGTGCCTGCATCATGGCGTCGAGAGTTTATGTCATGTAAGTTCGGTAGCTGCTTTGGGCGATCCGCTGGGCGAGGAAATCCTGGTGACTGAAGAGACCCCGTGGAATCCGGAAAAGCCCCATTCAGACTACGCCCGTTCCAAGTACGGTGCCGAGATGGAAGTTTGGCGCGGCTTTCAGGAAGGCTTAAGAGTGGTCATCGTCAATCCGGGCATCATCCTCGGTCCGGGGTTCTGGCATGATGGAAGCGGAGCCATTTTTTCGTCGATTGAAAAGGGCTTCCCGTTTTACGCCATGGGGTCAACCGGATTTGTTGCCGTAACCGATGTGGTCAGGGCCATGATCCAACTTATGCAGGGCAACGTTAATGGCGAGCGGTTTACCCTTGTAGGCGGACACATGGTTTTGCGGGATTTTTCGTGGGCTGTCGCCGATGCGCTTCAGGTAAAACGTCCGTCAATCAAGGTTTCGCCCAATTTTACACACTTTGCCGTGATTGTCGATTGGCTGGCCGGACTTTTTGGCAAAAAACGCAAACTGTTTCGCGAAACATCCAAAGCATTTCACAGGCACCGCAATTATTCATCGCAAAAAATCCAGTCGCTCGGATTTGAGTTTACACCCATTCCTGACTATATCCGACAAGTCGTCAAAATCCAAAAAAACGGGCGGTTTTAACTAGTCGATCCTGGGCGTATCCGGAACGAGTTGCTTTTCACCGGGCTTGTCCAGCTTTTTACGCTCTTCCTCCAAACGCTTTGAAACCTTTTCGTACATGGCCTTGTACTTTTCGATGTCCTGCGCGTAATAGCGGTTGCTCTGGGCAAACTGCGTGCTGTCGATCCCGTGTTTTTTGTAGAGGTATTCCGTTGGGTTGATTTGTTGCTGGGTGAGCAAAAACGGCCGCTGCGTGCGGATGGCATCCAAAACGGCGGCATCGTATAAAATATCGGCCATTTTATCTTCCGGAATCAAGTTCTGGGGCTTTTCAATCGCCGATTCACAGGCAACGGCCAAGAGGGCAATCAGCATAAACTTTTTCATACGGCAAAGGTTAGGCGTTGGCCCTGCGCCGGATTGACTTTTCCGTCGGCGAAAGCCAGATGCCCGTTTACAAAAGTATGGGTAACGCGCGGATTAAAAGTGGTGCCTTCAAACGGCGACCATCCGCACTTATACAAAATGTTCTCTTTTGAAACCGTCCAGGGCGCGTGGGGATCAATCAGCGCGATATCGGCAAAGTAGCCCTCGCGGATAAAGCCCCGGTTTTCAATCTTAAAGAGCTTGGCCGGATTGTGCGATGTCTTTTCGACGATTTTCTCCACACTGATTTTTCCGTCAAGTGAAGCCTGAAACAAGGCCGTCAGCGCGTGTTGTACCAGTGGTCCGCCCGATGGGGCGTTTAGGTAAGGCTGGGACTTCTCTTCCAGGGTGTGCGGTGCGTGGTCGGTGGCAATCACGTCAATTGTGTCGTCGAGTACCGCCTTCCATAGCGCCTCGCGATCACTGGCAGATTTAACAGCCGGATTCCACTTGATGAAATTGCCTTTAGTGGCGTAGTCGGCACTTGAAAACCACAGGTGGTGTATGCAAACCTCGGCAGTGATTTTCTTTTGCTCCAGCGGAATATCACTGCGGAACAATTCCATTTCGCGTGCGGTCGACAGATGAAAAACGTGCAGGCGCGCCCCGGTTTTTTTGGCGAGTTCCACGGCCCGCGATGAGGATAGGTAGCACGCCTCGGCGCTCCGGATTTCCGGATGGCACTCCGGCGGGATCGCATCGCCGTATAGACTTTTGTAATGTTCAAGGTTATGGCGTATGGTGGCTTCGTCTTCACAGTGTACGGCAATCAAAAGCGGCGTGCTGCCAAAAATTTGTTCCAGAACTTTTTGATTGTCCACCAGCATGTTTCCGGTTGATGAACCCAGGAATATCTTAAGGCCGGGAACGTTACTGCCATCGGTTTTTAAAACTTCGTCCAGATTGTCATTGGTCACACCCATCATAAAACCGTAGTTGGCGTGCGACCTTCCAGCCGCCATGGCATATTTTTCAGCCAAGGCCTCTTGGGTGACGGTGTTTGGGACGGTGTTGGGCTGCTCCAGGAATGACGTGGTTCCGCCGGCCACGGCAGCCGCCGACTCGGTGGCCAAATCGCCTTTGTGTGTCAGTCCGGGCTCGCGAAAGTGTACCTGATCGTCAATCATGCCCGGAATCAGATATTTTCCGTTGGCGTCAATTATCCGATCAGCCGTAGCCGAAAGCTGGCTTCCAATCTTTTCAATCCGTTGGCCGCGTATCTTGACATCGGCTTCCACAATACGGCCTTCATTGACCACACGCGCATTGGTAATTATCGTATCCATCACAATTGATTGAAAAGTTTTCGGATTCTGAGTCGGATGACGCCCAAGACTGCTTCAGTGATAATGCCGGTGCTCATTTTTGATTGGCCTTTGGTCCGGTCGGTAAAGATGATGGGAATCTCCACGAGTTTGAATTTTTTGCTGTATGCGCGGTATTTCATTTCAATCTGAAACGCGTAACCGATAAACTTAACGCGGTCCAGGTCGATCTCGCGCAGCACCTTGGCCCGGTAGCACATAAAGCCTGCCGTTGCATCGTGAATTTTCATGCCGGTAATCAGCTTGACGTAAACTGATGCAAAATAAGACAGCAACACCCGGCTCAGTGGCCAGTTGACGACATTCACGCCCGTTAGGTAACGCGAACCGATCGCTACGTCGGCCCCATCGGCGCAAGCCTGGTACAAACGCACAAGATCGTCCGGGTTGTGCGAAAAATCGGCGTCCATCTCAAAAATAAATTCATAGTTGTTGGCCAGTGCCCACTTGAAGCCATAAACGTAAGCGGTGCCCAGTCCGGCTTTTTTACTGCGGATTTCAAGAAAGAGACGGCCCGCAAATTCAGCCTGTAGCGCTGCCACGCGTCGGGCAGTCCCGTCAGGTGAGTTGTCGTCGACGATGAGCATGTTTAACGCGACCGGCAAGTTGAGTACGCGGCGTATAATGGCCTCGATGTTCTCAATTTCGTTGTAGGTAGGAATGATGACCAAGCCTGCGTTCATGCTGCAAAAGTAATGTTTTTAACATTTGTGGTTCATAATAAAATGATAATTAAGCGGCTTAAACATTGCGCGATGCGATAGAGTTGGCAGCTAAATTTTAGTACTTTTGCAACGCTATGGAGACCGGAATTTACACGCCGAGATTGCTTTATTCGACCGAGTGGGCGACAGTACTTTTTGTGCTGAGTTTTGGGCTTTTGGCGGTGTTGCGTACGGTGTTTGAAAAGCGCTTTGCCGAGTTTGCACGGCTGATTGTGTCAGACAAATACGTTAAGGTATACAGGGACGGGAGCAACCTTTTGGGCGGTTTCAATATTTTGCTTTTTGTGGTCCAGGTTCTTTCACTGGCTTTTTTTATCCAGATAGCGCTCGATCAGTTTGGATACGCCTCAAAAACCGACTGGGTGTTGTACATCCGGATTTTTACGCTGACGGGTGTTTTTATTTTATCTAAGTTCCTGATTGATAAAATTATAGCTACCATTTTTGGGATTGAGGAGTTTGCAGAACAGTTTAACCTTCAAAAAGTCACCTACCGAAGCTATGTTTCAGTATTGCTGCTTCCGATTAACGTGATTCTGTTTTATAACAATTCCGGTACGGATGTACTGTTTTACGCAAGTCTCATTGCACTTTTGGCAATAAACCTTGCTACATACCTAATCTCGCTGAGGAATTACCAAAACTTCATACTCAGCAAGTTGTTTTATTTTATTTTGTATCTTTGCGCTCTCGAAATAGCGCCCTACTATTTCATCTATTACTGGTTCACGAAGCATTAGTACCACATGAAAGTTAAAACTATCCTGGTGTCACAACCTGAACCCAAAGTAGAGAATTCTCCTTACTTTGACCTTCAGCAAAAACACAAAGTTAAAATTGACTTCAGGCCGTTCATTCACGTTGAGGGCGTCAGTGCCAAAGACGTCAGGCTTCAAAAGATCGACATCAGCCAATATACCGCCATTATCCTGACCAGCAAGAACGCTGTTGACCATTTTTTCAGGGTTGCCGAGGAAATGCGTTATAAGATTCCTGAAGGATTAAAATACTTTTGTCAGAGCGAGGCCATTGCCTTTTATCTGCAAAAATACGTGGTATACCGCAAGCGTAAGATTTACGTGGGCCAAAAGGAATTTGCCGATCTGGCGCCGCTGATTAAAAAGTATAAAGACGAGAAGTTCCTGCTTCCTGCCTCTGACCAGCTTAACGCTGATGCGCCTCAAACCCTGGATGGTCTTAAAGTTGACTGGACTGTTGGCACGTTTTACAAAACGGTGATGAGCGACCTTTCAGATCTGGCTGATGTGTATTATGACGTTTTGGCGTTTTTTAGCCCCACAGGAATCAAGTCGCTGTTTAAAAACTTTCCCGATTTTAAACAGAACAATACCCGGATTGCGGTATTTGGCAGCACGGTGCAAAAAGAAGCCGAGGCACACGGACTGCGTGTGGACATTATGGCCCCGACTCCCGAGGCACCCTCCATGACCATGGCCCTTGACAAGTACATCGCCAAAGTCAACAAATGATACCAAACTCCTCCGGGAGTTTTTTTTTGGCCCAAAAAAAGGCTGCCTAAAAAAGCAGCCTTGTGAATTAATAATTTACCGGTGATTATCCTCTGGGGGCACCCGCCATGATTTCGTCATTGGCGAACTCCTCAAATTTCTTGAAATTGTCCCTGAATTTTTCAGCCAGTTCACGCGCTTTAACGTCATATAGGTCCTTGTCGGTCCACGTATTGCGCGGGTTTAGTACTTCGTCAGGTACACCAGGACAAGTTTGCGGTTTGGCGAGCCAAAATACTTCGTGATCGACGTACTCCACATGATCAAGCCCGCCGTTAAGTGCAGCCGTAATCATGGCGCGGGTATACTTAAGTTTCATGCGGGTTCCAACACCGTAAGGTCCGCCGGTCCAACCCGTGTTGATCAG
Organism: uncultured Flavobacterium sp.; assembly: GCA_934636265.1. Taxonomy (GTDB): domain Bacteria; phylum Bacteroidota; class Bacteroidia; order Flavobacteriales; family Flavobacteriaceae; genus Flavobacterium. The sequence continues at coordinate 29,217 of CAKUAD010000002.1, forward strand.
CCAGACTTTTACGTTGGCTTCCTTCATTTTCTTACTCAGCATCTCAGCGTAGCGGGTAGGATGCAACGGCATAAAAGGCGCGCCAAAACAGGCCGAGAAGTTAGGTTGCGGCTCATTGACTCCAGCCTCGGTACCGGCTACTTTGGCGGTGTAACCTGAAATAAAATGGTAGGCAGCCTGACCGGGCGTCAAACGTGAAATAGGGGGCAGAATGCCAAATGAGTCGGCGGTAAGGAAAAAGATGTTTTTTGGATTTTTACCAATCGATCCCGGTTGGATGTTTTGGATGTGGTAGATGGGGTAACTTACGCGGGTATTTGGCGTAATCGATACATCTTCAAAATCCACCTCGTTGGTTCCCGGTTTAAAGATGACGTTTTCCAGAATTGCTCCCTTTTTAATAGCGTGAAAGATATCTGGCTCCTGCTCTTCAGTCAGGTTGATGACTTTGGCGTAGCATCCGCCTTCAAAGTTAAAAACAGTATTCTCAGAAGTCCAGCCATGCTCGTCGTCACCAATCAGGCGGCGGTTAGGATCGGCTGAAAGTGTCGTTTTGCCGGTACCTGAAAGGCCAAAGAAAATGGCCGTATCACCCTCATGGCCAACGTTGGCGCTGCAGTGCATCGGGAGGGTGTTTTTGTCAACCGGCAGGATAAAGTTCAAAGCCGAGAAAATACCTTTTTTCATTTCGCCGGTGTAGCCTGTTCCGCCAATCAGCGCAACTTTACGGGAAAAGTTCAGGATGGCAAAGTTGTGCTGACGCGTTCCGTCAACGGCCGGATCAGCCTTAAACCCCGGCGCGCAGATTACGTGCCAGTCGGCGGCAAAGTTTTCCAGTTCCGACGCTTCCGGACGCAGGAACATATTGTAGCAAAATAGGTTGGCCCATGGCGTTTCAGTCACCACGCGCACGTTGAGGCGGTAGTTTGGATCGGCACAGACGTAGCTGTCGCGGGCATAAACTTCTTTGCCTGACAGGTACTGGGTTACTTTGTTGTAGAGCGCATCAAACTTTTCAGGGTCAAATGGGAGGTTAACTTTACCCCACCAAACCTGGTCTTCAGTCACTTGGTCTTTTACAATAAAACGGTCCTGTGGCGAACGGCCGGTAAACTCACCGGTATTAACAGCCAGCGCACCGGTGTTGGCCTCAACGCCTTGTCCTTTTTCAAGTGTGGCGCGGTGTAGTTCGTCGGGAGAGAGTTGATAATGCACGGTGGATCCGTGAATCCCAATTGAGTCTAACGAAATCGATTTCGCTGACAGCGTGTTATGCTCCATGATAGTTGTATTATTTCGAAATTTGTGTGACTGCAAAAGTAGGTAATAAAATGAAAGGAAACGTTTTCGTAACCCAAAATTATCTTTTGGAACGCCAAAAGTCGATGAAAAGTATGGCCCACGCGATGATTAACAAAACGCCTCCTATCGGCGTGATAAATCCAACCGGGCTAATGTCCAACCCCGTGATACTGTAAGTACTTAGCAGATAAATTGATCCGGAAAACAATAAAACGCCAATTCCGGTAAAGTACGCGATACGGCGTTTGGCCAACCGGGCAAGGCCCGACAATGACACGAAAAGCAAAAACAGGGCGTGGTACATCTGGTATCTTACCCCAACCTCAAAACTGATGAGTTGGTCGGGTGTGAGTTGTTTTTTTAAAGCGTGTGCACCAAAGGCTCCCAAAATGATGGCAGTGATGCCTAAAAAGGCGGCCAGCAAAACTATTCGTCGTTCCATCCGGCAAAATACGGGAAACTTGTAAACATATACAATATCGTTACCTTTGCGCAACTTTTGCATCATGAGAAATATTTTGATTATCGGTGCCGGTAGGTCGGCATCATCGCTGATAAAATACCTGCTGGAAAAATCGCAGGCCGAAAACCTTCACCTCACCATTGCCGACTTGTCGCGGGAACTCGCCCTCCAAAAAACCGGAGGCCATCCGCATTCGACGGCCGTGGCGCTGGACATTTTTGATCCCGTCAGCCGCAGGAATCACATTGAAAAAGCCGACATCGTCATATCGATGCTTCCGGCACATTTACATATTGAAGTAGCCCGCGATTGCATCGTCTATAAAAAGCACATGGTGACGGCCTCGTATATCAGTGATGCCATGCAGAGCCTGGATGCAGCGGCAAAGCAAAACGGCCTGGTGTTTATGAATGAGATTGGTCTGGATCCCGGAATCGATCACATGAGCGCCATGAAAGTGATTGACGAAATTCGCGACCGCGGAGGCAAGATGATTTTGTTCGAGTCGTTCTGTGGCGGATTGGTCGCTCCTGAAAGTGATGACAATCTGTGGAATTACAAATTCACTTGGGCACCGCGCAATGTCGTCATGGCCGGTTCAGGCGGCGCGGCCAAGTTTATCCAGGAAGGAAAATACAAATACATCCCGTACCAGCGTTTGTTTCGTCGCACCGAGTTTTTTGAGGTTGATGGTTTTGGCCGATTTGAAGGTTACGCCAACCGCGACTCGCTAAAATACCGCAGCGTTTATGGGCTCGACGATGTGCGCACACTTTACCGCGGAACCATTCGCCGGGTAGGATTCTCACGCGCGTGGAACGTGTTTGTACAGCTTGGGATGACCGACGACAGTTACGTGATCGACAACTCGGAAACCATCAGCTACCGCGATTTTACAAACTTGTTTTTGCCTTATCACCCAACTGATTCGGTCGAAATCAAGCTGCGCCTCCAATTAGGTCTGGAACAGGACGACATCATTTGGGATAAACTCCAGGAACTTGAATTGTTTAATCCCGATAAAGTTGTCGGAATAAAAAACGCGACTCCGGCGCAAATCCTCGAGAAAATCCTGGCCGAAAAATGGACGCTTGATCCGGACGACAAGGATATGATTGTCATGTACCACAAATTTGGTTACGAACTAAACGGCCGTAAGCAACAGATTGACTCGACCATGGTTTGCATCGGCGACGACCAGACGTATACCGCGATGGCCAAAACCGTCGGGCTTCCGGTAGCGATGGCCGCGCTGCAAATCCTCAACGGCAAAATCAAGACGCCGGGCGTGCAACTCCCCATAAACCGTGAAGTTTATACCCCAATCCTGAAAGAGCTTGAAGATTACGGCGTTGTTTTTAATGAAAAAGACGTTCCGTATTTTGGCTACGATCCGCTGCAGATAACCCCTGTCGTTAATTCATAAACAAAAAAACCGGAGACTGCCTCCGGTTTTTTTATTTCTTTTAATGTCAGATTAATCCCTTGATCCGCCAAAGACTTGCATTGCCCAGTAAATCAGCGACGCTAATGCGCCAATAGCAGCCACCAGGTATGTGCGGGCGGCCCATTTAAGTGCATCGGCCGAACCTTCATATTCCTGTTGCGACACCATGTTTTTATTTTTCAGCCAGGCGAGGGCACGGTTGCTTGCGTCGTACTCAACCGGAAGTGTGATGAAACTGAAAATCGTCGCCAGCGCCATCATCACCAAGCCTGCAATGGCTACATAGTAACCAATCCCGACACCCGCTGCGGCACCCAGGATCAAACCGCCAAAAACAAGCCATTGTGACATTCCTGAGGTAACGCTCACAACGGGGACCAGCTTAGATCGCATCGTCAGCCATTCATAAGCAGTGGCGTGCTGAACTGCGTGTCCCACCTCGTGGGCGGCAACAGCGGCAGCGGCGGCATTGCGCTGGTTGTAAACACCTTCGCTCAGGTTGACGGTTTTGTTGACAGGGTTGTAGTGGTCGGTCAGCATGCCCGGAGTCGAGATGACTTTAACATCGCGGATTCCGTGGTCGTCGAGCATTTTTTGGGCAATTTCGGCACCGCTCATCCCGTTGCGGAGCGATACCCTTGAATATTTTTCAAACTTGCTCTTCAATCGGGCGCTCACAATAAAACTAACCAGTGCAATGGCGCCGAGTAAAATATAATATCCAATCATTTTTGTTTGATTTTTTATTTTGTGGGGCGGGATTTCAACTTTCGCACCAATTCAAATATAAACGACATCTTGTCATTAAACGACGATGTTGATGATTTTTCCTGGCACGACAATCAGTTTTTTAGGCTGATTTCCTGCCAATGCGGTCACGGTGCGCTCATCTTTTAGAATCGTCTGTTCAATTTCCTCCTTGGCCATATCGAGCGGCAGGTTGATAAAGAACCGGGTTTTTCCGTTAAACGATACCGGGTACTCCTTATTGCTTTCAACCAGAAATTCAGGGTTGAACCTGGGGAACGGTACAGCCGATACGCTGCCTTCATGCCCAAGTTTATGCCAGAGTTCCTCGGCGATGTGCGGCGCATAAGGCGATATGATCACGGCCAGCGGTTCCAGCACGGCCCGTTCGTGGCATTTTTGGGCGGTAAGTTCGTTGACGCAGATCATAAACTGGCTCACCGACGTGTTGAATGAAAATCCCTCGATGTCATCCTGTACTTTCTTGATGGTTTTGTGCAAAGTCTTGAGCGACTCGGCCGATGCCGGATTTGATGTGACAATCAGTCCGTTGTCGTCAAAATACAACCTCCACAGTTTTTTAAGGAATCCAAAAACGCCCGAAATCCCGGCAGTGTTCCAAGGTTTTGACTGTTCAAGCGGGCCCAGGAACATTTCATAAAGGCGCAACGTATCAGCACCGTATTCACGACAGATGTCATCCGGATTGACCACGTTGTATTTTGATTTGGACATTTTTTCGACCTCGCGTCCTACGATGAACTTGCCTTTTTCATTGGTGATGAATTCAGCGTCTTTTAAATCCTGGTTAAGCGGATGGTTCCTAAAGGCCTCAATGTCGAGTTCGTCGGATGCGTTAACCAGCGAGACGTCGGCGTGCAGGGGGTGGGCCGCCCGCCTGTCAAGCTTGTCTTTAGATACCAAAGTATTGGTTCCTTCCAATCGGTAAACAAATGCGCTCATCCCCAGAATCATCCCTTGGTTGATGAGTTTTTTAAACGGTTCTTCCTGTGATATGAATCCGCGGTCAAAAAGGAATTTGTTCCAAAATCTACTGTACAAAAGGTGACCGGTGGCGTGCTCGCTTCCGCCGATATACAAATCGACGTTTTGCCAGTAGGCCTCGGCTTCTTTTGATACAAAGGCCGTGTCGTTGTGAGCGTCCATGTAGCGCAGCCAGTACCAGGAGCTTCCGGCCCATCCGGGCATGGTATTGAGTTCCAGCGGAAACACGTCCAAATGATCGATCTCTGACGTCGGTACCACTTTGTGCAGCGTGGCGTTCCAGGCCCATTGCAGTGCATTGCCCAATGGCGGCGCACCGTCTTGCGTAGGTAGGTATTTCTCGACTTCAGGAAGTTGCAGCGGTAAATGCTCAGGGTCAATCATTCGCGGCAATCCATTTACGTAATACACCGGAAACGGCTCGCCCCAATAGCGTTGGCGGGAAAAAACCGCATCGCGCAGACGGTAGTTGGTTTTGCCCTTGCCACGGTATACTGCTTCGAGTTCGGCAATGGCTTTTTCCGTCGCCTCGGCATAATTCAATCCATCCAAAAAGCCTGAATTTTCAAGCACGGCATCCTTGGCTGCATAGGCGTTTTCCGAAATGTCGACGTCCTTGAAAATATTGGGTATTTCCGGCATTCCTTTTTGTCCGGAAAAATGTTTGGCAAAGGCGTAATCGCGTTCATCACCCGCGGGGACCGCCATAACAGCGCCCGTTCCGTAACCGGCCAGGACGTAGTCGCCAATCCAGATAGGCATAGGGTCTTTTGTAAAAGGATGTTCGGCATAGGCACCGGTAAACACACCCGATATGGTTTTGACATCGGCCATGCGTTCGCGCTCTGAACGGCGTGCGGTAGCCTCGACATAGGCGCGTACGGCTTCGCGTTGTTCATCGGTTGTGATCTTGTCAACCAATTCATGTTCGGGCGCCAGGGTTAGGAAGGTTGCGCCAAAAATGGTATCGGGACGCGTCGTAAACACTTCGATGCTGTAGGTTTGGTTGCTGGCCAAAGCCTCTTCGATGGCCATGGTTTCCAGTTCGGGACTGATGTATTCGCCCATCATGATGTTGGGGCCAGCGATCACGTTAGCCTCGCCCAGCCATTTGTTGGCAATGACGTCAAAAACCACGCTGGCTCCCTTAGATTTTCCAATCCAGTTGCGCTGTGATTCCTTGAGCGATTCAGTCCAGTCGATGGTTTCCAGTCCTTGCAGCAGACGCTCGGCGTAGGCTGAAATGCGCATCGACCATTGCTTCATTTTTTTACGGATTACCGGATGGCCGCCGCGCTCCGACACTCCGTTGACGATTTCGTCATTGGCCAGCACCGTTCCCAGCGCCGGACACCAGTTCACCTCAGTTTCGGCCAGATAAGCCAGTCGATACTCGAGCAGAATTTCCTGGCGTTTGTCTGACGGGAAACCACGCCAGTCCTCGGCCGAAAAGTTGGTGAGGTTATCGCCGGCCACCGCATTCGCAGCGCTTGATCCGCCCAGGTCGAATTTCATGATGAGGGTTTGGATGTCCTCGGCGCGGTCAGTTTGTTTGTTATACCATGAATTAAAAAGCTGGATAAAAATCCATTGTGTCCATTTGTAGTATTCCGGGCTGGAGGTGCGTACCTCTCGCGACCAGTCAAATGAGAAGCCTATTTTATCCAACTGCTCGCGGTAACGGGCAATGTTTTCACGCGTGGTTTTTTCCGGATGCTGTCCGGTTTGGATGGCGTATTGTTCGGCAGGAAGGCCAAAGCTGTCATAGCCCTGCGGATGCAGTACATTAAATCCCTGATGGCGTTTAAAGCGCGCATAGATATCACTGGCAATGTAGCCCAGCGGATGGCCTACGTGCAAACCCGCTCCCGACGGATACGGAAACATGTCGAGCACGTAAAACTTTGGTTTGTCGCTGTGGTTGGACGCGGCAAAAGTGCCGTTTTGCGCCCAGTAACTTTGCCATTTGGCTTCAATTTCTATAGGGTTATATTTCACGGGATTGACGGATTTTTATGGGCTGACTGATTGGTGCCACGGGCAAAGTTAAGTTTAAAGCCGCAAAATCAAAAGCTTTTGGCCGCTGATGTATCAGAATTACGCCGCGCAAGGTCGATGCGATGTCGATGGGAAAAAATGTTGCCCACATGAAAGTGTGCTGGGATCATTTTTTTAACAATTTCGGCAGATAATCTGCAGCGCGATGTCCGGACATTTTTTTAGGGAACACTACCGGCCCCTCCCCGTCCAAAGATAGTGATTGGCGGCCACCCCCGGCTGCAGAAAATCTGCATATTTAAAGTAATTCCGGTCTTGCCTGTTTGACTGCGTTGGCTGAGGCTTGCCTACAACAATGTAAAGCTAACTCGAGGAACGGCTAAGTTTCTTTTTGTCGTTTGGCCCTAGCCCTGATGGAAGCGGCATCCTTTTGCGCTTTTTTTAGGCGCAAAAGATACAGCGGACAGCAGGTTCCCGGCTCCTTAAACAAAGCATGGGGCAGGCAAAGGCTGGGGCGGGCGGATTGGCTTTAAAAATCAACGTTTAAATTCTTAGTATCTCTCAAGTGCATTTGCTATTTTTACCGCATTAAACTTGCGGTATGAGTTCAAAATTTGACAGGTTCCAGAAACGACGGCTGATTTCCTCGTATTTTTCAGTGGTGTTTAGCATTTTTCTGGTGCTGTTTGTCTTGGGGATTCTGGGTCTTTTTGTGATTAATTCCAAAAAGCTGTCCGACGATTTTAAAGAGGAGATCGCCATGACAGTTTTCTTTAAAAATGACGTGGCCGATTCGACCTTGGCCGCTTTTGGCGAAAGGGCCCGCAGCCAATCGTTTGTGCGCGAAGCCATTTTTGTATCGAAAGAACAGGCTGCAAAACAGCACAAAGAAGTGATTGGTGAAGATTTTATGCAGTTTCTGGGCATCAATCCGCTGCAAAACTCGTACGATATTTTTCTTAAGGCCGACTATGTTACCAGCGAAAGCCTTGCTAAGATTGACCGTCAGTTGCGTGCCAACAATGAAGGAATTGCCGACATTGTTTACGACAAGCAGCTCGTGACTCTGGTGAATGACAACATTGAAAAGATAAGCTTGTACATATTGGTTGCAAGCGGCGTTTTGGCGTTGGTGGCGGTTTTGCTTATCAACAGTGCGCTCAGGCTTTCTATTTATTCCAACCGCTTTATCATTAAAACCATGCAGATGGTGGGCGCAACCAAGTCATTTATCCGCAAGCCATTTATCTGGCGCAGCATCAAACTGGGCGTGATGGGCGCGGTATTGGCCATTTTGGTGCTGATTGGTTTGTTGTACTACGTAAACCTCAGATTCCCCGACCTTGGACTGTTAGACCAGCCGTTACTGGTGGGTGCGGTACTGGTGGGTATCCTGCTTTTGGGTATTTTGATTACGTGGATCAGCACGTTTATCGCAACCCAGCGCTTTTTGAATCTCAGGACCGATGATCTTTATTAACGCCTAACGCAACTAGTATGAAAGACAGCCAAAATGAACCTGAATTTTTGTTCGATAAAATCAACTACAGGATTTTGCTTATCGGCCTTGGCGTGATAGCCCTTGGTTTTTTATTGATGGCGGGCGGCGGCAGCGATGATCCCAATGTGTTCAATCCGGAAATTTTTAATTTTAGGCGCATCAGGCTTGCACCGGCTGTGGTCCTTGCCGGATTTGGGATTACGGTATATTCCATTTTAAAGAACCCTTCTAAGTAAACCGGCAATCTAACCCAAAGCACTGTGGATTTTTTACAAGCCCTGATTATTGCTATCATTGAAGGTCTTACTGAATACATTCCCGTATCCTCGACGGCGCACATGATTTTTGCCAGCTCGTATTTTGGGATTTCAGAGAGTGATTTTGTCAAGCTTTTCCAGGTGTCGATTCAGTTTGGCGCCATCCTGGCCGTAGTGTTCTTATACTGGAGAAAGTTTTTTGACTTTACCAAATTCAATTTTTACATCAAACTTGGCTTTGCCGTGATGCCGGCGTTGATGCTGGGATTGTTTTTTGACGACATGATAGAGGGCGTGCTGGAAAAGCCGATTCCCATTGCCATCGTTTTGATTATTGGCGGTGTGATATTGCTTTTTATCGACGGCAGGTTTAACAAGCCTACCGTTACCGGCGAAGAGCAGATAACCATTAAAAAGGCCGTCGCCATAGGGTTTTGGCAGTGTCTGGCGATGATGCCCGGAACCAGCCGTTCGGCCGCGTCGATCATTGGCGGGATGCAGCAGGGATTAACCCGGGAGACGGCGGCTGAATTCTCTTTTTTCCTGGCAGTTCCCACCATGCTTGCCGTGACGTGCTATTCGGTTTTCATAAAGACTTATGACACCGGCATCAAAGGCTATGAAATGCTGATGCAGGGCAACAACATGAAGGTTTTTTTGCTGGGCAACCTGGTGGCGTTTGCCGTTGCGGTGTTGGCTATCAAATTTTTTATTGGCTTTATCAAGAAATACGGGTTCAAACCCTGGGGTTACTACCGCATTGTGGCCGGACTGATTTTGCTGGTGTACTTTTCATATTTTAAGGGATGACGGCCGACGACTTTTTGGCAGGGCAGACGTTGCTCATCGACAAACCGCTGCAATGGAGTTCATTTCAGGCAGTCAACAAAATCAAGTACGTTTTAAAATCAAAATTTGGTTTAAAGAAACTCAAAATCGGGCACGCCGGCACACTCGATCCGCTGGCAACGGGCTTGCTGGTCATCTGTACCGGAAAATCTACCAAGATCATTGCAAACATTCAGGCTGATTACAAGGAGTACACCGGAACTTTGCGCGTTGGCGCCACCACGCCGTCGTACGATATGGAAACCCGGGAAAACCAAACTTTTGATTACCTCCACATCACGCCCGATCTGGTTAATGAAAAACTCGCCGAATTTACCGGGCGCATCATGCAAAAACCACCCGTGTTTTCGGCAATCAAAAAAGACGGGAAGCGGCTTTACGAACACGCGCGGGCAGGCGAGGAGGTCGAGGTTAACCCTCGTCCGGTTGATGTGTACGAGTTTGAAATCACGCGGTTTGAACTTCCGGAAATTGACTTTAGGATCAAATGCGGTAAAGGCACCTATATCCGATCGATCGCGCATGATTTTGGCGCGGCGTTGGGATCAGGCGCTTACCTGACAGCATTGCGCCGCACCCGTATTGGCGCGTATGACGTTAAGGACGCCGTCAGTCCGCTCGACTTTGAAAACTCACTTACCTGAGGTCTAATCCCTGCATCAGGGCCGCCAGTTCGCGTTGTGTTGACAGGCCTTTGTCGTGAAGGTACCACAATTGCAAGTCCGTTTTGGCCTGTTCGTCTATGACGCCGTGTTTGGCTTTGTAATCGATAATGAGTTGCGCCGCACCCAAAGGCCGTGGTCCCCAGGAAGCCAGCACATTTTGCTTGGCATCGAGTACAATCAGTTTTGGTATGGATCGGGCGCCGTTGGTCAGGAATTGGTCCATGAGCGCCGGATGCTGATCGCGTAACGCCACCTTTAAATCGATTGCCGCCGAAGCCATTGCCATGAGGTTAAAAATCGGCATGAGCTGCGCTGCATCACCGCACCAACCCTCTGACAACACCAGCCAGGTGTAACGGTTTTTAAGGTCTTGAAGTGTCTGGGCCACCGCCGTGTCGAGTGCCAGGGTCTTTTGCAGGCGGTCCATACGGGTTTCGTTAAGCCGGGTGTAATGCAAAAGCTCCTCGTCCTGAACGTCGCCGGTCACTTTTCCCTGTGCGGCCAACGCAGTTACGGTTTCGCGGTATTGTGCGTAAGTGTGTGTGCTGATCTGTGTTAAATCAATGGTGATCATATGGGTAAAATTTCACTGCAAAAGTACGTCATCCGTCACATTAAAACCATGACAATTGACAGCAAATTATTAAGGTTGCATCGGCTGTAAAAAAACGGAATTGCTATATTTGCACAACTTAACCCGAACCACCATGAAGTATAAAAGAATTCTGCTCAAATTAAGCGGAGAGGCGCTGATGGGCGACCGCCAGTACGGCATCGATCCCGTGCGTCTTGCTGAATATGCCGACGAGATCAAGCAGATTCACGAAAAGGGCGTCCAGATTGCAATTGTGATTGGCGGCGGCAACATTTTTCGCGGCGTCGCGGGTGCTGCCAATGGAATGGATCGCGTTCAGGGAGATTACATGGGGATGTTGGCCACGATCATCAATGGAATGGCCTTGCAGGGTGCGCTCGAAGACAAGGGCATGTTAACCCGTTTGCAAACCGCGTTAAAAGTTGAAGCCATCGCCGAGCCGTACATCAAACGCCGGGCAGTTCGCCACCTGGAAAAGGGGCGCATCGTTATTTTTGGTGCCGGAACCGGGAATCCGTATTTTACCACCGATACGGCTGCCGTGCTGCGCGGAGTTGAAATTGGTGCCGATGTGATCATGAAAGGCACGCGGGTCGATGGGATTTACACCTCAGATCCTGAAAAAAATTCCGATGCGGTAAAATTTGATTCCATCACCTTTGACGATGTGATTGCAAAAGGCCTGAATGTCATGGATACCACAGCCTTTACACTAAGCCAGGAAAACGCGCTGCCCATTGTGGTTTTTGACATGAACAAAAAAGGAAACCTGATGAAAATCTGCCAAGGCGAAAACATCGGCACGGTAGTCAACGTTTAGAAATTAAGTTTAAAGGAGATTGCAAAAAAATGGAAGAAGAACTCGATTTTATTCTGGAAAGCACTGAGGAGGGCATGCAAAATTCAATTGCTCACCTTGAAAAGGAATTTACCAACATTCGTGCGGGTAAGGCAACTCCGGCCATGCTGGGTGGTGTATTTGTAGATTACTACGGATCGGCCACACCGCTGTCACAGGTTTCCAATATCAACACACCCGATGCGCGCACCATCACCGTTACGCCATGGGAAAAGAACATGTTGCAGCCCATTGAAAAGGCCATTCAGATTGCAAACTTGGGTTTTAACCCGATGAACAATGGCGAAAACATCATCATCAGTGTTCCGCCGCTAACCGAGGAACGCCGCCGCGATTTGGTTAAGCAGGCCAAATCGCATGCCGAGGACGCGAAAATCGGCATCCGCAATGTGCGCAAGGACGCCAACAACGACATCAAGAAACTGGAAAAAAACGGGCTGGCCGAGGACACCTGCAAAGGTGCCGAAGACGAAGTGCAGGAATTGACCAACTCATTCATCAAGAAGGTCGACGAGTTGCTCGCCATCAAGGAGGCCGAAATCATGAAGGTTTAAATACAATCCGCTAACCGCGGATTTTTTTTTGCCTCGGGCCTACTTTTGAGCGTGGGTTTAAATGGCTATTTTTGCAGGATGAAGCGTTTGTGGTGGTGTTTGTGTCTGGTCTGGGTGTTTTGTCCGGCGCAGACCACTTTTACTGCAGATGAGATCATCGGCCAGGTCATCAAAAACAAACGCAATAACGATCCGCAGCGCAAACTGGATAGCTTTAGGTTTAACGCCTACAATCAACTTACGGTTACTGCCAATCCTGATTCGATTCCGCCCGTTACGGATACTTTGGTACGCCGCTATTGGGGATGGGGCCGCAAGCGTATCAAAGTTGATTCGACACTTTACAAATTTCATCATCTTTCCCGCAGGCAACACTTATTCCTGACTGAGAAAGTCTCCAAGTTCGAGTTTGACGGACGGGTTTTCAAGGAGACGATACTCGGGATGGAAATGTCGGGTTTCTCGCGGCCCATTTATGAAATCCTGGGCTTTAACCTGCAATCGTTTTCGCTTTACGACAGTAGGTATGACTTGCTTGAAACCCGTCATCGCAGCCCGATTGATCGCGGTGCACAACGCTACTACGCGTACGAGTTTGCGGGCGACACCCTTTTGGCCGGGCGCAAAATTCATAAAATCAGGTTTTGGCATCGGCGTGAACCAAACGGTTTGCGCGGCCACCTGCTCATCGACAAGCAAAGTTTTGCCATTGCGGGCGCGCAGCTAAAAGCCGGCGGCGTGCTTAACGTTTACGGCACCCACCAATACCGCTACCTGCGTTTGTTGGATTTGTGGTTTCCCGCCGCGAGCCAGTTTAAAGTCACCAAGGGCGACAATGACGAAGATATCAACCTATTGGTAGGGACTGTCCGCTTTGACGGCGCTGATCCGCTTAAACGCAACCGCATAAAGGAGCCGTCGGATTATACTTACCTGATTTCGGAGACATCCTATTCTGACCTTTCATACAATGTTCCGGTTAAGATTTTCCATCCGGCCATTGCGATCGAGGTACGCGACGATGCATCGTCAAAACCCGACAGCTATTGGCAGATGTTCCGCAAGGATTCGGCCGACGTGCGGCGGGAAGCAACATACCGGTCGCTTGACAGTTTGATCACGCGCGAAAAAATTGAAAACAAATTGCGTCTGGGCCGTAAAATCATCAACGGATTTGTGCCGTTTGGCCCAGTGGATATTGACCTGCGAAACATTATCAGCTTTGACAACCTTGAAGGCTTTCGCCTGGGTTTGGGCGGTGTCACCAACGAACGGTTTTCTGAGAAATTTAAAATTGATGGCTACGTGGCTTTTGGCACCAAGGACGGCGATTTTAAATACCATTTGGGGAGTGCTGTCCGCGTCGGGCGCTTTTCCGGAAGCTGGATTGGCGGTTCTTACACCGATGACATCCGCGAAATTGCAAGCACCTCATTCCTTACCGACAAGCGGGTATTTAAGGTTTACGATCCGCGGCCTATCAACCTGAGCACTTTTTACAACCACATCAGTTGGCGCGGCTATATCGAGACGAAAATCATCCCGAAAACCGAGAGTGTCTGGCAGTTGTCAAAGAGTTTTGTTTTGCCAAAGTTTGGGTATTCATATGTATTGGGCAGGCGCGAATACAAACAGTTCAACATGACCACGGCCCAGGTTTCCCTTCAGTGGAATCCCTACAGCGACTACATGCAGACACCGGTGGGGCGCAGTGAAGTGGAAAGGCGTTTTCCAAAATTTGCGTTTCAGCTGACGCGATCGCTCCCCGGCATTCTTGAAAACGATTTTGATTTTGTAAAGTTTGACGTGCGCGCCGAATATGAAAAACGATTCCTCAACGGGCAAAAAACTTCAGTGTTGATTGAAGGCGGATTGGCGATGGGCAGTCTGCCGCTGACGCATCTGTACAACACGTCGCCCAACAACCTCACGCAGGATCACATTGCGCAAAGGATTACGCTGGCCGGCAAAAACAGTTTTGAAACCATGTTTTTCAACGAGTTCTTTTCCAGCCGGTACGCCATGATACAGGGCAAACACGCCTTGCGCAGGATTACACTGGCACGCGGATCCAGGCCTGAATTGGTGTTGGTATCGCGCGCGGCCTGGGGCGATATGGACAAACCTTGGCGCCATCGCGGATTGGCGTTTAAAACGCTTGAACAGGGATTTTACGAATCAGGGATTGAACTCAACCACATGTTCCGATTTGTGGGATTGGGAGCTTTTTACCGATATGGCGCCAATCATCTTCCGGATCTGGAAGACAACATAGCCGTCAAGATCACGTTTTTGCTCAACTTTTTTTGATTATTGACGCACGATAAGTACCGATTGGACATTGCCCAGCCAAACACTGCGCGTCTCCACCAGTTTTTTCCAGTTTTCCAGGCTGACGATCATCAAGTCCTGTGCGACCAGGAATTCGCGCTTCATAATCCGGTCTTCCTGCAAGGTTACCTGCGTAGGATGCGGAATGGCCGATATTTTTTGGGCCAGAGCAGGTGTCGCGGCAATGGCACCGTTGGGATCGACAATCGTAACCGATGAACCGTTGTTTTGAATCAGGCGCGTGGCATAATCAATCAAGAAGCTGTCGTCGGCCGAGAAGATGGGCAGCAAAACCTGGTCAGGGCGTTCAAAACCGTTGTCGACCAAAATACCTACGGGAATTTTTGAGCGGGTTAAAATCTGTCGGGTGCCGTCGTCCAGCGGCGAGTTCTCGAACAGGCTTTCTTTTCCGGTAAACTTGTCTATCAGTCGCTCAGGGTTGATGATCTGGCTGGTGTAGCCCAATACGCGGCCAAGCAAGGTTCCTTCAAAGATTGATTTTCCCATGCCTACCAAAAGCAACTGGTGGGTTCCGGTGTTGGCGGCCTCAACAATGTCGCTATCAATGTCGTTAGAGATCTTAAACTGCTTTACGATGGGCTGATTGAGTCGGGCAGCCTCTTCCTCAATGGGAACAAAGCTTTTGGCTTCCAACTCATCGACGTCAAAGGTGTGCATTTCATTGGATAGCGTCATGTGTAAAACCGACACGGGGCTGTTCTTTTCCTTTCCGGCCAGGGCGTTGGCCAGATTGAGCAGTGATTTTCCGTTTTCGGCCGACCCGTAGGAAATCAGGATTTTAAATTGGTTGACGGCCTGCGCAATATCTTTGGCTGTCTTTTTTGACCGTTTAGAGAAAAAATCGATGATGTCCAGGGCGGGTCCGGTCATAAAGGTGGTAATCAGCGCCATGATGACCATCATCGTAAAGATCTCTATGGATAAGACGCCCAGTTCAAGCCCGATGTTGAGCACAATAAGCTGCATCAGTCCGCGGGTATTCATCAGCGCGCCGATGGTGAGTGAATCAGCCCAGTTTTGCCCGACAAATCTCGCGGCTACGGCACTCCCTACAAATTTTCCGGCCACGGCCACCGCCACGATGATGCCGGTCATCTTCCAGAGTTCGGGATCGTCGATGGTGTTTATCTGGGTTTTTAATCCGGTGTAGACAAAAAACAAAGGCAGCAACAGGATGACGGAAATATCCTCGACTTTCTCAATAAATATGCTGCGGAATTTGGTGTTTTCAGGCATGATCGCGCCAGCCATAAACGCCCCAAAAAGTGCGTGGATTCCAATGACCTCGGTGGCGTACGACGAGATGATCAGCATCAGCAAAAAGATGGCAACCACCGGTTTGCTCAGGCTTTCGCTTGAATCTTTTAGATCTCCTACGCGTTTAAGGAACGGACGGACCACCTTGAGCATGACAATTACATACAACACGGCCATCGCCATAATGTACAATGAACTCACAAATGATCCGGCGTTGACCACAGCAATCACCGCAGCCAGAATGCACCAGGCGGTAATGTCGTCGGCGGCGGCGCAGGTAATGACGATGGAGCCAAGCCTTGTTTTATGAATACCGCGTTCCTGGACAATCCGGGCCAAAACCGGGAAGGCGGTGATGCTCATGGCGATTCCCAAAAAGAGCGCGAACGGCAAAAAGGCGGTGTCGGGCGGAGCCAAATCCTGGTAAATGATGTAGGAGAGGCCAATGCCCAACGAAAAGGGGATGACAATGCTGGCGTGGCTTATCAGGACGGCGTCGTCGGCTTTGTTCTTAAGGGCGCTCAGGTCGAGTTCCATGCCGATGACAAACATAAACAGGATGAGTCCGATCTGACTTAAAAAGTGAAGGTTTCCAAGCGACTCGACCGGGAAAAGCAGTTGTGAAACTTCGGGAAAATAGGCGCCAACCAGCGAGGGTCCGAGCACAATTCCGGCCACCATCTCGCCCATGACTGAAGGTTGTCCGATCTTGCGGAACAACCACCCAAAAACACGGGCGGCCAGGATGATAGTAATGATTTGCGCCAACAAAATGGCCAACGGGTGCTGAAGATTGTGCGTCATCGAGGCCAGAAACTCGGCCCACTCTGAGCGGCCATTAGATTTTTCGACAATGTTCCGCCCCTGCTGCAACAGCTGTCCGTGGTCGATGACCAGATAGATAAAGTATGAGCAAACGCCAATTACAACAACATAAAAAAGAGTGTTTTTCAGGCTTCTCATCGTCTTGGCGTTAAAGTGCAAAAATATCAATTTAGGCGTGAATCCGGCAAACACCCTGTCGATTTGACTTAAAATTCACCAAATGTGAGCTGAATTATAACCCTTTGGTTTGACAAAAATCCCTTGGGAATCCATACCTTTGCACCCGATTTTTAAACCCTATGGGAACCAAGAGATTCAAAACCCGGGGATGGGAAAAAATAGCCCGCGTCATCCTTAAAAACCGAATTGCCATTCTGGTCATTATTGGCCTGCTCACGGCGTTTTTTGCCTGGCAATGGCGCAATGTCCACATGACGTATACCGAGGCGAACCTGGTGCCCAAAGATCACATCATCAATCAGGAATACCGCCGCTTTCTGGAGCGCTTTGGCGAGGAGGGAAACCTTATCGTGCTGGGTGTTCAGGACGAGCGTTTTTTTACACCCAAGGCATACGCCGAATGGGATTTGCTGATGAGGGAACTTGGCGCCAACAAAGGTGTCGACCTTATCATTTCAGTCAATGACCTGCAGACGCTAGGCAAAGACACGGTGTCGCAGAAATTTGTGCTATCGCCTCTGGTCGACAAAACCAAAACCGGGGACGCGACCTATCTGACGCAAATAAAAAAACAACTCTTTGACAGCCTTCCGTTTTATGAAGGCCTGCTGTTTAACAAGGAGTCCGGCAGTATCCGATCGGCGGTTTATCTCAACAAAAACATTGTAAATACCCAGCAGCGCAAAACCTTTATCCTGGATGAGGTGGTTCCCGCGGTGGATCGTTTTGAAAAAAGCACCGGCATCGACCTCAAGGTGTCGGGTATGCCCTACATCCGGACAATCAATGCCGAGGACATGAAAGCCGAGGTCGGACTGTTTATCGGTGCTGCGTTTTTGGTGACGTCGCTGATTTTCTTTTTCTTTTTCCGATCGTTCCGCGCCATGTTCATATCGGTGGGAATTCTGGTCATTGGCGTGATGTGGTCATTTGGCACGCTCGGGCTTTTTGGCTATACCATCAACATCCTGACGTCGGTTATTCCGCCGCTTTTGATTGTCATCGGCATTGCCAACTGCATCTTTTTGATCAACAAATACCAGCAGGAAATCAAGCTGCATAACAATCAGGCCAAGGCGCTGCAACGCGTGGTGTCAAAAATCGGGATGTCGACCCTGATGACCAACCTGACAACGGCCGCCGGTTTTGCAACGTTTATGTTTACCGGCAACGAACTTTTGTTTGAGTTTGGTTTGATCACCTCGATCAACATACTGGCGCTATATCTGTTAACCCTTGTACTGGTTCCGATTATCTACAGTTTTATGCCGCTGCCCAAGGCCAAGCACCTGCATCACCTGGACAGGCGGTACATTGCAAACATCTTGACCGCCATCCAGAACACGGTCAAAACCCGCCGCAACTGGGTTTATGCGGTTTACATTTTGCTGCTGGGCTTTAGTCTTTACGGACTTACCAAAATAAGGGTAAGCGGAAGCCTTTTAAGTGAGATGCCCAAAACGGCGTCTTTTTACAACGACATCGTTTTTTACGAGAATCAGTTTAATGGCGTGATGCCGATGGAAGTGCTCATCGACACCAAAAGGCCAAAAGGCGTCATGAAACTCTCGACGCTTAAACGGATGGACCGCCTTCAGGACTCGATTGCGGCTTATGACGAATTCTCCACGCCGGTGTCGGTGGTGAATCTCGTTAAGTTCTCCAAACAGGCGTACTACAACGGCAATCCGGAGTTTTACGAGCTGCCAAACCAACAGGAACAGGCGTTTATCTTGTCGTATGCCAAAAATGCCACCCGTGATTCCAAGCAAAATCTGTTAAAGAGTTATGTTGACTCGACCGGGCAATTTGCGCGTATGACAGTTTTTATGAAGGACGTCGGGACAAGCCGGATGGCCCAAACCGAGGCGCGCTTGCGGAGCCAGATTGATGAGATTTTCCCGCCTGACCGCTATACCGTCACCCTTACGGGTAAGGCACTGGTCTTTCAAAAAGGCACGTCATACCTGGTGGAAAACCTGAAAGACGCCATCCTTTTTGCGATTCTTATGGTTGCGGCGCTGATGACTTATATGTTCCGATCGGTCAAGATGATTCTGGTGGCGCTGATTACGAATATCCTGCCGCTTTGCATCACATCGGGGCTGATGGGCTTTTTTGACATTCCGCTCAAACCGTCCACGATTCTCGTATTCAGCATCGCGTTTGGGATATCGGTAGACAACGCCATCCAGTTTATGGCCAAGTATCGACACGACTTGATAGCCAACCGCGGCCGGGTAAAGCGATCGGTAATGAGCGCTATTCGAGAAACCGGCGTGAGTACGTTTTATACCTCTGTTGTTTTGATTTTCGGATTCGGTACCTTTGCGCTGTCCAGTTTTGCCGGGACAATCGCGCTTGGAGGGCTGATTGCCTGCACGCTGACGTTTGCCATGTTTGCCAACCTGCTGATGCTTCCCTCGCTGGTGCTAACCTTTGAGAAAAAACGCCTCAGGATGGAAGAATTGGTCGACGACGGAATTTTGGAAGACGACGAGCCCGTCATTAATAAAGAAAAGCCATAATTTTGGGTTATGCGAAGTAAAGTAAAAGATCTATTGGCGAGCCTTGAGCCGCAAAACGGAATTATAGCAAAAGGGTGGGTCCGCACCTTTAGGAACAATCAGTTTGTAGCCCTGAATGACGGGTCGACTATTCACAATATCCAGTGTGTGGTTGATTTTGAAAACACGCCCGACGAAATCCTAAAGCGAATCACCACCGGCGCTGCCATCTCGGTTATTGGCGACCTGGTTGAAAGTCAGGGCGCGGGTCAAAAGTGGGAAATCCAGGTAAAACAGCTGGAAATTCTGGGCGATTCAGATCCGGAAAAATTCCCGATGCAACCCAAGCGTCACTCGTTGGAGTTTTTGCGCGAAAATGCCCACCTTCGCGTCCGGACCAATGCATTTGGTGCGATTATGCGCGTAAGGTCGGTGCTGGCGTTTGCCGTACATCAGTATTTTCAGGAAAAAGGATTTGTTTACGTCAACACGCCTATTATTACCGGTGCCGATGCCGAGGGCGCTGGCGAAATGTTCCAAGTGACGTCATTGCCGCTGGACAATCTGCCTAAAAACGATGACGGATCGATCAACTACAAGGAAGATTTTTTTGGCAAACACACCAATCTGACGGTTTCCGGACAGTTGGAAGGCGAAACCTTTGCGATGGCTTTGGGTCAAATCTATACTTTTGGACCTACTTTTAGAGCCGAAAATTCAAACACCTCGCGTCACCTTGCCGAGTTTTGGATGATCGAGCCAGAAGTTGCGTTCAACGACCTGGACGACAACATGGACCTGGCCGAGGATTTTATCCGCTACGTCATCGGCTATGCTGTTCAACACTGCAAGGACGACTTGACTTTCTTAAACCAGCGCCTGGCCGACGAAGAGAAGCAAAAACCTCAGGATCAGCGCAGTTCGATGTCGCTTTTAGAAAAACTCGACTTTGTGCTCAACAACAATTTCAAACGCGTTTCCTACACCGAGGCGATTGACATTTTGCGCAACTCTACGCCTAATAAAAAGAAGAAATTCCAGTACGTCATAGAAGAATGGGGCGCCGACCTGCAAAGCGAGCACGAGCGCTACCTGGTGGAAAAACACTTTAACTCACCGGTGATTTTGTTTGACTATCCGGCCAACATCAAGGCGTTTTACATGCGCCTTAACGAGGACGGCAAAACCGTTCGCGCCATGGACATCCTGTTCCCGGGCATTGGCGAAATTGTAGGCGGATCGCAGCGGGAAGAGCGCTACGATGTGCTGTTGCGAAAAATGCGCACGCTGAATATCGACGAGCAGGAATTGTGGTGGTACCTCGACACCCGTCGCTTTGGAACGGCCGTTCACTCCGGATTTGGTCTTGGTTTTGAACGCTTGGTGCTGTTTGTTACCGGTATGAGCAACATCCGCGATGTGATTCCTTTTCCGCGGACGCCTCAGAATGCGGAGTTTTAAGGTAGTTAACAGTTTACGGTTTACAGTAGACTTAGCTCTTAGCGGTCAGTCATCAGCGGTCAACTTGTTTCATCGCGATTTATAGTTTACGGTTTACAGTTTACAGTTAACAGTAAATCGCGATAGGAGTATGTTTAACGTGTGCGATTGGCTAATCTTTGAATTTTTCAAACGTTGAATCTTTGAATCCTAATTTTGGCCCCAGACGCAATTAACATTTTAGGCAGATTTCCTGTAACGTACCAATCATTAAGTCCTGTAACTTCGTACCAATGGGTAGGGGAAAAATGAGAGTTCCCGAACGAAATAAAACATTAAGTCAGCGGCAGATTTTCTGTAAAAATTGTTAAATTTTTTTCGACCAATTGACAGATTTCTCACCACGGTTATTCTTGACGGTTCTTGATTGGGATCCCTATTTTTAAATATTCAAGATTCACTCCTTGCACAGCACCTTGCAGCCTCAACCCAACTTCGTACTTTTGCACCATGGATATCACCCTTCACATCACCGACCGCGACGGCTTAACGCACGAAGTCCAGGCGCCCACCGACATGAACATGAACCTCATGGAAGTCATCCGCATGTATGAACTGGCTCCGGAAGGAACCATAGGAATCTGCGGCGGCATGGCCATGTGTGCCTCTTGCCAGTGTTATGTACTCAATGATGTGGTGCTGCCGGAAAAATCGGCGGATGAAGAAGCCATGCTCTGGGAAGCCTTTAATGTCAAGGAAAACAGCCGCCTTGGTTGCCAGATCCAGATGACCGACGACATCGACGGGCTGGCCGTCCAATTGGCGCCCGAAGCATAACCGCAAAAAAAAACCTCTCAGAGAGAGGCTTTAGTTTTATTTGAATGCTGCAAATCCGGTAATGTCCATGCCGGTAATCAGCAGGTGGATGTCGTGGGTTCCCTCGTACGTAATCACCGATTCGAGGTTCATCATGTGGCGCATGATCGAATATTCGCCGGTGATTCCCATTCCGCCCAGGATTTGCCGGGCTTCGCGGGCAATTTCAATCGCCATGTTGACGTTGTTTCGCTTGGCCATCGAGATTTGTGCCGTTGTGGCCTTTCCTTCATTTCGCAAAACGCCCAGACGCCAGGTGAGGAGTTGCGCCTTGGTGATTTCAGTAATCATCTCGGCCAGTTTCTTTTGCTGAAGCTGTGTTGCACCGATTGGTTTGTCAAACTGGATGCGCTCTTTTGAGTAACGCAACGCCGTGTCGTAACAATCCATCGCCGCACCAATCGCTCCCCATGCAATTCCGTAACGCGCTGAATCCAGACAGCCCAGCGGCGCCCCCAATCCTGATTTATTGGGCAGCAGGTTCTCTTTTGGAACTTTTACGTTGTCAAAAATAAGTTCGCCTGTAGCCGATGCGCGCAGTGACCATTTGTTGTGTGTTTCAGGCGTGGTAAAACCTTCCATGCCGCGCTCCACGATAAGTCCGTGAATCCGGCCTTCTTCGTTCTTGGCCCACACCACAGCAATTTGTGCAAACGGTGCGTTTGAAATCCACATTTTGGCGCCGTTCAAAAGATAGTGGTCGCCCATATCCTTAAAGTTGGTCACCATTCCGCCAGGGTTTGAACCAAAGTCAGGTTCGGTCAGGCCAAAGCAGCCCATCCACTCGCCCGAGGCCAGTTTGGGCAGGTATTTTTTGCGTTGTTCCTCGTTTCCGTACTTCCATATCGGATACATTACCAGCGACGATTGCACCGATGCGGTTGAACGCACGCCCGAGTCGCCGCGCTCAATTTCCTGCATGATCAGTCCGTAGGAAATCTGATCCAACCCGGCGCCGCCGTATTCTTCAGGAATGTAAGGTCCAAAAGCTCCAATATCAGCCAGACCTTTGATGATTTGGTTGGGAAACTCGGCGCGTTGGGCATAGTCTTCAATAATGGGCGAAACTTCGCGCTTTACCCATTCGCGGGCCGCATCGCGAACCAGTTTGTGCTCATCGGTCAGTAATTCGTCAACCTGATAATAGTCAGGCGCCTGGAACAAATCGGGTTTCATATCGTATTATTTTAGGACGTCGCCGCCCGGATGATTATCAATTTCGTTGCAAATGTAGGAGTAAAAACTGGAAGTTTGAAAGCCAAATCGCAATCCGGGATTTTTTGGGACTTTTGGCTTTCGCCGATGGCACTCAACAAAAAGAAACCTGGCCGTAACAAAACGTGATGTCGGTCGTTTGCGTTTTTTTTACCTTTGATTTAAATCTGACTCTTATGCGTTACCTGCTTTTTTTGGTTGCGATGCTGGTACAAACCTCACTCGTGGCCCAATTCCGCGTGAAAATTGTTGACGCCGCAACCGGTGAGGCCGTTCCGTACGCCAACATCAATGTGGCAGATTCCGAGAACATGATCTCTAACGCCGACGGGTATTTCAACATTCCCGCCACTTTCGATAAAGATGAAACACCGGTAACCATCAGCTATTTGGGCTATGAACCAAAACGAACAACGGTAGCCAATCTGCGCAGCGATAATGTGGTTCGTCTGGTGGTTGCGCAATACGAAATTGAAGCGGTCGAAACCACGCGTCCGGAGCCCAATGCCCTGATGGCCGAGGTCCGCAAGGCATTAAAAGAGAACTATCGTCCGCAGAAAAACGTCAAAAACCGGATTTTTTACCGCAAGGTGGGCGCGTATATGCCCAAGCAGATCGAGTTTGAGTTCACCAAGTCAACAGGCTTTTCCAAAAAGGCGCTCGCGGACGCCAATAAAGAAATCTCGACGATTATTGACAAAGCCATTAAGCCCGGCCATAAGGATTATGTAGATGTTTTGGCCGACCAATTCAAAGGCGGCGGTCCGAGCAAGCTTTCGGTCATCAAGGGGGTACGATTTCAGGATGAACGCTTTTCTACCGACACTGACGAAATGGGCAAATCTTTCGTTAACATCATCCTCAAACACTTGGATTCCACCAAGTACTACCGCGTAAAGAGCGGGCTTTTTGGATCAAGGGATACCATCTCGCTGCGCAAGGATTTTACGAATAAAAAAAAGCCAAAATCTGATGCCATTACTAAGCTTAAATCAAACCTGGATGTTTTTCATTATGAAAATACCCCGACCAATCCAAAAGAGTTTGAGTTTATACACGACTATGAAATTTACAAGTACACCTATGAGGGGGCCGCTTTTACGGCAGCTGGCGAGTTAGTCTACATCATCAAGTTTGCCCCCAATAAACGCCGGGCCTTATATTCCGGTAAAATGTATGTGTCCGCGGCCGATTTTGGTTTGGTGCGCATCGACTACAACCTGATGCCGGGCAAAAAGGTTGAAGGCATGAATCTAAAACTTATTCTGGGTGTCAAGTTTGCCCAAAACGTTTCAAAAGGAACGCTTTTGTACGCCCGCGAACCCGGAGATCCTTACCATTTGCAGTATGCCTCGGTAGAATCGGGCAGTTACCTGTACATCAACCGTCCGGTAAAGTTTATTGAGTTAACTGATGACGAGCGCGACGTGGTGGCCTTTGACTTTAAGATTGAGGGCGATTCCTATGAAAAAGTCGAGTTGCTTAATATGTCGCAGGAGGATTTGTCGGCGGCCGGTTATGCCGATGCCCGCGAAGCAGACTTCAAATACGTCGACATTAAACGATACGACCCTAACATCTGGAAGGAGTATTCAGCCATAGAGCCAGTGGAGGAGATGAAAAGGTTGCAAATCGTTGATTAATGGTCCTGTTTAATAAGCCTTGTTAGTTCCGGATTTTCGCAGCGTTCCCGTCAATTTTTGCTGGGACACTGCATCTTGGGTTGGCGGAGGTCACCATTTGGTCGCCGAAAAGTTTAACAATTACGGCAGAAAATCCGTAACGCGATGTCGATTTTTTTTTGTGGGAATCAATCCCATTCCCCCTTCCCATTCAAGGGCAACCTACCAATTTTCCGGCACATAACGTTGCGTAAAAACTGCCGAAATTGTTAAAGTTAGAGTTTTTTTCACGCGCTCATGCCATCACCGTTGGATATGCGTTGAAAGCGATTTTACATTTCTTATTCAGATCTAGACCTTGAGGTAGAAATTTTTTACCAATTCCCCGAATTCAGCGGTATACTGATGCCGTTCAATTTCGATGGCGATTTCGTTTACGGGAACCTCATTCAGGAAATTGCGAGAAAAAGCCAGCAGCGATCGTTTTACCGCCGCGGTTGGCGTGCCTTTTACGTGGGTGATTTTTTGCGGGTAAAGGCCATTTTCCATCGCCAGGCGGATAAAGCCGTCTTCTTCCTTAATGGGAATAATGACTGCAAAAATGCCTTGTTCCGACAACAAAACCGATGCGGCCTCGCACAAATCTGAAAAAGGAAGCGATTGATTTTGCCTTGCCGTATCGCGCGATTCGCTGGATGACGGCACTGTTTCACTGTAAAAAGGCGGATTGGAAACGATCAGATCATATTCCTCGTCTTCCAGATCGTCCATATAGGCGTCCAATGAGGCGTGATAACAAAAAAGCCGGTCGTTCCACGGCGATTGTTCAAAGTTTTCGGTGGCTTGTTCGTGCGCCGACGCATCGATTTCCAGCGCATCGATTTGCGGCGCATCACATCTTTGGGCCATCATCAGTGCGATAAGTCCGGTTCCGGCGCCAATGTCGAGAATGGAATGCGGCTTGTGATCGACGGGTGTCCAGGCTCCAAGCAAAACACCGTCAGTGCCTACTTTCATGGCGGTTTTATCTTGTTGGATGATGAATTGTTTGAACTTGAACATGAAAGGGGTTTGATCGTAAACTTGTGATATGCCACTGCCAACTTTATCCCGGTCGTCGATGGGTTTTATTAACCCGTTAAGGAGATGCCTAGCCCCGATTGCAGCGGAAATCCTTTTGCCGGCGGTTTTTTAAATTGAGGATTTGGTTGCCAGGCAAAAGATTGCAGCGAAAAGCGGGATAAAGCTCCTGAAAAAAAATCGGCAATATTACTCCCGACCGCATTTAGAGGTACATTTCTACCAATCCCTCAGGCAAATCCATCACCACGGTTTTGTTTTCGCGGTCTACTTTTACCAGGAATTGGTCGATCATGGGAATGAGCAGTTCGGTTTCGCCGCGCATTACTTCAAACAATGGCTGCGCCGATGAATCATTGACCGACACGATGCGGCCGATAACACCCAGGCGAAGGTCTTCTATGTTAAACCCGATGACTTCGTGGTAATAAAACTTGTCGCCTTCCAGTTTGGGTAGCGCCGATAGCGGCAGATACAGGTCGGCGCCAATGATTTCGTCGGCATCGTCCTCGTTGTTCACGTCCTCAAACCTGACGCGAAGCATGTCGTTTTTATGAGGCGTTGCATGCGAAATAAAAAATGGAATCAGATTGTTGCCCAAGTCGACAAAAACTGATTCCATTTCATAATATAATTCGGGTTCGTCGGTGTCCAGATACAACAGGACCTCACCCTTAAAGCTAAACTTTTTTGCAACCTTGCCCAAGTAGAAGCAGTCCTCCTTTTTCACGGGCGGGCAAATTAAGCCTGAGCTTCTTCGTTTCCTTCCTCGGCGGCAGGAGCTTGAGCTTCAGCGTCTGCAACAGCCTCTTCAGTCGATGCCTCGGCAGCAGCTTCTTCAGCCTTGGCAGCGGCAATCAGGTCGGCTTCGGCCTGTTTTGCGGCAGCAATACGGCTTTCGTTAACAGCTTGTTCAGCTTTCAGGGCAGCAGCCTTGATTTCAGCTTTTGACTTGGCCAATCCTTCTGACTTCGCGGTTACTTTTCCGGCTTTCTCTTCCAGCCATTTTGCCAATTTCTCGTCGGCTTGTTCTTGCGTCAAAGCACCTTTTTTAACGCCTCCGTCCAAGTGGTGCTTCAAAAGAGCGCCTTTGTACGACAGGATGGCACGGGCAGTGTCGGTTGGCTGAGCCCCGTTGTGCAACCATTGGACGGCGGCATCCAGGTTCAAATCAATCGTGGCAGGGTTAGTGTTTGGATTGTAAGTACCCAGTTTTTCAAGGTATTTACCATCGCGTTTTGAGCGGGCGTCGGCCGCAACAACCCAGTAAAAAGGCTTTCCTTTTTTACCGTGTCTCTGAAGTCTAATTTTTACAGACATAATCCAGTGATTAAATTTTGGGGTACTCGACCCCGGTTAATTAAGGGCGCAAAGATACGGGTTTTAATGAAACAAGCTAATTATTTTTTTAAATCCGACTGTTTTCTTATAAGCTGCGGCTGCCTAACCCTCTGAATATTTAACAATTCCGGCAGTAAATCTGTAATGATGTATTATTTTTTTTTGTAGGGATAAACCCCATGTTCCCCTACCCATGGCACAAAGTTATCCAAAATCCCGCATCCCAAGCTGCAGAAATTCTACCGCAAAAGTTAATACTCTCTTGGTTGTGTGTGGATTTTCTCGAACGCCATTAACTTGGTTGCGGCTTTCCATACTAAAATAAGCGGTCCGCTCTACTTAGTTTGGCGGTTTCCAACAAGAGAGTGGATTTTTTTGTGTGGGTTGACGCATTTTTTCCATAACCATCCGTTATAATTCACCTAAAAACCTATTTTTGTACAGATTAAAATACTACTGATGAAAAAGATTATTGCCTCAATTCTTTTGATCGTTGTCGCGGCGGCAATGCCATCGTGTACAGAAGAAATCACCCGCAACAGCCCGGCGCTCGAAGGGATGAAAGACGATGTCCGCTGGAGGGCCCGCGCGTCTGAAGCTACCGTTGCAGAAAACGGTACGCTTACCATCGTAGGCCTTACGCAATTTGAAACCCTTACCCTTACGGTGCCATCGGCCGCACCCGGCACTTATACTTTTGGCGACAGCGATATTTACACTGCAGCCTATCGTTACGAGCGCGACGGACAAGTCCTTTATTACACAACCGGTACCGAGATGGGCGACGGACAGCTTATCGTAGAGGAATACGACACTGAAAAGCTTACTATTTCGGGAACGTTTCGCTTTAACGCCATCAATGCCAATAACAATCCGTTGGGCGGTGAAATCGTGAATTACCAGTACGGACGATTTTACAAAGTTCCGGTCATTCCGGCTCCATAAGCAAATCCGCCTTTTGGGCGGTTTTTTTTTGCTTGATTTTTACTATAGGTTTTCCTATTTTTGGGAAACACACTTCCCACATGGTTATCGTAGTGCAAAATATCCCGCCGCGGATGGGTCCGTTGCGCGTGCGTTCAGTTTTTGAAAAGTTCGGCGATGTCCGCAGCATACAGTTGTTGGTCGATCCGTTAACCCGCGGACGCATGGCCTATCTTGACATGCCCGATGAAAATCAAGCGCTTGCGGCGATTCAGAATCTGGATGGTCATACGGTAAACGGCGCCATTCTCAAGGTGTCAAGACAGGTTCCAAGGCCGGAAATCGAAACGCATAATATTTTTAACCGTGGCGGATCTCGCGGCGGATTTGAAATGGGAGCCCGTGGCGGCGGTGCGCGCGGATACCGTGGCGGAAGTCGCGGCAGCGGGTTCTGATTCTGGCCGATTGTTGATAACTTACGCAAAGGCTTAGTTACAAATCAACTATTTTTGAGCAATTCCCGATCGTACTGATTCAGGCGGTCAAACATTTCATTTTCAGTTATGTATATCATTTTCGATACCGAAACCACCGGCTTGCCCCGGCGTTACGATGCCCCCGTTACCGACACTTCCAACTGGCCGCGATGCGTTCAGATTGCATGGCAAATCCACGACGATATGGGTCGCTTGGTGTCACATGAAGACTACCTGATCAAGCCGGATGGATTCAACATTCCGTATGATGCCGAAAGGGTTCACGGAATCTCGACCGAACTTGCCATCGAACAGGGAATTCCGCTGGCTGATATGCTTGAAAAATTCAATGCTGCACTTTCCAGATGTAAGTTTGTCGTTGGCCAAAACGTGAGCTTTGACCTCAATGTGATGGGATGTGAATTCCACAGGCTGGGTGTCAGCACGCCGCTTTTGTCGATGCCGGTTTTGGATACTTGTACCGAGGTGACGGCCGGCTTGCTTCAGATTCCGGGCGGACGGGGAGGAAAGTTCAAACTCCCGACGCTTACCGAACTTCACCAATATCTGTTTAACGAACCCTTTGACGAAGCCCACAACGCCACCGCCGACGTCGAGGCTACTACCCGTTGCTTTTTGGAATTGTTGCGTCGGGAGGTTTTCACCAAAAAAGAACTGGCCAGCAACGAAAACTATCTGGTGGAGTTTCGCACGGCCAACCCTGATCCCATCCGCCGCATCGGCCTTAAGCACATCAACCTCAAACAGGCTTCGGAGGCTTTGCGACCAAAAGCCGCCACACCCGAGGCTCCCGCTACCACGCACGCGCCCACTACCGGCGAGAACTTTGTCCATCTGCATAACCACACACAATTTTCAGTCCTGCAATCTACCATCAGCGTTTCGGATCTGGTAAAAGCGGCGGTAAAAAATAAGATGCCTGCTGTTGCCATGACCGATCACGCCAACCTGATGGGCGCTTTTTTGTTTGTGCGCGAGGCAATGAACCACAACAAGGCCGCCAAAGCCCGGATTCAGGCAGCTATTGACAACGGCGAGCAACCCGATGAGAAATTGCTGACGCCCATCATCGGCTGCGAATTTTACGTTTGCGACGACCACAAGGACAAGACCCGAAAGGACAATGGCTACCAGATCGTGTTTTTGGCCAAGAACAAAAACGGCTATCACAACCTGGCCAAAATGTCGTCGATTGCCTACACAGAGGGGTTCTACTATGTTCCGCGGATTGACCGCAAAGTCATCCAGCAATACAAGGATGATTTGATCGTGCTCTCGGGAAATCTTTACGGAGAGGTTCCCAACAAACTGCTCAATATTGGCGAGAACCAGGCCGAGGAAGCGCTTTTGTGGTGGAAAAATCTCTTTGGCCAGGACTTCTACATCGAACTCATGCGCCACAATCAGGAAGATGAGAACCGCGTCAACGAGGCGCTGGTAAGTCTGGCTCGGAAACATCAGGTAAAACTCGTGGCCACCAACAACACCTACTATATCGACAAGGAAAGTTCGCGCGCCCATGACATTTTGTTGTGCGTCCGCGACGGCGAAAAAATATCAACTCCCATAGGGCGTGGCCGCGGTTACCGATACGGACTGCCCAATCAGGAGTACTACTTTAAATCGGGCGAGGAAATGGCCCGCATTTTTTCTGATCTTCCGGAGGCCATTGCCAACGTGGATGAGGTTGTGGCTAAAATTGAAAGTTATGAATTGAGCCGCGAGGTGCTGCTGCCAAAGTTTGACATCCCGGATGAGTTTGTCGTTGCGCAGGATGCTGAGGACGGCGGAAAGCGCGGCGAGAATGCCTATCTGCGCCACCTGACTTATGAAGGCGCGCGTCGCCGGTACGGACAGGAGCTTGGTGCCGATGTGATCGAACGTATCGACTTTGAGTTACTTACCATCGAGAATTCCGGCTATCCCGGCTACTTTTTGATCGTACAGGATTTTATTGCGGCTGCGAGACGTATGGGCGTTTCAGTAGGTCCCGGACGCGGATCGGCCGCCGGATCGGTGGTGGCTTATTGCTTGGGCATCACGAACATCGATCCACTGAAATACAACCTGCTTTTTGAGAGATTTTTGAATCCTGACCGGGTGTCGCTTCCGGATATTGATATAGATTTTGACGACGAAGGCCGTGGCAGTGTCATGGATTACGTCATTAAAAAATACGGCTCAAAGCAGGTGGCGCAAATCATTACCTATGGTACCATGGCCGCCAAATCGTCGATAAAGGACACGGCAAGGGTGCTCGACCTTCCGCTTTTTGAAGCTGAAAGAATCTCGAAAATGATTCCTGGTACGCTGTCGTTGTCAAAGATTTTCGCGCTGGACAAACAAAAGCTCAAATCGGCTTTAAGGCAGGACGAGTTTGAAAGGGTTCAGGAACTCATCAGCCTTTGCGACGGAGAAGACCTGAGCGCCACCACGATCCAGCAGGCCAAAACGCTTGAAGGTACGTTGCGCAACACCGGAATCCACGCATGCGGTGTAATCATCACGCCCGATGATATCACCAAGTTTGTTCCGGTATCCACCGCCAAGGATTCAGATCTTTACGTGACGCAGTTTGATAACTCGGTAGTGGAAAGTGCCGGATTGCTCAAGATGGACTTTCTTGGACTCAAAACCCTTACGCTGATCAAGGACACGGTAAAACTGGTAAAATACCGCAGCGGTATCGACCTCAATCCCGATGAATTCCCCATTGACGATGCCAAAACCTACGAGCTTTTCCAGCGTGGCGAAACCGTCGGGATTTTCCAGTATGAATCGCCCGGGATGCAAAAGTACATGAAAGAGCTCAAGCCTACGGTTTTTGGCGACCTGATTGCGATGAACGCCTTGTATCGCCCGGGGCCGATTGCATATATTCCGAGTTTTATTGCGCGCAAAAACGGTCAGGAACCCATCACCTATGATCTGGAAGCCTGCGAGGAATTGCTCAAAGACACCTACGGCATTACGGTTTATCAGGAGCAGGTAATGCTTTTGTCGCAAAAACTGGCCAACTTTTCTAAGGGTGATGCCGACGTGCTGCGAAAGGCGATGGGTAAAAAGCAGCGCGACGTCCTGGACAAGATGAAGCCCAAATTCATTGATCAGGCGGCGGCCAACGGACACGATCCGGCCATCCTGGAAAAAATCTGGAAAGACTGGGAAGCTTTTGCCGAATACGCCTTTAACAAATCGCACTCTACCTGCTATGCGTGGGTAGCGTACCAAACGGCGTATCTCAAGGCTAATTATCCTGCCGAATACATGGCAGCCGTGCTCTCCAACAACATGAACGACATCAAACAGGTAACGTTCTTTATGGAAGAATGCCGACGCATGGGCTTAAAAGTGCTCGGCCCGGACATCAACGAATCATTTTACAAGTTTACCGTAAACGCCGATTACGCCATTCGCTTTGGAATGGGCGCGATCAAGGGCGTGGGCAGCGGCGCCGTTCAAACCATTGTCGAGAATAGAAAAACGGGTAAATTCAAATCCATATTTGATGTTGCCAAACGCATCGATTTGCGTGCGGCCAACAAAAAAGCGTTTGAAAATCTAGCATTGGCCGGTGCATTTGATTCATTTGCCGACACGCATCGGGCGCAATATTTTCATGCCGAGGCCGACAATGTCACTTTTTTGGAAAAGGCCATCCGCTATGGAGCCAAGGCGCAGGAAAACGAAAATTCATCGCAGGTGAGTCTTTTTGGCGAGGCCAGCGATGTGCAGATTCCCGAGCCGCAGGTTCCGCCGTGCGAGGAGTGGAGTACCATGGAAAAGCTAGCCCGCGAGCGTGAAGTGGTGGGCATCTACATCTCGGGGCATCCGCTGGATGATTTCCGATACGAAATCGGGAATTTTTGCAACGTAAGGCTTGACGACCTCAAGCGCCTGGATATGTACGTCAACAAAGTCGTCACCTTTGCAGGCATTGTCACCTCGGTACAGTTTAGGGTAGGCAAGAACAACAAAGAGTGGGGAAGTTTTGTCCTGGAAGGATTTGACGAGGCGCACGAATTCCGGATGTTTGACGAAGATTTCCTCAAGTTCCGCCATTTTTTGGCCGTAAACCGATTTTTGTTTTTCCGGGTCAGCATCCGCGAAGGCTGGGTCAACAAAGAAACCGGCAAGCGATCAGAGCCGCGCATGCAATATCAGGACGTGAGGCAGTTAGGCGATGTGATGTCGCAACTGGTTAAAAAACTGACACTCAACGTGGATATCAAAAATGTCGGCGCCAACCTTGTCCAGCTTTTGCAACAGATATTCCACAGCCATCCGGGCGAAACGCCTGTCAGTTTTGAAATTGACGAACGCGTGCTGCTTGAAACCAAATTGTCTGCACCTTCGGTAGCAATTGACCCCGTCAACCCTGATCTTGAAGACATTCCCGATGCGCCGGATGCTGAACCGGATATTGAAGCGTTGGCTCCCGAGCCGGTTGAGGAGTTTAAAATCGTGACGCGACTGGGTATGTCGAGCCGCAGGGTAAGGGTTAGGGTAGACGCCGAACTGCTGCAATCACTGGAACGGGCGCAGATAAGGTTTAAACTGAACTAGATAGTCATAACGGTGATTCCCGGGGGTTGGTCATCAATATTGCGCCTGTTGTTTGCGTTTTGAAAATCAAGGGATAACGCCAAGCAATAAGCGTATAGTGAAAACCGATTTTCTTAACAGCGTCTTTGGTTTTTAATCGCTACTTTTGCGGGACACATTAAGTTATTTTATTATGGCACAGACAATCACTGACGCAAATTTTGAAGAGATAGTATTGAAATCAGACAAGCCGGTTCTGGTTGATTTTTGGGCAGCCTGGTGCGGACCTTGCCGTATGGTAGGACCGATCATCGACGAACTCAGCACTGAGTTTGAAGGTACAGCCGTTGTAGGAAAGGTTGACGTGGACGCAAACCAGGAATTCGCCTCAAAATACGGCGTGCGCAACATCCCAACCGTGTTGGTATTTAAGAACGGTGAAGTGGTAAGCCGCCAGGTAGGTGTTTCGCCAAAGCAAACCTATGCCGACTCGCTCAAGGCAGCCATGTAATATCCCATAATTTCATATAAGTCCGGATTTCTACCTTGGAATCCGGATTTTTTTATGCATTTAACCTTAGTGTGAAAGTGGAGCCCTGTCCGGCCTTTGTATCGACCAAAACTTCACACCTGATAGCCGCAGCCAAATCTCGGATCAGATGAAATCCCAATCCTGAATGGATTCCAATAACCAAGTTTTCATCGTAAAGCGCCTTGTAGTGTTCCGGGTGAATGCCTCCGCCGTTGTCGGCAATGCTGATTTGGGCGACACCACCAGTCAAAAACGCCGAGACTTTGATTTTTCCATCGGCCTTTGAGTCGACCGCTTTGAGGGAATTTCCAATCAAGTTGCGTAAAATCGCCTTCAAATAATCGGGATCGGTGCGTAAGAAAATGTTTTGCGGATTGTCAAACTCAAGTATCGCACCGGATTCATACTCAAAGTGTTTGATCAGATCGGCAAAAACCGACGACACGTTGACGTTTTGCAAAACCGGACTGAAATGCGCCATCTGGCCCTTGCTCCACAAGAGCAAATCCTCCATGGATTCCAAGAGATTCTCGGCCGATGTGAGTGTTTGGCTTTGAATTCTTTTGGCCGATTCAGCATCCAGCAATTCCGGACTCTCCTTTTGGAGCTGTAAAAAATGAATCAGGTGGTACACCGGCCGGCGCAGGTCGTGGTTTAGAATCGCAAAAAACCGCGCCTTGAGTTTGTTGGCCTGATCCAGATGCGTATTAAGGGCAATCAGTTGCAGGTTGTGTTTTTTGCGGCTGTGGTTGTCCCGTAAAAGCAATATCCCTATCAAACCCAAAAGCCCGAGTCCGCCCAGCATAAACCACTGTTGTTTGCGGTTGTTTTTTAGTGTAATCTGGTTAAGACGGATTTTTTCGTCGCGCAGCAAAATTTCCTTTTCGCTTTCCAGGGCGGCAATTTTGTTTTTGTTCTGCTGCGAGAAAACCGAATCTTTAAGCCGCATCGTCAGCGCCAGATTGTCATACGCCGATTGGTATTCGCCCTTCAAGTATTGCAGTCCGGCCAGATTGTGACTTTGATAAATGATGGCGTTAAGGTTTTTCTTTTTTCGGGCAAGTTCAAGCGCCCGGGTGTAATAATGCGCTGACGCCCGCAAAAGTGCGTTTTTTCCCTGCGGGAGGTCCGGATATCCCTGGGTAACCATTGCGCTGTCACGGGCCATGATCATATAATTGTATCCAATGTTTCCGTGGTTTACGATAGACATCGTATTCTCTGGCGCCACCCGGTCCCAAATTTCCTGTGCCTGCAGCGCAATCCGGGCATATTTTACGAGGTTGTTTTCATAACAGATGGCCCAGTTGGTCAAAACCCAGGCGCGTCCGTGATCATTTCCGTCTTTTGCAAAGGAATCATAAGCCATTTTAAAATAATCAGTGGCTGCGGCCAGGTTGTTTTTTAGCCGGTAGATTTCGCCCTTGGCCGCCAGTGAATAGGCCTTTTGCATGATGTCGGGCTGTTGGTTTTGATAGGCCAGCGAGGTATTGATATACTCCAGCGCCTGGTCATAATCATGCTGATCGCAGTACGACATCGCCAGTCCGCGGTAGCTTTTTTGCAGCAACGAAAACTGGCCGTGCTTTTCCGCCAGGCTGATGGTTTTTAAAAAACAGTCGATAGCGCCAGGGTAATCTGACTTTCGCTCGGCGATGAGCGCCATGTTAAAGTAATTTCTCGCTAACTCAGTTCCGGTTCCGGCCTTAGCATGCCATTGCCATGATGCGTTATTTTTTTGCTCGGCCAGTTCCAGGTTGGCCAGATAAACGTGTACCAGTGCCTGCGTCGACTGTATTTTGGCCTGCGTCGACGGGTTTGGATTTAAAAATTCGCGGGCAAGCCACTCAACCTTCTCAAATGCCGATTCCGGGTGTGCCGATACCATTCGCTCGATTTCCAGACGACGTGATTCCAGGCTGGATTGCGCCGTCAGCACAGCGGTAAAAAGCAGGAACCACACAGCGAGTTTCATAACATGTTTTTGACGTTTTCCTTAAAGGCGCGTCCAACAGGCACCCGTACCCGTCCGTTCAATTCTACCTCATGGGCCGTAATGCGGGAAACAAATTGAGGGCGAACGGCATGACTTTTATGGATGCGAACAAAGGTTTCAAATTGCGGTTGTTTCAATAAAGTACCCAGGTTTGACCAAACGCAGTACTTTTTGCGGGCCGTCACCAAAAGCGTGTAATCTTTAAGGGCTTCCAGGCAGATGATATCGCCCAAGTTGATTTTAACCTGATCATGACCTTCCCTGATGGTGATGGAATCGGCCCCAAAATGCATGTCAAACAGCTGGGCTTTTTCACGCGTTGACAGATACGCCCTGATGCGCGCCACAGCTTTTTCAAAACGATCAAATTTAACGGGCTTTACTACAAAATCCAGCGTGTCCAGATCAAAGCTCTCGGCGGCGTGTTCAGCATGGCCGCTAACAAACACACAGGCCGGAACAGCCGATGCCTTGCGTCGAAGCTCCAGTCCGTTTTCGTCGGGCATGTCAACATCCAGGAACAAAATATCCACCTGCGATTTTTCAAGTATGGCAAGGGCTTCTGACACTGTTTTGCACGCGCCGGCAATCTCCAGTTCAGGAAATCGCTTGACAAATGACATGACCATAAGCCTGTCTACATCTTCGTCATCAACGATAAGGCACTTCCAGGTGTTCATCGCAAAGGCATCATCTTCAAATTTAACGATTTATCTTAATGCTGATGGTATAAAAAAACGGATGGTGGTATAATTAAACTTTTCACAGCCTCGCGCGCGCCCGACTTTTGTTGTTTAAATCCCGGTACGATGAAAGCAATCATTCAAACAGGCGCGTTGTTGATCGTGCTCTCAACCAGCGGACAAGTAGGCGTAAATACGGCCTCGCCCGATGCCCTTTTGGAAGTAAAATCTCTTAACGAGGCGGCTCCCGCGCCCACCGACGGACTGATTGTGCCGCGCGTTGACGCTTTTCCGGCCGTGAATCCAACCGCCAGTCAACAAGGAATGATGCTCTATCTCAAGACAGCATCCGGAACAAACGACCCGGGATTTTATTATTGGGACAATTCACTAACTACCTGGGTTTCCCTTGGCGGCAAACCTGATTCCGATTGGTTTGAACAAGGCTCCACCACCGCTCCTGATTTGATTTCAGATAACGCATACCGCATGGGTCGTGTTGCGGTAGGAACCAATATTGCCCAGACAAAACTCGACGTGTTGGCTGATCCTTCAGTCGATTCAATTGCTATCCGCGCGGTGATGTCAGGTGCCGGAAATACCGAAATCACCGGCCAACTTTCCAGGATCGACAATTCCGGTACCGGCCATCACTTTGGCTACCGATCTGTTCTGCAAGGCGCCGGAAGCGGATGGCAGCGCAACTACGACGCCCTGATATACAGTACGGGAACCGGGGTACAATCGGGGTTTTACGCAAGGTTACTGGGTTCGGCCGCTGGTGAGCAACGCGGTTTTGTGGCTTCTATCCAAAACGCCGGGACAGGAATCAAGCGAGGGGCGATTTTCCATATCGAAAGCGACGATCCCGCCGCGCAATATGGCCTGGTAAACCGATTGAGCGGAAGCGGGACAGGCAACCAATGGGGCGTTTGGAATTTTATGGAAGGCGGCGGAAGCGGATTCCACACCGGAACCTTTAACCAGTTCGTGGCAGGTTCAGGCGGACAAACCGGTGCCTGGAACGAGTTTAGCGGGACCTTGGGCGACGGTAACTTGCTGGGTGCATACAACAGTTATTTTACCGGGGGCAACGGGATACTTGCCGGGGTTTACAATGAAATCCGGAGCAGCGTGAACGGCAGCGGATTGCAATACGGCGCTTACACAACCAACAGTAGTCCAGGTGATGGTGACCATTTTGGAAGCTATCAGCGCCTGGCGGGAACGGGGAACGGGCAGCAGTTTGGAACGCAAAACCGGTTGCAAAACACCGGGAGCGGCGCTCATTTTGGAACTGACAATCTGTTTAGCGGCGATGGGACCGGAGCCAAAACCGGGCTTAGAAATCATTTCTATTCGGGCTCCGGTGCGGAATTGAACGGCGTGGTGAACATTGTGGAAAGCAGTTATGATACATCGGGACCGCAAACCGGCATGCTTACCACGAACGACA
Source organism: uncultured Flavobacterium sp. (assembly GCA_934636265.1). GTDB lineage: Bacteria > Bacteroidota > Bacteroidia > Flavobacteriales > Flavobacteriaceae > Flavobacterium. The sequence goes on from CAKUAD010000002.1 coordinate 66,787, forward strand.
GTCCCGGCATTCTTCCGCAGTTTGGCACCCGCACGCTTCTCAGCGGTTCCGGTTCGGGTGAGAAGGTGGGGCACTTGTTGGTTATCTCAAGTCCCGGAAACGGGAGTCACCAAGGCGTACAACAGCGATTTTCCGGCACAGGATCCGGAAATCACACGGGCGTATCCAACAATTTTAACAATGGATCCGGCGGGATGACCGGCGTGGCCAACCAATTTATAACGCCGTTGGCCTTGGGTCGTGTTCTGGGTTTTTACAATATTTTTTATGGCAGCAGTGGCAGTTTGGCCGCCGGCACCTACACCGAGTTTAACGCGCTGAACCCGGGTTCCGGAACACAGTTCGGAAACTATTTGCTCAACCAAAGCAGCGGCAACGGACAACATATGGGCGCTTCATACCAACTTTCAGGAATTGGGAACGGCGGGCAAACGGGCGTGCGAAACATTATCGATAACTCCGGCAACGGCGTACATTATGGCACCCGACAAGAGATGAGCGGGTCGGGGTCGGGCATGCACGTTGGAGTTTACAACATCTTAAGCGGTGCGGGCTCGGGACAGCAATTTGGCATCTTGAATCAGATTACCAACTCCGGGACATCTTCCCGGACGGCGGTGTATAATTCGCTTGAAGGCGCTTCCAACGCCGCCACTTACGGGGTGTTTACTGACCTGGAGGGCTCGGGCAACGGTGTTATGTACGGAAGTTACCAACGCCTTACTGCGATGGCCTCGGGAACCGCTGCAAAATACGGCCACGCCTCGTCGATGACGGCCACCGCGGGCGGGACGCATTTCGGGGTTTATTCGCTGGCGACCAAGGCTGGGAGTTACGCTGGTTATTTTTTAGGCGCTGTTTACGTTTCGGGAACTTTTACCAATCCGTCAGACCAAATGCTCAAGGAGAAAATTGAACCTACGGGGCGCGTTACCGACAAATTGATGAACGTCGAAGTCAGGGACTTCAATTTTAAAAAGGCCTACGCCGATGTGTACGGATTTCCAACCAAGCGGCAAACGGGATTCATTGCTCAACAGTTGCAAACCGTGTTTCCGGATTTGGTGACCGATGACAAACTTCAGCTTGAGGGCGCGGCCGAGGCGTTGCCCAGCAAAGGCGTCAATTACCTGGGATTGGTTCCCATCCTGACCAAGGCTTTGCAGGAGCAGCAGACGGAAATTGAGGAACTAAGGGCAAAAGTTACAGCGTACGAGGCACGGCTTGAACGTTTGGAAAAAGCTCTGGGAGTTAGCCGCTGAGTTTTTGGATAGCCTGACGTTTTTGTGAGCAACAGGCAACGGGAGGGCCGCGTTAGCGATGGCAGCGGCATCCTTTTGCGCTCCCGACAGCTATCGGGAGCGGCAAAAGATACAGCGGACAGCGCGGCGGTGCGGAAGTCAAGCGTACGGCTAAGCAAGTCCGGCACCGCACCGAAACGCCCCGTTAAAATTTGAGGCAAAAGATAGGTGCAGTTAAATCTTTGAATAACTTTGAGAGATGAAGATTGAATCGCAGTTAGAAAAGATTTCGAGTTTTGCGCACCTGGAACTTTTGGCCGGACAAGTGGTTGAAGGATTTATTTCCGGGATGCACAAAAGTCCTTTTCACGGGTTTTCGGCCGAGTTTGCCGAACATAAAGTGTACAACACCGGTGAGAGCACCAAACACATCGACTGGAAGCTTTACGCCAAAACCGACAGGCTTTACACCAAGCGCTTTGAGGAGGAAACCAACCTTCGCTGCCACCTGATTGTCGACAATTCGTCGTCAATGCACTATCCGGTGCTCGGGCCGGGCGAGCCGTTTTACCACTCCAAAATAGGCTTCTCGGTACTCGCAGCCGCCGTGTTGATGAACTTGCTTAAAAAGCAGCGGGACGCGGTGGGATTGAGTGTATATTCAGACACCTACGAATACTATGCGCCGGAAAAGGGCAGCGACCGCCACCACCGCATGCTTTTGAGCAAGCTCGAGGATTTGCTGGCCAATCCAAAGCGGTCCAAGCCAACCGATACGGTGACGTTTTTGCATCAGATTGCCGAGAAGATGCACCGCCGATCGATGATTATTTTGTTTACCGATATGTTTCAGGCGACCGATGATGACCGGTTGTTCCATGCTTTGCAGCACTTAAAGCACAACAAGCACAAGGTGGTTTTGTTTCACGTGGTCGACCGCGAGACGGAAGTAGGCTTTAAGTTTGACAATGCGCCGCGCAAATTCATCGACGTTGAAACGGGCGAGGAAATTAACGTTTTTGCCGATTCGGTGCGCGAAGCGTATGAAAAACACGTCGAAAACTACTTTAAAAAGCTGTCTTTGGCCTGCGCGCAAAACAGGATTAAGTACGTTCCGGTAGCCGTGAGCGATTCTTTTGAAAAAATCTTGACCACCTATCTTGTAGAGAAACAGCTGTTTGGCTAAACGGCGAAAAATATTTTTGATAAAAGTTGGTTTTTCGTTTGGATTTGTAATTTTACGCCCTATATTTGCATCCGCATTTCGCGAGGTTTGGTAGTTCAGTTGGTTAGAATGCCGCCCTGTCACGGCGGAGGTCGCGGGTTCGAGTCCCGTCCAGACCGCTACCTCGGAAAGAGAACAAAGCACTTTGGAAACAAAGTGCTTTTTTTCCGAAATACGATAGTTGTGTTGTTTTTTGCCGGACCGAAAGGAACGGCAGGTTTAGTAGTTAGACCAATGAAAAGCTTTCCCTTTTAGGGATGGCTTTTTTGCTTTATGGCTGTCGCATATCGGGATTTTTCAGGGCGTTTGCCGGCTCGCCGCGCGCTTAGGAGCGGCGCTCGGCTCGCCGCCACCGGGCTGTGCGCTTTTATCTTTTACGCCGCCAAATCCGGGCGTCGCAAAAGGATAACCGCTTCCATCCCTAACGCGGTGACTGCGGTCTTCATTAAAGTTTATATAAATCCGCCGCGATGCGTCCAGGCAACTGCGACATACATTCCCAAAAACGCCACACACACCACAAATTTGATAAACGTCGAGGCCAGAAATCCTACAAATGATCCGGTTGCGGCGCGAAAAGCCTGTTTGTGATTGGTGGAGTTGTTGATGAGTTCGCCAACAAACGCACCTGCAAAAGGACCTATGATAAAGCCAAACGGTATCGGTGTAAGCAACCCTATGATTAACCCAATGTTGGTGCCCCACACGCCCCATTTGCTACCGCCAAACCGCTTGGTTCCTTGGGCAGGGATAACGTAGTCCAAAACCGTCACAACCGCCGTGATGAGTCCGGTGATGCCAATGATCCAATAATTGGCCGGAACGGCATCGGTCCAATAAAGCATCAGCAATCCCAGGTAGCTGAGCGGCGTTCCGGGAATAACGGGTAGGAAACTCCCAAAGATTCCACCTAATACGCAACAAAATCCAAGGGTAAAGAGCAAAATGTCCATAGCGTTTTTTACTTTTGACTAAAAGTAACAATTTTACGTCACGGCAACGCTCAAAAAAATATTCCTGATGGTTACGATTTGCCTTGCGGCTGCGTGCGACCGCGTGGTAAAACCCGTTTCAGAAGAGGAACTCCTGGAGCGCGAACTGCAATCCATCGACTGGAAAAAGGTTGACGAACTTCCGTCGATAGCTACCTGCGATTCCCTTACCGACAAGCGGGCGAGGCAACAGTGTTTCTTTGATGTGCTATCGGCCACTATCCAGGAAAAACTCAACACTGATACGCTCCAGACGCCACATCAGGCTACCGATACCCTAATGGTGCTCGTGACGATCAATCCCGACGCAACGGTAGAATTTAAACCGCAAACCATCCCCGACAGCACGGCCTATCCCATCAACCTCGACAGCATACTGCACGCTCGTCTGGAGGATTTTCCAAAAGTTAAACCCGCCATCAAGCGCGGAATGCCGGTAAAAACGCAGTTTACGCTTCCGGTGGTCATTCAAAAGCCTTAATTGAATTTACGGCCTTTCCAGCGGTAGGAGCCAACGAGTGAATACATCGCTACGACAAATGTCCAAAGCGGATAAAACAGGCTTTGCACAACGGGAAACGACAACGCGCTGTTGTAGATGAACTGTCGGGCTTGTGTGATCAGCAGCCAGTCGATGGCAAATTTTATGGCCCAAGCCCACGCCACCCATGTCCATGAGAGATGCTGTGAAAGGCCAAGAACAAGCAGGATCAGCAGCACGGTGTTGCCTGCAAAGACTGCCATTGAAATGGTTTGTGCATAATCGCTTTTATAACCTGATGCCTTGGCAGCCCAACGGACGCGCTGGTAAAAAAGCTCCTGCCAGCTTTGAGCCGCCCGCGTGGTGACCATCGCCTGACGGGATTTTAAGAAGTGAACGGCGTCGGGGCGTTTTGCAACGGCCTTTTGGAGCAGGAAAACATCGTCACCGCCCGGCCATCGCCCGCTGCCTTTAAATCCGCCAATTTCGTTAAAAAAGGCTTTTTCGTAGGCAAAGTTGGCGCCGTTGCACATAAAGGCTTTGCGCAGGCCAAATCCGCCGATGGTTGCGCCCTGAAGGCTCACAAGGTCGGCGCGTTGAAATTGATTGAGCAAGGAAAATTTTGCCGTGTATTTTACCGCTCCGGCTACCATTTGCGCCTTGGTTTGGGTGATGAAGGCGTCAAAGGTTGAAAGCCAGTTGGGTGGCAGGATACAATCGGCGTCGGTGGTGATGATCCAGTTGTAGGCCGCAATCGGGACGGCGCGCGCAATCGCATCTTTTTTGGGCGAGCCGGAAACGCGTACGTTATCCATCAATGTGACGTGGAAAGATCCGTTTTCCATCCGCCATTGATAAATGATCTTTGCGCCCTCGTCGGATGAAAAATCGTCGACCAGGATAATTTCAAACTTTTCCAGCGGATAGTTCTGGTTTTTGAGGCTCTGTAAAAGCGCCGGCAGGTTTTTGGCTTCGTCGCGAAAGGGAATGACGATGGAAAATCCGTTGTCGCCCGCGCCTTTGACTTCAAAGTTTCTAACTTTTTTAAAACCGTGGACCAGGCTCGCGATGTGCCACAGATACCACGCAAGATAGCATCCGCAATAGATCAGGAGGATTTCCATAGGAATTTGAATTTTAAGACAAAATAACTGCCAATCATCACCGGAATCACCACATTGAGCAACCACATGATGGTAGTAACCCAAAACGGAATCCACATGCTGACCCCCAGGATTTCAAAAAAATACACGGCAACGCCGCCTTTGATGGCAAAGTCCAGGAACTGAAACGTTGGGATGGCCGATGCCAAAAAGTAAATACTCGTAATGGCCGATAGCAGCAAAAGGCCATCAATCTCAACCCCGAACAATCGGAATAGCAAAAAGTACTGTACGGTAAAAAAAGCATATCTAAGCGACGCCAGCATCAGGTTTTTGGTGTGTACGCGGCGCGGAATCACGGCTATTTTTTGCACTAGTTTCTCGATGGAATATCCCTTGACCGAGAATCGCTTCATAAAAAACATCGATGCAAAAAACGCCACAATCGCGGCGAACGCGTAAAGCACCGTATCAGGCTTGATGACGTTGAGCCTTGCGTTAAAGTACGAAAGCCCAAATAGCCCAAAGAAAACAGTCATAAGTAATTGCGCCCCGTTGCAGACGACATTGAGCAGCACGACTTTTTTGGCCTGATCCTTTGCATAATAGAGCGCCTTGGCTCCGTATTCGCCAACGCCGCCGGGCGTGATCGATGACACCGTCATGGCCGACAATACCTGCCGCGCCGACTGTGCCACGGTGATTTTGCTAAAAGACGATACCAGGTTTTTCCACTTGAGAATTTCAGTAAATCGGTTGCCAAAGCTAAGGGCTAGCATCAACAGCGCATCGAACCATGAAAAATGGCGCGCAGCATCGGCGGGTGAGACGGCCTCATTGGCGGTTTGGGCCAATCGGTCATAAATAAAAAAACAGGCAAGTCCTACAATGAGGATTTTTACGGCGGTGGTGAGCAATTGCTTGACGCGGGCGCTGGAAATCATCTTGCAAAGTAAGCAAACTTTGCGCATCTTTACGGCAAAGATCAGTCATGGCCGAACGCATAATTTTAGGAGTCGATCCGGGAACTACGGTAATGGGTTTTGGGCTGATACGGTGCAAGGGCCAAAAGATGGAATTTTTGCAACTCAACGAGCTGCAATTGCACAAGTACGACGATCATTACCTTAAACTCAAGCACATTTTTGAACGGACGGTCGAGCTGATTGATACGCATCATCCTGATGAAATGGCGATCGAAGCACCGTTTTTTGGCAAGAACGTTCAGTCGATGCTAAAGTTGGGCCGGGCGCAAGGCGTTGCAATGGCTGCGGGATTGTCGCGGCAGGTGCCGATTACCGAATACGAGCCCAAGAAAATAAAAATGGCAATAACCGGCAATGGCAACGCCAGCAAGGAACAAGTGGCCAAAATGCTCCAACGACTCCTGGGTTTAAAAGAACTTCCCAAAAACCTCGATTCAACCGATGGGTTGGCCGCGGCGGTGTGTCATTTTTTCAATTCGGGAAAAGTGAGCGCAGCCAAGAGTTATTCTGGGTGGGACGCTTTTGTTAAACAGAATGAAAGCAGAATTAGATAATTTGAAAAAGCCTGAGCAAATTATCGGCTTTCTTTTTTAAACTTATCTGATATCGAAGTTTGAAAAAAAAGTCATCATTACGCAGGGTTGCCCTGGGTCAAAATTCTCAACTGTTTCAATTGGTGCGCAATTGCTTATCGGTTACCGCCCGCCATGATTTGCAAATTTCAAACCTTTAAAATTTAAGATTGGCTAGTATTTACATCCATATCCCTTTTTGCAAACAAGCCTGTCACTATTGCGACTTTCACTTTTCGACGTCGCAAAAGAATCGCAGCGAGATGGTTTTGGCGTTGCAGAGGGAATTGCAGATGCGAAAATCTGAAATCGACGAGCCAGTTGAGACGATTTACTTTGGCGGCGGAACTCCGAGTGTTTTGTTTGACGCGGAAATCGATTCGATCATCAATCTGGTTTACGGGAATTTTGAAGTGGTCGAGGAAGCTGAAATCACACTCGAGGCCAATCCCGACGATTTGTCGGACGACCGGTTGAAACAACTTTCGCAAAGCCGCATCAACCGGTTGTCGATTGGAATCCAGTCATTTTACGATGAGGATTTGCAGCTGATGAACCGCGCGCATAATTCGGCCGAAGCGCGGGAATCCTTGACAGAAGCTGCCCGCCTTTTTGACAATGTCACCATCGACTTGATTTACGGCATCCCCGGCATGAGCGACCAACGGTGGCGCGGGAATATCCAAGCCGCTCTCTCGTACGGGATTCCGCACATTTCAGCCTACGCGCTAACCGTCGAACCCCGGACGGCGCTGCGCAAACTTATCGCTACGGGAAAAATGGCCTCGCCCGACGATGAAACCGCCGCAAGGCATTTCGCAATCCTGGTTCAAATGCTTGCTGACGCCGGATTTGTGCATTACGAACTGTCGAACTTTGGCAAGCCGGGTTATTTTTCGCGCAACAATTCGGCGTACTGGTTGGGCAAAAAGTACCTTGGAATAGGGCCTTCGGCGCACAGTTTTGACGGGGTTTGCCGCAGCTGGAACGTTTCGAACAACGCACTCTATATAAAAAGCATCAACCGCGGTGAGTTGCCGATGGAAAAGGAAACGCTCTCGGCCACCGACAGATATAACGAATATGTGATGACCGGGCTCCGTACCATTTGGGGCGTATCGGTGAACAAATTGGACGAATTTGGACCCGGATTCAGGCAACATCTTTTGCTATCGGCACAAAAACCCATAAACGACGGACTGCTCATGCTGGAAAACGGCGTGCTTTTGACAACACCCAAAGGCAAGTTTCTGTCGGACGGCTTGGCGTCTGGATTGTTTTGGGTAGATTTGAAATGATGAAAGCAACCATTAAACACGGCGGGCAGACTTTTTTGGTAGATTTATCAAAGCCGATCGACCTTTCGATTCCGCTGACAAATTCAGATGAAAATCCCATTGCCTGGTATCTGGACAAACCTAAAATCGAGCCGGTGCGCATGGGTGATTGGATAGGAAAGGTGGCTGCCGGAGCGTCGACGAATTTTAACGACATCCATTTTAATCCGCACGGACACGGCACACACACCGAATGTCTGGGTCATATCACCCGCGATTTTTACAGTGTCAATCAAGCGCTTAAAACTTTTTTCTTTTTGGCCGAGCTGATTTCGGTCAAACCGTATCACAAAGGAACCGATCAGGTAATTACCAAAATCCAGTTGCAGGCCTGGCTGGAAAATAAATCGCCCGAGGCCGTCGCGATCAGGACGCTTCCAAACTCGATCGCTAAAAAATCAACCAAATATTCGCACACCAATCCCCCGTATCTGGAGGAATCGGCAGCGCTTTATCTGCGGGAAATCGGCGTGAAACATTTGCTGATCGACTTGCCCAGCGTCGACCGTGAAGAAGACCAGGGAAAGCTAGTTTGTCATAAGGCATTCTGGAACGTAAAAGACGTGCAAAATCTTAATGAAGACGCGCGGCACGACGCTACGATTACTGAAATGATTTTTATTCCTGATTCAGTTCCTGACGGGCGTTATTTGTTGAATTTGCAGATTTCGAGTTTTGAAAATGACGCCAGCCCAAGCAAGCCGGTTTTGTACGCAATTGAACGTTAGGATGAACATTAACCAATTTTACGAGTATTGTCTGGCCAAGCCCGGTGTGACGGAGCATTTCCCGTTTGACAAGGACACACTGGTTTTTAAGGTTGGCGGGAAAATGTTTGCGCTTTCGTCATTATCAGGGTGGGAGCATGACCGGCCTGGCGTAAACCTCAAGTGCGATCCGGATTGGGCCGAAGAGCTACGAGCAGCTTTTGACGGCATTACGCCCGGATTTCACATGAGCAAAACGCATTGGAATACGGTGAGTATCAACCGCGACGTGCCGGATAAATTGGTATGGGAACTTATTGACCATTCGTATGAATTGGTTTTGTTAAGTTTGACTAAAAAATTGCAAAATGAGATAAGGCAATCCGCCGATTGACGTAATTTTGCAACCAATCCGTGAGCCATGAAAGAGCAACTTAAGAGTTTTTTAAACGAGGAACAGGATCCAAAGGCGGTTGAAAAAATCAGCCAGAAACTTCAGGATTTGTTGATGAAGAATGAAGAAGTCGGGTATATCGGCGTCCAGAAAAAGCCTGCATTAAACGTATTTCCCGACAGCATCGTGCTTACCAACAGGCGTATCATCATGTGCCGTCCAAAAAATCTTGGCCTGTCGATGGATTTTACGGATTACACTTGGGAAGACGTGGCCGCGACAACGGTAAAGGAAAATATTCTGGGTTCGGAATTTACGTTCTCAACCCGTGACGACGTACAAATTTCGATAGATTACCTGCCTAAAGCCCAGGCGCGTAAAATTTACACCTACGCCAAAGAGCAACTCGAATTGTTAAAGGCAAAACCATCGCCATCTGCGCAAGCTGAAACTGATTCATCGGTCCAGCCGGTTTATGAGGCCCAAGTGATTGAACCTACTGAAGAAGTGACCGATTTTTCGGAAATCATTCCCGTGGCGCAGTCGGGTTTCCGCGATGAAAAACAGTATCCGGAAGAATCGCCATCGGCTGACCAGCGCGCCGACGTTGATGCCGACGAACTTTTTGTCAAACTTCAGAACTACAAAAAACTGCTTGACAACGGCCTGATCCTACAGGGAGAATACGACAGGCTGAAGGATGAGATCCTGAAAAAAATGTAGTTTGCGGGTGCATTACTAAATTGTCTTTTTTTGTTTTTCCAAAAACGCATTGGCTTGTAACTCCAGCAATTCCTTGGCTTTGGAGCGTTGCAGATTAAAAATTTCCCGGTCGTCGGCAATGTCGGCGTAAACCCTGTCGTGCATTTGCGATGAGGTTTTTACCAGCAGTTCGCGTTGGTATTTGTCCTGCAAAATCGTCGCACTTAGCGCTGTTTCAACATCTTCCAGTTTGTAGTCGTATTCGCCTTTTGGCGACAGTAGCTTGGCAAAGATGGGCGCGGTTTCGACGGCAAAAAACAACAACATGATAAACAGTGACGGCAGCAGCGGAAGTGTGCCCAGCGCATTGATTCGGGCCATCAGTCCGTCGAATCCGTCGATTACGGGTTGGGTATCGGCTACTTTTTTATCCAGATTTTCCTGAAGCGATTGTGCGCGTTGCTGCTTTTGGGCCAGCATCACTCCAGTTGATTTTTTAAGCGAATCCAACTGTACGGCGGCCCGGTCATGCGCCTCGCGTTTTTCCTTGTAAATTGGGCCTTTTCCCATTTTTTTGGTGCCCGAGGTTCCCTCGGCTTCAGTGATATACGCCTGATACAGTGCGGCCACTTCTTTTTCGCGGGCTGCCAAGGACGCTTTGAGGCTGTCCATTTCGGCTTGGTTTTTCTCCAAATCTGATTGAAAATAACCGGCCACCTGATTTTTGTTTTCCAGCGCCATCCGGTTTTTTTCCTTGAGCAGAACGGTGTTGATTTCCTTTTCGAATATTTTGATTTCCAACGGTTTTGAAATGACAATCGCAATCAGTACGGCCAGCATCAACCGTGGGAGCGCCTGGAGGAATTCCGCCCGAAATTTTTCGCGCTTGCGGATGGTTGATACGATAAAGCGGTCGAGGTTAAAAATCAAAAGTCCCCAAACCAGCCCGAAAATTGAAGCGATCCACGGGTTGTCGAAAACCGTAAAGAGTGCATAGCTTCCGGCAATGGCGGCCATGAGCGCCGTAAAGAAGACAGTCGCGCCAATTCCGGCAAATTTGGTTTGCTCGCCCTGGGAACAGCCGTCCAGAATATCGGTGTCGGCACCCGAGCACAGAATGAAGAATTTTTTAAGCATAACGGTTCGTTTGTGCGGGATTACGCGCTGATTGATGATGATTTAGTAACGTAAAACTGTTTGTGATATTTTGCGCCGGTTGATGAGGCCGGTGGTCATTGGTAGGCAAGGGAAATGAGTTGTTACAAAAAAGCAGGCTTCCAAGTGTAAAACTTGTTAGATTGCAAACTTTTAAAAAAGCTAAACCCCAAAGGTTTTTAAACCTTTGGGGTTTCAAAGATAACCCATATCTAAACAGGCTGTATACAGAAAATCTGTAAATCGCACCCGCGGTCAATTCCATTTTACTTCGACATCTCGGTAAAATACTTGTAAAACAACGGAATGGTCTCAATTCCCTTTAGGTAGTTGAAAATCCCGTAATGCTCATTGGGCGAGTGGATCGCATCGCTGTCCAGCCCAAAGCCCATCAAAATAGTTTTGCTTTTGAGTTCCTTTTCAAAAAGCGCGACAATAGGGATTGATCCTCCCGAGCGCACCGGAATTGCCGGAACGCCAAAAGTTTCAGTGTACGCCTTGTTGGCCGCGCGGTAACCTATGCTGTCAATTGGCGTGACGTAGCCTTGCCCGCCGTGGTGTGGTTTTACCTTAACCCTGACACCGGCCGGGGCAATGCTCTCAAAGTGTTTGGTAAACAATTCAGAGATTTCTTCCCAATCCTGATTTGGAACCAGTCGCATTGAAATCTTGGCAAATGCCTGGCTCGCAATCACGGTTTTCGCGCCTTCGCCCGTATAACCACCCCAGATTCCGTTGACGTCAAGTGTCGGGCGGATGGAATTGCGCTCGTTGGTCACGTAACCTTTTTCGCCATAAACATCGTCAATATCGAGGGCCTGCTTGTACTTGTCCAGGCTGAACGGTGCCTTGGCCATTTCAGCGCGTTCATCGGCCGAAAGCTCCTGTACTTTATCGTAAAACCCGGGAATGGTGATGCGATTGTTTTCATCGTGCAATTGTGCGATCATTTTGGCCAGCACATTGATCGGGTTGGCAACGGCGCCACCGTAGAGTCCGGAATGGAGGTCGCGGTTGGGGCCGGTCACTTCAACTTCAACGTAGCTAAGTCCGCGAAGCCCAGTAGTAATCGACGGTTGCTGGTTTGAGATCATTCCCGTATCGGAAATCAGAATCACATCACACTTTAACTTCTCCTGATTTTGGGTGACAAAACCAGCCAGGCTTTTTGACCCGACTTCTTCCTCGCCTTCAATCATAAACTTAACGTTGCAAGGGAGTTTGTTGCTGGCTATCATGTATTCAAATGCCTTGACGTGCATGTAGAACTGTCCTTTGTCGTCGCAGGCCCCGCGGGCAAAAATGGCGCCTTCAGGATGGATGGGTGTGGCTTTGATTACCGGTTCAAACGGCGGAGATTCCCACAAATCCATCGGGTCGGGTGGCTGAACGTCGTAATGGCCATAAACTAAAACAGTCGGCAAGGTTGGGTCGATGATTTTTTCGCCGTAAACGATGGGATAGCCGTCGGTGTCGCAAATTTCGACCGCGTCACAGCCCGCTTTCCGCAATGAATCGGCAACCGCATCAGCCATGTCGAGTACGTCCTGTGAATAGGCGGTATCGGCACTTACCGATGGAATCTTTAAAATTTCAATGAGTTCGTCGATAAAGCGCTGCCGATGCTGCGCCACGTATTGTTTGATGTTGTCCATGCGGGTTTTCGTTTTATCAAAAATAGCAAAACTCAGGCAAAGTATCGGCATGACCGGTCAGCGATCCGTATTTGTTTTGCCCTTCTGCGGCTTGATTTAACGTTGTCACCTTTTACCGATACTGCAAGAGTTGTATAGCAACGTCAGCAATGATGGTCGCTTTATCAAAGCAAAAAAAATCTGTCGGATGCGTTGCCAATTGGCATTTGTTTGTATATTTGCCGCTCACTGCGGGCGTGGTGAAATTGGTAGACACGCCAGACTTAGGATCTGGTGCCTCACGGTGTGAAGGTTCGAGTCCTTTCGCCCGCACTTTAAAAGACAAAACCCTCTTGATTCTCAATGAATTACGAGGGTTTTTCATTTTTATCCCCCGCATTTCCCCCAAAGATATTAAATTCTTTTATATTCTACTGGTAGAAAATCTGTATTCAACCTAAATACTTTGGGAGATACCTTTACCTCAATGATTAAATACCTCAAGGTGTGTTACCCTCATTAATTTTGATGGGGGCTTTTATTATCAAAAAATCCCCATTTGTGGGGATGCTTAGTTATTTTTCGGTGCATTATAGTTGTTAGAAGGAATTTAAACAATTATTACAGATGTAACGACACGTAAAACAATTCCAATAGCTTTGAAAAGAAAGAAAATTACAAACTCATAAAATTTAGTATGAATAATAAAATATTGGTCTCGCTTCTTTTGATTTTAACAATTTGTTGTAAAGCGCAAGTTACACCAGTCGCTAGTCCATCAAGTACTTCGTCGAAATCCATTTACGAAAATGATGAGGAAGTAAATGCGGTGGTTCGGAAAATTGTGCTGGAAGCAGAAATAGAGAAACAATCCAAAATTATAGAGGCTAACGAAACTGAGAACGACAGGAACGCATTGATGCAAAGGGGACTATCTTATTTGGGGATTCCTGATTATGCTAAAGCCTTAGAGGATTTTAAAAAGTTATCAAGTTTACATCCCGATGATGCTGGAGCTCACTTTTATTTAGGTGTCACAAAGCTTTCATTAGGTCAATTTGACTGCGAGGATTTTAAAAAGGCGAAGCTACTAGGATTTAAAACAGACTGGTCCAAGATTGCCAAATTTTGTGGAGAATTATAACCGAGAAAAATATAAATTACGAGAAAATTACTTAATGCTTTTTAATTTTCAATCGAAGTTACAGAACCCTATCAAACTGAAATTCAAGGAGTTACGTTGGAGATGAACAAAAAGAATTATATTTGTTCTATGGCGAATTCGGCGTATAATTCACAATGTTTACCATGATAAAAAGGATATTACTTTTACTGTTGCTAGGGATTTCTGGTATAGTTTCCGCGCAAAATGATACAATATTTTACATACCCGACTCCTCGGCGCATTTTAGATTAAGTGTTGTTGGTGATAAGGTATCGACTTCATATATCAATGTGGATAATGCTCAATACGGATTTGATACTTATACATTCTTTATCCAGTATGATGAAGAAATCGGGTTTGCAAAGAGTAAAAAACTACTGGACCATAGTTCTTTTACTATTTTAACGGATGATTTCTTTAAAAGTAAAAATCCATGTGAGTTACACGACTTTTTCAGTGGGAAGCGGTCCTTTTTCCTAGTTAGGAAAGAGGCTGACAATTTCTATGGATATTGGATTTCCTATGATGGTACCTCGAGGAACAGAGTACGAACCGTTATTCATTAACAAAAAAGGGAGTTTAATTAAGCTCCCTTCTTCATTTCTTAACTAATCCCAACTCCTTCATCGCTCCTTTTACTTTCTGAACATAACTGGCCGCGTGTCCCGTCAGCATGGCTGTGTCCCTAATGCTGGGCTCTTCATTTACCCGATTCTTTGATTTCATTTTTTTTAACGCCGTTAATGCCACACAGCTAACCTTCGGAATCAAAAGTTTCCGCGCCGCTCCAGTGAGACCAATTCCCTAAGCCCGGGATTTGCTTTGCTGATGATTTCCCACTTTAGTTTTGCAGGCGCGGTTTTAAGTTGCCAGACACGGCTTCCGGCATTTTGGCCGTCGGCGACGCATTCCAGATAAATCAAGTCCAGGCGGCAGGGCAATGAGTACGTGATTTGACGCAATTGCAGGTCGAACTCGTCGGCGGTAGCCAATTCAACCCAAAGATTCTTGCGCAAGGTATCGGTTAGTATGTAAACAAAGTGAGCCATCTTCATTGCGAAAATAGCGGAGATTCAGGGAGATGCGGAGGCAGAAAATCTGCCTAAATTGTTAAAAAAAGCATCTTAGGAAGCATCATAAGTGAAGCCCTTTTTAAAATAAATACTGGAGGCAGTAAAGTGGAGTGAAAGGTACAAAGAGTATAGATATTGAAGTAAAAGATATAACACTTTTCATTTCCAAAAGGAGTCCATAGCAATTATTGAGGATGTATTTTAAACGACGTCCAAACCTTTAACAAATATTACAGAAAATCTGTAACCGTCTTAGTGCCGGGTTTCATAGGGATAAACCCAAACTTCCCCTACCCAACGGTACGAAGTTACAAATCCCGCAAATCTCCCGAATGTGGAAAATCTGCCTAAATTGTTAAAAATGCTTCAGGTTGATTACTTCCTGATCCGTCAAAAATCGCCAGTTGCCGCGCGGCAAATCCTTTTTGGTAAGTCCGCCGAATGCCACACGGTCAATTTTGAGTGCGTTGTAGCCAAATTTTTCAAAGATGGCGCGTACCACTTTGACGTTGGCCGTCCGCAATTTAAGTCCTATCTCAGTTTTGGGCGCGCCTTCCACATAGACAATTTCATCCACGTACAGCCGATGCTCGTCAAGGGTCACGCCGCCCGCAATCTTTTCAAGATCCTCAAATTTAAGGTTTTTGTCAAGCGATACTTGGTAAATTTTGGTCAGCTTTTGCCCCGGCTTGTTTAATTTGACAAGCAAGTCATTATCATTGGTAAACAACAAAAGTCCGGTGGTATTGGTATCCATCCGGCCAATTGGTTTTAGCGCCGACTTTGACGCCGTCCGGATGAGCTCGGTGACGTTGCGGTTGGTTTGGTCGCCGTCGCCGGCAGTGGTAAAATTCTTGGGTTTATTGAGCAGGACGTACACCTTTTTTTCAGGGTTGATGACGCTTCCGTCAAATTGGACGACGTCGCCGGGTTTTACCTGATAGCCCATTTCCATGACGACATGGCCGTTGACACGCACGTTCCCTGATTGAATGTACAAATCGGCATCGCGCCTTGAACAGGCTCCCGAGTTGGCGATGTATTTATTGAGACGGATGGTGTCCGGATCAGTTTTGGCTTTAGGTTGTGCCGCCGTTTTTGGCTTGGGTTTACGCACAGGCCTTACATTCCGGTCCGGCTTGGGCGCTCCCGGCTTTGAACTCCGGCTGCTTGGTGAGGAATTGGGTTTGCGTCCTGGCGTTTTCATAGAAAAATTTTTGCAAAGATATGACAATCAAAGCCAGACTGCAAGGTAAACCGTCAGCCGTCCAGATTAAAGTCGCCGACGTCGATGGTGGTTTGCTGGATGGTCTTTTCAATGCGCTGGCGTCCGTGCATTAAAACCGACGGATCGATCAGCACAATACTGAAAACGCCCGCAACGATCAGCAATCGCAACAAAAAGTGAAGTCTTACAAATTGTTTTTGCGCATCAAACTTCCATACCATCGGAACAAAAAACACCAAAACGATAAGGCAGGCGTAAAAATACAGGTCCATGTATCCAACGTTATACCGCTCGACCAACATATACACGGGCAGAATGGTGAGTGCCGATAATGCCGAAATCATCACTTTTGCCGTCCGATCGCCATAAACAACGGGAACCGTCTTGTATTTATTGACAAAATCGCCCGGAAGATTTTCCAGATCCTTGACCAGCTCGCGTATCAGCAAGAGGAAAATCAAAAACGTGGCGTGCCAAAAGATGATGCCGTATTCAATGTCGCGCAAATACTTAAAGTCGTCCAGTTTGGCGTAGTAAATCAGAATCCCAAAAAACGGAAGCACGGCAAGATTGGCGGCTGTGATATTCCCGATGATGGGATACTTTTTTAGTTTGTGCGAATAAAACCAAATGAGGAAAATATAGGCCGAATAGAACAGCGCCACCCGCCAGGAAACCAGAAAACCAAGTCCGACAACTATAAAGTTCAGCGTAAAATACACGTAAAGTTGCGTCGATTTGCTTACCAGGCGGTCCAGCATTGATTTGTGCGGGCGGTTGATCAGGTCTTTTTCGGAATCGTAGAAGTTGTTGATGATATAACCCGATGCGATGGCCAGACTTGACGCCAAGACCAGTAAAAACAACTTGAAATCCAGGATGACCTCCAGCGCGGGCATGCTGGTAGGCGATAGTATAAACACCGCCGACAGGTATTGGGCAAGCGCGATGATGGGAATGTTGTAGCCGCGCACTACCGAGAACAGGCTGACGAATTTTAGGAGTAACAGCTTGTTTTTGCGCCTCATCCGTTGTGGTTTAGCCAGTCAAAGACTGATTGCCCAACAAAAATGCCCACAGGCCTTATGCGTCGTCTTGGTTTCATACTGCAAGGTTGCGCCTAAGCGGTAAATTAAAACCGATAAACTACTTCCAGTTTGTGGCCTTCGAGCGCTTTTTGGGCTTTATCAAAATCCTGCGCAAAACCTAAAATATAGCCGCCACCGCCTGATCCGCAAAGCTTTAGATAGTAATCGTTGGTCTCCAGTCCTTTTTGCCAGACGCCGTGAAATTGCTCCGGAATCATAGGTTTAAAATGGCTGAGCACCACTTTTGACAGTTTTTTGGTATTGGAAAAAAGCGATTTCATGTCGCCCTTGACAAAGTTCTCGACACAGGCATCGGTGTATTTGACAAACTGGTTTTTAACCATTTTCCGGAAGCCCTGGTCTTTGAGGTTTTCCATGAAAATGTTTACCATGGGTGCGGTTTCGCCCACAATTCCTGAATCCAGCAAAAATACGGCGCCTTTGCCGGTGAGTTCCTGCGAGGGAATTCCGGTGGCCTCGATGTTGTCTTTTGAGTTGATCAGAATAGGGATGCTCAGGTAGCTGTTAAGCGGGTCGAGACCGGAACTTTTGCCGTGGAAAAACGATTCCATGGCCGAGAAGACCGTTTTGAGTGTCAACAGTTTTTCGCGGGTCAGATTTTCCAGAACAGTGATTTTATTGTTGGCGTACTGATCGTAAATGGCCGCTACCAAGGCGCCGCTGCTTCCAACGCCGTAACCTTGCGGGATGCTGGAGTCAAAATACATTCCGGCGTTCAAATCCTCGCGCAAACGGTCTAAGTCAAACGAAATCAGTTCCGGCTGTTCGGCCTGCAACGCCTGCAGATAATCCACAAAACGCTTCAGGCTTTCGTTGGATTTTACCGCCTGTTCCGACGGGTCACCGTCAACCTTAAGGGCACCTTTGTAAAAGTTGTAAGGAATGGACAATCCCTTGGAATCCTTAATAATCCCATACTCACCAAAGAGCAGAATTTTTGAGTAGAATAGTGGACCTTTCATTTCAATTGATAATGGACAATGGACAATTGATAATTATTTTTTTGTCGTGTTGAGGATGCTGATCAGCAAGCGCAACAACTCCTGTATCTGATTCTTTAGCGCCTTGAATTCTTCATCTTCCAAATAGTTCCCGGCACGCAGTAAATCTAACCAATATTCTGTTTCGTTCGCTTCTTTTAACGCAATAGATAGCTTATTGACAAAATCCGCTCTGCTTTAGGCGTGTTCGGCTTCCCGGACATTTGACCCAATCGAGGTTCCCGCGCGGAGCAATTGCTTTGAAAGCACATACTCCTTACGGTCTGCAAGGCGTTTGTATGCATCTACCACCTTACAGGCAAACTCAAACGACTTATCTTTTACAACATTGGGCTTAGACATAATTCTCAATTGTCAATCAATTGTCAATTGATTCGCTCCTTTCCCCAACCCGTCGCAAATGTACTGACCATTCTGACAATACGCAACCAGCTCATTCTTAATAAATTCCAAAACTTTTGAGGCAGCATTTTTTGGGTAGAGCACGTGGACGTTGGCTCCGGCATCAAGCGTAAAGCAAACCGGAACGCCGGTATCGCGCCTAAAGGACCAGATGCGGTTGATGACCTCCAGCGTGGCAGGTTTCATCAGGATAAAATACGGGTTTGACGTCATCATCATCGCGTGCAGCGTCAACGCCTCGCTTTCAGTAACTGAAATAAAGCCATCTAGATCGCCACTGGCAAAAATATCCACCAGGGCCGACAGGTTTTCGTGCGCCTGGGCAAATCGCCTTTCGGCAAACGGGTGCCCGTGCATCAAATCATGCCCTAGAGTGCTCGACACCTGCTTTTCACCTTTGTCAATCAGGAGAATGGTGTCCTGAAATTCGTGAAAATTTGGGTGGATATCACCCGGAAATTCAACGCCAAAAAAGTCGCTGCTTCCCGGAATCCTCTCGTGTTTACCCCAAACGACAACGCTTCCGTTAATGCTTCGGCAAGCGCTGCCTGAACCCAATCGGGCCAAAAACGACGCTTTTTGCAAAAAGTACTCGCGCGTCATCTGCGGATAAAGCAACCGCTCGATACTCATCAAATTCACCGCAAGCGCCGCCATGGACGATGCCGACGAAGCGATTCCCGAACTGTGCGGAAATGTGTTGTGCGTATCAAGGGTAAAATGGTAGTCGTGCAAAAAACCCAGATAGGGAAGCGCACGCTTAAAAAAAGTCTCGATTTTGGGCCTGAACGACTCCTTGGGTTGGCCGTCAAAAAGCAGGTCGAATAAAAATTCACCACTGTTTTCCCGCCGATCAAACGAAAGTCGCGTTACCGTTTTGCAGTGGTCCAGCATCAGGCTCACCGACGGATTGGCCGGCAGTTGGTTATCCCTTTTGCCCCAGTATTTTACAAGGGCGATATTGCTTGGCGCGCTCCAGGAAAAAGAGCCGTTTTCAATCCGGTTGGTGTAATCCGGCGGGAAAAAGTTTGGCGTCATGGGAAAAATTTAAACAAAGATACCTGTTTTGCCACCCGCAATTTGGCTAATTTTAATAAAAAATTTTAATGAACAAATTAACCAAAATTGCAGTCATGGTGGCCACTTGCCTGGCCGTTGGCTTTATTTCCGGACAAGCCACGCGCGCGGGTGTCGAAACCTGGTTTCCTACCATCAACAAGCCATCGTTCAATCCGCCGGGGTGGGTTTTTGCGCCGGTCTGGACCGCGCTTTATATCCTTATGGGCATAGCGGCCGGCATGGTGTGGGATCACATGGACCACCAGCGCGAAACCGTACGCAAAGGCCTGACGTTTTTTACCGCCCAGTTGGCCCTTAACGCGTTGTGGTCGTTTTTATTCTTTGGGCTGCACAACCCGCTTTTGGCGTTTATCGAAATCATCATTTTGTGGCTGCTTATTTTTGAAACCTTCAATGTGTTCCGTCGGGTGGACAGGACAGCCGCCAACCTGTTGTTACCCTATCTGGCGTGGGTGAGTTTCGCCACGGTTTTAAACGGGACGATTTGGTGGCTTAACCGATAGTTGACGCAATCGCATCGGCAGCCAGAAAGCCGCCCGTCCATGCGTTCTGAAAGTTGAATCCGCCCGTGATGGCGTCTATATTAAGGATTTCGCCCGCAAAATAGAGGTTATCGTGCAATTTGCTGCGCATGGTTTTAAAGTCGATTTCCTTGAGGTCGATACCGCCTGCGGTTACAAATTCTTCTTTGAAAGTGGATTTGCCGTCAACTTTAAAAGCGGCACGCGTAAGTTGTTCGCTCAATTGCATCAGTTGAATTTTTGACAGATTGGCCCATTGGACGCCATCGGGAATCCCTGATGCGATAACCAAACTTTCCCAAAGCCGGTTGGGGATGATTACATTTTCCAGCGGGCCGTCGGCGTCAAATATTGATTTTTTGGAAACGATTTTTTTGGCATTCGCCGATTTGATTCCGGTTAGGATTTCCAGTGCTTCGTCGGTATCGATGCCCAGCCAGTTGACCACAATCTCAAATTTATAGTTCAGCGCAAAAAGCTCGCGTGCGCCCCAGGCCGAAAGTTTAAGTATGGCAGGCCCGCTCATGCCCCAATGCGTAATCAAAATCGGTCCTGAAGCCAGCAGCCGCGTTCCGGAAACTCTTATAGAAGCATGGGCTGAGATGCCCGCCAGGTTGGCAATGCGCGCGTCCTTGATGTTAAAGGTAAAAAGTGAAGGTACGGGCGCCACGATCGAGTGGCCCAGACTCTTGGTCATTTCCCACATTTTGGGATTGCTTCCGGTGGTCAACACCAGGACTTTACAGGCAAAAGCGTCAACGGGCGTGTCAATTTTCCACCCGTCGCCGGTTTTAAAAATAGATTGTACGCTTTGTCCGGTCAGCACATTGATGTCCAGCTTTTGCGTGGCTGCCACAAAACAGTCGATGATGGTTCGCGAGGAATCCGTTGAGGGAAACATACGACCATCTTCCTCGATTTTCAGTTCAACGCCGTGCTTTTCAAACCATTCAATCGTATCGCCCGACGCAAACCTGTGAAAGGGTCCGCGAAGTTCCTTTTCGCCCCGCGGATAAAATTTAGCCAGATCGTTCGGGATAAAACAGGCGTGGGTCACGTTGCAACGGCCGCCGCCGGAAATCCGCACTTTTTCCAGGGTTTCCTTGCCGCGCTCCAAAATAGCGATTTTTAGTCCGGATCGCTTTTCCGCCAGGTTGATGGCCGTAAAAAATCCGGCAGCGCCACCGCCCACTAAAATAACGTCAAAGCTTTTCATCATTTGGTCATTTCCAGCAAAACCGTATCAAACCCTGAGTTGATCACTGCACTTCCGTTGACCACTGTTGTCTGCTTGCCGGAATAGGCATCGCGCAAAATCGTCCCCTCGGCAAAAACCGATGACACGTCGAGCTCTTTTCGACCGATGGGCATTTCCAATCCTATAACCACGCGGTCCAGGTATTTCCCGTTTTTATAGCCACGGCTAAAAACATAAGGCGATGCCGAAATCTGTCGGTGGATTCCCGCTCCGATGGCCGGATGGCGTTTGCGGAACTGCCCGAGTTTTTGCCAATGCTCCAAATGGCGTTGCACGGCCGGACTGGAATTGATGTCGTCCCAATTCATGACTGATCGCAGTGTGGCATCGCCTTGAGTACCCTCGATCACCAGCGGGCGGTTGCTCTCATCGCCGTAGTAAATCTGTGATTGCCCCGGCGACAGCAAAAGCATGTTGGCCGCCTTTCGCCCTTGTTTCCTGTCCGGATCAAAAGGTTGTCCGTCGTCATGCGAGGAAAGGTAATTGAGTACGGTGAATCCTTCCAGTTGGTTGTTCAGTATGTCGGAATACCTGGAAAAAACCGCTTCATAGGAA
Source organism: uncultured Flavobacterium sp. (assembly GCA_934636265.1). Taxonomy (GTDB): domain Bacteria; phylum Bacteroidota; class Bacteroidia; order Flavobacteriales; family Flavobacteriaceae; genus Flavobacterium. Next base: position 88,708 of record CAKUAD010000002.1, read on the forward strand.
TCCTTTGCATTCCATTTGAATTCAAAGTTGATCAGACTTTTAAAACCATTGGCAAAATAATCCACCTTGCGGTCGCCAAAGTCAAATTCTTTCCCGGCACTGATGTTGTAATTGTACACTTCGCCAACCGTGTAAAAAGGGTTGTTGTCCAGAACCTTTTCAGGATTTTTCTTTTTCCATTGTTCAAAGGCGTAATCGCACTGCTTTTTGAATTCAAGCCACACGCTTTCCTCGGTGTGTTTTACGGTATCGGCGCGATAGCCGTCAATGCCGTAATCAGTGATAAAATCCGTCAGCCACTTGATGATGTAATACTTAGGCGCCCTGGGATAGCCGGTCCGCTTAAAAAAAGCATCCAGTTCCTTAACCTCCTTTTCATACCTTCCCTCGGCTTTCCATTTGGTTACCAGGAACTCCGGCAGGGCAACGTCTGTCTCGCTTTCAGTTTTAATGTCAGGCAGATTTTTCACCAGTGTGCAGGGAATCGTTGTTTCATACGACTGATAGGTACATTGCGGCTCGGTACGCACCCAGCTTTCCGGCCAAACCGAATCCTTTTCTGTCACCGGCCCGGTGTGGTTGATAACGCCGTCCAGAATGATCCGGATGCCTTTTGCATGCGCTTTGGCAACCAGTTCGGCAAGGTCGGCATCAGATCCAAAATTGGGGTCGAGTTTGGTCCAGTCGCGCGTCCAGTAGCCGTGAAAGCCGTAGCTCAGGCCGGTTCCTTCGTCGGTTCCTTCGTGGATTTGTTCCACCACCGGCGTAAACCAGATGGCCGTAACACCCAGTTTGTCAAAATATCCCTCATCAATTTTTTTGATGAGCCCTCGCAAATCGCCACCTTCAAATCCGCGCAGTTTTCCGGGTGTTTGGGTCCGGGCATAGTTGACGTCATTTTGGGTGTCGCCGTTGTGAAACCTGTCGGTGAGCAAAAAGTATACGTTGGCATTTTCCCAGACAAAGGGCGTTTTTTGGGCACTGGCCTGCAAAAAGAAAAGAAGCAGTATCGAGAGATATTTCATCGCGTGGGGAGTTTGATATAGGTTGTGGTTTTTTTTCCGGGTTTTAGCGTAATATCGAGGTCAACCATCCGGTTGTCGCGGAAAACCGTAAAGGTAAGTTTTCTGGTTTGTGGTTTCCAGTTTTTCCCCGTTTCAGGGGTGATCGTAAACAATATCCGGTTGCCTTTTACGGTGGATTTGAAATGGAGGATCTCATATTCGCCGAGCGCATGTGCATGGGCCGTTACGCCATCGTCATCGTAAAACATGCCGGTGCTTTCCTTGACGTCAGGATCGTAAATGTAGTGCACGTATAGTTCCGCGGGATTGTAATCGGCGGTCGATTTGACTTTTTGGCGCATCTGCGGAATAAAGGATCCGCCCCTAATGAAGTAGGGAATCTGATTCTCACGCGTCACCACCTGCAAATGTGAGCCGCCCTTGTATTTTTTACCAAACACATCATACCAGTTAGACGTCTTGGGAAAGTATACTTCGACAGCTTTTTGGCCCTTCTCCAATACGGGCGCTACCAGGACGTCGTCGCCCCAAAGATAGTTAGCCGATTGGTTAAACAGCTCATCTTTAGAGGGTTCTTCAAAAAACAACGGGCGCATAAGCGGCAGGCCCGATTGTGAATTTTTAAAGGCAGCCGTATAATTATAAGGCAAAAAACGATAGCGGAGCTCAATGGCTTGCTTGGCCAAGTCGCGGGTTTTGGCGTCCCAAAATACCGGTTCGGACGGCACGTCTTCCTGCGCATGCGGACGGAAAACAGGTTGAAACACGCCGTATTGCAACCACCGCACATAAAGCTCCGGGTCGCGCGTATTGCCGGCAAAACCTCCAAGGTCCGAATGCATAAACGCCATGCCCTGAAGGCCCATTTGCAAGGCAAGTTCAGGTTGTCCGGCCAATCCGCCCCAGGAGCGGCTCACATCGCCCGACCAGGGAATCATGCCAAAGCGCTGCGATCCTGAATAACCTGATCGCATCAGCACAAACGGCCGAACTTTGGGAAAGTCGCGTGCATACCCGGATGCGATGATTCCGGCCCATTCGTGTCCGTAAATGTTGTGTACCGCACGCGCGGTTCCGGTGTGATGTACCACCCAGTCCGGATGAACTTCCGGCTCGCCAAGGTCGCCCCAAACACCGGCCACGCCTTTGCCGGCCAGATCTTTATAAATGTTCCAGAACCAGGCGCGGGCTTTTGGTTTAAATACGTCGATAAGACCTGTGTTGCCAAAGTAAAAGTCATATCGGGCGGGTTTGCCGGCAGTGTCGTTGGCCAGGATTCCGGCGCTTACGGCCTCGTTCCAGCGTTTGGACGTCGAGAGGATAAAGGGTTCGGTAATGGGTATGGTTTTGACGTTTTCCTGGTTAAAGCGGCGGACCATGCCTTCAAAATCAGGAAAACTGTCGCGAAATACCTCCAGATTGCCCATGGTGCCTTTAAGGTGGGCGCCAAACCAGTAAAGATCAAGAATGATGGCGTCGACGGGAATGTCGTGCTTGCGGAAAAGGGCGATTGTGGCCTGGGCCTCCTGTTGCGAATGGTAGCCAAAACGGCTTGAAAAATTGCCCAATGCCCAACGCGGAAGCAAGGGTTGGCGGCCGGTGAGTTGGGTGTAGTGGTCGAGCAGTCCGGCCCAATTTGATGCAGCGATAACCTGATACGTGGTCCTGCCGGAACTCTCGTAGGCCAAGGTATTGGTTTTGGCACTGTCCAGGTCGAGCCATCCGGTTGATGCGTTGTCAAAATGCACCATGTAAATTTTGGACGACAAGGCCATGGGCATGCAAAAGTTCATCAGTGGCGCGTGTGTTTCATAGCCGTAATGTGCGCGGTTGTAGAGTTCCAGGCGATGGCCGCGGCGGTTCATGCCCAATACCCGAGATCCGCCGCCGTAAAGCGCCTCGTTTGGATCAAGTTGGAAGGTGGTAACAAAGGCACTGTCTTTTGCCTTATAGCCGTTTTTTTCACTCAGCAGCAATTTATTTTTGTAGTAGTACCGCAGTTTGAAGGGCGATTTTTCAATCTGGACGGCGATGCCTGAGGTGCCGTACTCAAAAATGTTGTCTTTTTGGTGCGTTTGCATGGCCGGGTTTTGAGGCGATGCCACCACGGCATGCGAACCTCTTTCAGGGTCCGGTTTTCCGGTGGGAAAAAAGGTAGTTTGTACCACGCCTTCACTGTAGAATTCAATGGCGTAACGCCCGTCCGAAACATTGATGGTAAGCGTGCTTCCACTGGTTGTGTGACTGATGTACTGGCGTGTTTGTGCGGTGGCCGCAAGAATGAAAAGTGTGGCGGTAAACAGGAAAAGTTTCTTCATAAAGTAATGCCCTAGCCCGGATTGCAGTGTAAATCCTTTTTGGCCGGCAGGCAAAAAAGATTGAAACGTAAAGCCGGATCAAGCTCCTAAAATTAGTAAAAACCAATCAATACCGGCTCAGGTCCAAAATCAGCGGTGTTTTGGCCGGAATTTGCAGGTCCTGTAAAAGGTTGATGGCTTTGCCGGAAAGCGCGTCGGTGGCGGATTTGTACGGACTGAGATTTTCGCTGAACCTTTGTAATTTGATAGTTTGTGGCGTAATCGAGTTGTTGATGACGACCATGACCGATGCAGTGTCGTTGTGTCGAAAATAGACGTAAACGTTGTCTTGCGGAATATATTGCGTGGTGCGTCCGGTGTGGATGACGGGTTGGTTTTTGCGCCAGTTGAGCAGTTTTTTCGTAAAGTTGAAGTACTCGTTTTGCCGCTCGGTCCGGCCCTGAGCCTTAAAGGCGTTTTGCGGATCGCCGGGCCAGCCGCCGGGAAAGTCGCGACGTATGTCAGGATCGCCCTGGTTTTTGTCGCCTTGCATGCCAATCTCAGATCCGTAGTAGATTTGCGGAATACCGCGTACGGTGGCGATCAGGGTGAGCGCCAGTTTGTAATCGGCGATGTCGGGATACAGAAGGTTTAGGCGTTGCGTGTCGTGATTTTCAGCAAATACCAAGAGGTTGTTGATGTCGGGATACAAAAAGTCGTTGATAAAATTCTCGTACAGGCGGATCATGCCTTTGTCCCATTCAGGTTTTACCTCGGCAAATCCGGCGCTGATGGCGTTGTGGAGCGTGAAATCCATTACCGACGGTAAGTAGGAATTGTAGCTTTGGATGGCTCCGATTTTCGAATTTCGCTGCCAGTAGGCCATTTGCGCCTGGTCGTGCATCCAGACTTCGCCCACGATGTTAAAGTGCGGATACTCATCCATGATGGCCTTGGTCCAGCGCGCAATGGCGTCCTTGTCGCAATAAGAATAGGTGTCAACGCGGAACCCGTCGAGGTTGGCATACTCAATCCACCAAAGCGCGTTTTGGATAAGGTAATTGAGCACAAGCGGATTTTTCTGGTTCAAGTCAGGCATGGATTTTACAAACCAGCCGTCCATGCAATACTTGGCGTCGATGGCCGATGCGTTGGGATCCATTTGTGTCGACATCCGGTAGTTGCTTTGCGCGTATCCGGGAAATTGATGGATCCAATCGTAGGTAGGCAGGTCATGTATCATCCAGTGGTTACCCCAGTGGTTGGTGACGTAATCTTTGATGAGTTTCATGCCGCGTTTGTGCAGCTCGGCCGATAAGTTCACGTAATCCTGATTGCTTCCAAACCGCGGGTCGATTTTGTAAACGTCGGACTGACCATAGCCGTGATACGAACCGCGCGCATCGTTGTCCTCGCAAAGCGGCGTGCTCCAGAGGGCCGTGGCGCCCAACTCTTTTATGTAATCGAGGTTGTTGATGATGCCCTGAATGTCGCCGCCGTGACGCGACCCGGCTATCTGGCGGTTGGCCTTGTCGGGCATGCCGGGCCTATCGTCGTTTTCCGGATTTCCGTTGGCGAAACGGTCGGGCATGATGAGGTAGATGACGTCGGAGGAATCAAATCCTTTTCGGAGCCTGCTGTTTGGATCTCGCTGCCTGATTTGGTAAGCATGTCTAAACGCTGTTTTACCTTTTTTGCCAAAGCTGAAAATCAGTGTTTGGGCGCCGGTGATTTCTTTGGTATCGACAGTGACAAAAACATAGTTGGGATTTTCCGTGCGCACTATGCCGGTGATGGGAACATCGGTAACTGAAACCTCGTACTGGGCAATGTCCTTGCCGTAAAACATGACCTGAAGTTCCGGATTGCGCATGCCGGCATACCAAAACGGCGGTTCGGTTCGTTGCGGTTGGGCGGTTAGGGAATGGCAAAGGAGAAAAACGGTAATGAGAAGTACCGGTCTCAGGTTCAGGCCTAAGTTGAATTTAAGGCTGAGGATTTGAGTTAAATTGAGTTTTTGCAGTTTAATGTTTTGGATAAACCCCAAAGGTTTTAAAAACCTTTGGGGTTTATCGCCAAAAAATTTAAATTTTTCCATGCTCGATATTTTTAATTTCTATCAACTCCCGGTAAAACCTTCGCCGGAACAAACTCCCGGTCCTGTCGTACCGTTTGTTAATTGCCTTTGCGTAGCTGTTTAGCAAATTTGATAACGGCAAATACAATCGACCCCGGTAGCGACATGGGATATCGTCTTCCGGATAAAACCTTAAAACAAGTTCAATCCGCCGAACATCTACGTCACAGGCCAAAATTTCGCATACCTCGTCCAGATGGCGGCTGGCCAATTTCCTGAAGAACGACATGTTGGTCCGCTCAAATACAACCGGTTGGTTACCGTTTCCCGATTGTACAATCCTATAAATTTTACCCGGTAAAAGAGGTGTGATTTTCTGCATACGCTAAGTAAAGCCATCACCCACTTTTACGGGTGCAGAAATTCTGCCGAAAATCTTAAATTTTTACAGCCATCGCTGGTTCAACCTTTACCGCCTGTCCGTTGACAAAAACCTCCAGTTCGTTGCCGCCTTCCAGGAAAAACTCGGTGGCGGCCGCCGTTACCGAAACGCGCAAAATCCGGTTCCTGAAATTGATCTTAAACGAGTAGCCGTCCCATTGATCCGGAATGCGCGGTGTAAAATGAAGCGCATTGTCACGTACCCGCATGCCGCCAAAACCTTCAACAATACTCATCCAGGTTCCGGCCATCGACGTAATGTGCAGGCCCTCCTTAACCTCCTTGTTGTAGTCGTCCAGATCCAGTCGGGAAGTGCGCAGGTAAAACGTGTAGGCCATGTCCATTCGGCCGAGCGCAGCCGCCTGAATAGAGTGTACGCAAGGCGAAAGCGAACTTTCATGAACGGTAAACGGCTCGTAAAAATCAAAATGTTTTTCGAGTTGTTCGTGCGTAAAATGATCTTCAAAAAAGTAAAAGCCCTGCAGCACGTCGGCCTGCTTGATATAGGCCGAACGCAGAATCCTGTCCCACGACCACTTTTGGTTAATCGGTCGTTGCGCGGCGTCCAGACCAGACACCTTAACGAGTTCCTTGTCTAAAAATCCGTCCTGTTGCAAAAAGATGTCTCGCTCCCCGTCATACGGAAAATACATTTTGTTAGCCACTGTTTTCCACTGGCCGATTTCAATCGCGTCCAGGTTGGTCTTGGCCATGATCCGGGCGTGATCTTCGGGATATTTTGCGGCTACGGTTTCAATTTGATCGGCTGCGTAGTTGATGCACCACTGCGCCAGATAATTGGTGTACCAGTTGTTGTTGACATTGTTCTCATATTCATTAGGTCCGGTGACACCCAGAATGACATAGCGGTTTTTTGCCGTCGACCAGGTGGCGCGCTGATGCCAAAAGCGAGCAATCCCGATAAGTACTTCCAGTCCCTTTTCCTGAATGTAGCTATAGTCGCCGGTGTAGCGATGGTAATTATAAATCGCAAAAGCAATGGCACCGTTGCGGTGAATTTCCTCAAAGGTAATTTCCCACTCGTTATGGCATTCCTCCCCGTTCATCGTCACCATCGGGTAAAGCGCCGCACCGCCGGAAAAACCAAGTTTTTGAGCATTCTCGATGGCTTTGTCCAGCTGGTTGTACCGATATGTCAGCAGGTTCCGCGCAACTCCCTGGTCTTTGGTGGCCATGTAAAACGGAATGCAGTAGGCCTCGGTGTCCCAGTAGGTCGATCCGCCGTATTTTTCGCCGGTAAATCCTTTTGGGCCAATGTTAAGCCGCGAATCCCGTCCGGAATACGTTTGATTAAGCTGAAAGATGTTAAACCTGATGCCTTGCTGGGCTTTGACATCGCCGATGATGGTAATATCAGACATTTCCCAGATTTTTGCCCAAGCGCGCGTCTGGTCATCCAACATCGCGTCGAATCCTTTTTGGGCGGCCTGTTGTATGACGTTTTTGGCTGCGCCGATGGTATCGCGGTGGTTAAGTGATGCCGTGTATCCGCCGATCTTTTCTAAAATCGCTGACTGTCCGGCTAAAACCGTCGCTTTATAACGGTGTGATATTTTGCTGGCAGATGCTTCACTTGCTGCTGATACCACCGCCTTTTTCCCGTCAATCCACAAAGTGTTGTGCATAAAGACAGTGGCGGTAAAATGGGTTTTAAAGGTGCGGGCGGTTACAAAGGCTGATGCGCCTTCCTGGGTTGCGTTGAGTGGCTCCCAGAATTTCTCTTCCCAGTTGGCATCCATGTTTTGTACGTCGGCATCAACGTATGGTGTAAAAACAATAGTGGCATTTTCATTTAGCGGTGTCACGCTGTATCGGATGATGCCGGCCTCGGCCAGGTCGAGCGATAGGAAACGCTTGGCCACCACGCGAATCCGGATTCCGTTTTGCAGCTCGGCATCAAAAGTACGCTGATACCAACCTTGCTTCATATTGAGTTCACGCCTAAAATCGGTCACCTCCCTGCACTTGGCCAGATCAAGGTTTTCACCGTTTACTTCAACATCAATCCCAATCCAGTTGGGCGCGTTGAGCACCTTGGCGAAATATTCAGGATAGCCGTTTTTCCACCAGCCCACTTTTGTTTTGTCCGGGTAGTAAACGCCGCCGATATAGCTTCCCTGAAACGTGTGTCCGGAGTAGCTTTCCTCAAAGTTGGCGCGCTGTCCCATGGTTCCGTTGCCCAGGCTAAACAAGCTCTCGGACGATTCCACCCGGGTTGGGTCAAAGCCTTCTTCCAGAATGGACCAGTTGTCTGGTTTTATATAATCTTGGTTCATTAGTTTAAAGTCTAAAAGTCATAAAGTCGAATGGTCATCAAGACGGCATTCCAAATTTTCATTGTCAGGTTCGCCGATGTCATTTGTTTATCAACATGTCCAGAAAACTGGCGTCGATGTGAATAAAGTCAGGAAAGGTATACTGTGCCCGCGAGAGGATATTGGCATCGCCAATGCCCACGCTTACCATTCCTGCAATGTTGGCGGCTTCAATGCCAGCCTCAGAATCCTCAAACACCACCGATTGTGTTGCGTCAGTCCCTAAAAGTCGCGCTGCCTGCACAAAAACTTCAGGATCGGGCTTGGCGTTGGTGACGTCGTTTCCGTCGACAATGGCATCAAAGTACTGCAAAAGGTGTACTTTTTCGAGTATGGGACGGGCGTTTTTACTAGCACTTCCCAAAGCAATTTTTTGCCCGTGTTCCCTAAGGTATTGCAAGGTCATCTCGACACCGGGCAGGATTTCATCGCGGTTCATGTTGTCGATGTACGACAGATAATCTTCATTTTTTTGACGTAGCCAATGGTTTTTGTCTTCCTGGGTGGCGCTTATTTGCCCCAGTTCCAGGATGATGTCGAGCGACCGCACGCGGCTGACGCCTTTAAGTTTTTCGTTGTGTTCAGGCGTAAAGGCAATGTCGAGTTCGGCGGCAATTTTTTGCCAGGCCATAAAATGATACTTTGCCGTGTCGACGATTACGCCGTCGAGATCAAAAATGAATGCTTTACTCATTAATTTCAATTTTTTTCCGGGTCGAAACGCCCAGTGTGAGCAATCCGGCCAAAATCATCGAACAGCCGCCTACGATTAGTGCGTAGACCGGCTCGCTGTTAAAAAATTCCTTGACCATGAATCCCAGAATGGTACCCGCCACGATTTGGGGAATAACAATAAAAAAGTTGAATACGCCCATGTAATAACCCATTTTGGCAGCCGGCAACGATCCGGAGAGCATGGCATACGGAATAGACAGTATACTTGCCCAGGCAATCCCGACACCCACCATGGCCATGAGCAGCCCGATCTTGTCGGATAAAAAGTAGATGGAAATAAGCCCAAATCCGCCAAAAACCAGCGCCAGCATGTGGGTAAATTTGTTACTGGTGCGTTTGGCCACCGCGGGAAGCAAAAATGCGACTGCAGCGGCAACGCCATTGTAAACCGCAAACATGAGCGTAACCCAGTCGGCAGCATCGTTGTAAAGTTTTGATGTGGTGTCGGTTGTGCCAAACACGTGTCCGGTAACCGATTGCGTGGTGTAAATCCACATGGAAAAAAGCGCAAACCATGAGAAGAACTGAACGTAAGCCAGTTGTTTCATCGTTTTGGGCATGTTAAGAAGGTCAGTGACAATGTTAGTCAATCCGTTGTGAACGTTTGCTTTGCGAAGTTGCGATACGATGGCAAACAATACCCCGACGACCAAAAGCCCGATGGAGAGTATGTACAATTCCTTGTGTTGGTTGTTTTGACCCGCTTCATTGACGTTCTGGTTCACCTGATGCACAAACCAAGTGGCGACTGCACCAACGATGGTCAGGACCAGCCCGATGGCAAACTGCCGCGAAAGTGAAACTGTGTTGCTTTGGACTTTGCCGCCCTTGCTTTTTTCAGCGTCTTCAAAGGCCTGGAGGTCCTCGGGCGAATATTCGGATGATTTGAAAACCGTCCAGAGCACTGCCAGTAAAAATACCGCCCCTCCAACATAAAACGACCATTTGACCGAATCAGGAATAATACCTTGTGGCGCAGTGTTGCTGATGCCTAAAACGTTGGCAAAAAGCCACGGCAGTGCCGACCCGACCACGGCACCGAGTCCGATAAAGAAACTCTGCATGGCAAAGCCAAGCGTTCGTTGGCTTTCGGGGAGATTGTCGCCTACAAATGCCCGGAACGGTTCCATCGAAATGTTTATGGACGAATCCATGATCCAGAGTGTTCCGATGGCAATCCACAATGTTGGGGAGTTTGGCATCATTACCAAGGCGATGGCCGAGAGGATGGCGCCCGCAAGGAAATACGGACGTCGTCGGCCCAGCCTTGTCCAGGTCCTGTCAGAAAAATAACCAACAATGGGCTGTACGATCAGTCCGGTTAGTGGCGCCGCCAGCCAGTAAAGGCCAAGCTTGTCCACATCGGCACCAAGGGTGTCAAAAATACGGGAAGTGTTTGCGTTTTGAAGCGCAAAGCCAAATTGTATCCCGAGAAACCCGAAACTCATGTTCCAAATTTCCCAGAAACCTAATCTGCGTTTTTCCATTTATCAAAACTTAAGGGTTTCGAAGTGGGTATAAGCCTTGACAAACGGGGTAAAAATATAAAATTGGATTAACAATGAACGGTTGATGGTGAACATTTCGAAAAAAAGACAGGCGAATTATACAGTTACAACGTTTTCGTGTTGATAAAAATTGATTGCAACGTTCAAGCTGCTAGGTAGATTTAGGAAAAATAGAGTTACAAATCTGCTTTTAGGGTAACTGGGAGGGAAACTCCAATTCAATAAGGCAACACTACTCCGGATTCGCATTAGCCCAATTCGCGCCAATCAGCCTTGCTTGAAAAAGTGCGAAATCAAATATGGATTTTTAAATTTTTAGTGTTGCACGGGTTAAACCCCAAAGGTTTTAAAAACCTTTGGGGTTTGCAAAATAGAAATGCCAGCCGATCCCCGGTTACAGAAAATCTGTAAAAGATGTTAAGGGTTCAATGGATCGCGGAATAGGATGGGACAATTGCCAATTAAACAATTAACACTCCTGGCGACGCCAACTGAGCCTGGCTGATAAAGTTTGCGGCTAAAATCGCAGGTTCGGCTTGGCATTAATCCTGACGGTTGCGAAATGTGCTTCACCCGCGTAGCCGTTAAGTGAAATTTTCTTTAACCGTGACATTTGGGTAATGTTCGCTGTTGACCGTAAACCCGTTTGATGAATTAACAATTTCGGCAGAAAAACTGTATCGCGGTTTGGGATTTTTTTTGTGGGAATAAATCCCATTGCCCCCTTCCCATTCACTGACAATGTACAAAATTTTTCTAAAGGTTGTATTGCGGAAAATCTGCCAAAATTGTTAAAGATGCAGCGTGCCGGCTAGACCCGTGGAAATAAGATGGAGAAAATCACTAATTGTCATTAAAAAATAGCCCTGATGGAAGCGGCATCCTTTTGCGGCGCGGTTCTTTAAGCGCCGCAAAAGATACAGCGGACAGCAGGAAAAGCTCCTAAAAAAGCTGACTGTCAGACGCTGATCAGCCGATGGTTGATTCGCGCTCGATAAGGTGCGTCTCGATGACCTCGGTGCGGTAGGTTTCGTCTTCCTCGTCATTTGATTCGAGGCGCAAGATTAGCATCTCAGCCGCTTTTCGCCCCATTTTGATGCCATTTTGACTTACGGTGGTGATCGACGGCGTTGAGTAGGCCGATATAATGCCGTCGGTAAAGGCAATGACCGAAAGGTCTTGCGGCACTTTTAGCCCCAATTTGTGCGCCGTTTTGATGCAGGTCACGGCAAAGAGTTCGTTGACGGCAAATACAGCGTCGATGGCGCGCTGTTCAATGACTTTACTGATTTCAACCTCGCAATGATCAACGTCTTCTATGCGGATGATGATGTTTTCATTGATGGGGATGTCGTGGTCCCGCAAGGCTTTCATGTAGCCGTCGGTGCGCAGTTTTCCTACGCTTACGTAGTCGACGGTGGTAACGAGTGCAATTTTTTTTCGGCCTGACCGGATGAGGTTCTGCACGGCTTCATACGCGGCGGCTTTGTCGTCGATGATGACTTTGTCGCAGAGGATCTGATCGGTGACGCGGTCAAACATCACCACTGGCATGCCCTGATCGATAACCTCGGTGATGTGGTGAAAATCGCCCTTGAACTGGGTTTCTTTAGACAGCGACAGGATAAAACCGTCGGTGCTCCCGTTAGCCAGCATTTCCATGTTGATGACTTCCCGGTCAAACGATTCGTTGGAAAGGCACACGATCACGTTATAACCCTGTTCATTGGCCACTTGCTCGATCCCGCTGATAACGGTGGCAAAAAAGTGGTGGACGATTTCAGGAATGATGATGCCTATTGTCTTGGTTTTCCGGTTCTTAAGGCTTAAGGCGATGTTGTTGGGCTTGTAGTTGTACAACTTGGCAAAAGCCTGCACTTTAAGGCGGGTGTCTTCACTGATTTCCGGGCTGTTGCGCAAGGACTTTGAAACGGTCGAAATAGAGACGTCAAGTTCCTTGGCTATTTGTTTCAGGGTGACTTTTTTCTTCATGCTCAGAGATTCAGGATAAAGGTAAACGTATTTTTCAAAAAAACTAAAAATAAGCGGGCGATGGCTCACGGCGTGTAAAGTTTTCAACACGAAAACGTTTTCGGCACGTAATTAACAATGGTGAAACGATTTTCTAGAAAATATTAAACTATTTTTAACATTCGAAGTGGAGTATAAGCGCAAACAAAATTGAAAATTAACCTAATCAAAATGTATGAAAGCAATTTACACTAAGTTGTTACTCTTCGTACTGTTTTTGCCCTTTGGCCTGCTTGCGCAAGGTTCTTTGAGCGGAACGGTTCTCGAAAAATCATCCGGGCAGCCGTTGCCGGGGGTGAACGTACTGGTTCAGGGTACTGCAACCGGCGTTCAGACTGATCTGGACGGCCGTTTTAGCCTGCCGGTGAAGAATGGCGACGTCGTGCTTTTCTCCTACGTGGGGTACGCCGAACAAACCCTTACCTATAACGGCCAGCAAAATGTAACCATCAGCCTTGACGAAGCGGCCAACCAGATTGGCGAAGTCGTCGTTCAGGTAGGTTATGGTTCCGTTCGCAAAAAGGACGCGACCGGATCGGTGGCGGTTGTAACCCAGAAAGACTTTGTCAAAGGACCCGTGGTGGCTGTCGATCAGATGGTTCAGGGTAAGGTGGCTGGTTTACAGGTAACCAACGGTGGAGGGTCGCCTGGCGAGGGCGCTACCATTCGCATCCGCAGTGGCTCATCGCTTAACGCCAACAACGATCCGCTCTATGTGATTGACGGTGTTCCTGTTGCGGCAGGCGGCATCAACGGGGGGCGAAACCCATTGGCTACCATCAACCAAAACAATATTGAATCGGTAACGGTGCTCAAAGACGCGTCGGCTACTGCCATTTACGGGTCGCGGGCGTCAAACGGCGTTGTGATCATTACCACTAAAAAAGGCCGCAAGGGTGAGATGAAGGTGGAGTATAATTCTTACCTTTCCGTGAGTGAGGTTGGCGACACAGTCGATGTGCTTTCGGCCTCGCAGTTCCGCGACTACATCACCAACAACGGAAACGCTGATCAGGTTGCCCTTTTGGGCGATGCCAATACAGACTGGCAAGATAAAATTTACCGTACCGCTATCGGAACTGATCACAACATTGCCGTTTCCGGCGGTACCGACCTGATTACCTATCGCGCATCGGTAGGATTTGCCAACCTTAATGGTATCCTGGAGCGTGACAACCTGCGCCGTGGGACGATGGGTCTTAACCTGATCGGGAACTTTTTTGACAACCATCTTAAAGTTGAGGTTAACAGCAACTCGTCATCAATGATGAACGATTACAGCAATCGTGGTGCTATTGGCGCAGCGACAGCGTTTGATCCGACCCAGCCGGTACGCAACGCCGACGGTACGCTTTTTCAATGGAACGAGATTCTGTCAGTCCGCAATCCGGTTTCCCTGATCGAACAGTTTAACAACTACGGAAACTCATTTCGCAGCATCGGCAACATTCAGTTTGATTACAAACTGCACTTTTTTCCTGACCTGAAACTCGTGGCCAACCTTGGTTATGATGAAATGTCCGGACGTGCCTACGGCGGTGTGTCTCCAAACTATGCATATCCGGAAAGCGGAAACCGCTACGACAGCCGCAATGAGCGCAAAAACCGCCTGATGGACTTGTATGCCAACTACAACAAGCGCGTTGGCGACTGGCTCTCGGTTGACCTTACCGGCGGTTACAACTATCAGGATTTTCGCGACCGCACCGAGACGTTTAATTATGACGAGTCAAACGATTTGCTCATTCCTAACCCGGTCATCCCGGTACGCGTCAACCTGCAGTCATTTTTTGGTCGTGCCAACATAGGGATCCTCGACCGCTACCTGGTTACTTTGAGTTACCGCCGCGACGGGACTTCACGCTTTACCGATGAATTCCGCTGGTCAAACTTCCCGGCCGCAGCATTGGCCTGGAAAATCAAGGAAGAGGCTTTCCTGAAAGACTCAAAAACTATTTCCGACTTGAAACTGCGTGTGGGCTGGGGTATTACCGGTCAGCAGGACATTGGGAACAACTACCCATCAATACCGCTTTATTTGGGAGCCGATCAGGGCGCACAGTATCAGTTTGGCAACCAATTCTACATTCCGTTCCGTCCGCAATCATACAACCCAAGCCTGAAATGGGAAGAAACTGAAACCCGCAATGCCGGTATCGACTTTGGTTTCTTTGACAACCGCTTTACCGGATCGGTAGACGTTTATGAAAAGCGCACCAAGGATCTTTTGGCTTTTGTTCCAAACCCGGCGTTTTTTGGATTCTCGAATGCGGATAACTACAACATCGGTAAGATGACCAACCGCGGTCTTGAAATTGCCGCGCAAGTGGTGCCGGTGCGCACCAACGATTTGGAGTGGACTGTTGGCGGAAACATTACTTTCCAGGATTCGGAAGTGACCGATTTGTTCCTCGATCCGGAATTCTTTAACGGACTGGCTGCGGGCCCTTCGATTGAAGGTGGCGTGGGCAATACCATCCAAAACCATCAGGTAGGCTTCTGGCCAAATTCCTTCTATGTTTATGAGCAGGCTTACGACGCCAACGGAAATCCCATCGACGGACTGGTCATTGACCGCAATGGCGACGGAACGATATCTGACGAGGACCGCTACCGTTACAAAAAGCCAACTGCCGACGTATTTTACGGATTCTTTACGAATTTGGTTTACAAGCAGTTTGATTTTGCCATGTCTTGGCGCGGCAGCTGGGGTAATTATATGTATAACAACGTCGACGCCAACCTGGGCTGGCAAGGTCAGTTGCTGATTCGCAACACTGATCTGTCCAACGGAGTGTCGGAGGTTTTGGATACCAACTTCCAGTCAGGAGGGATTGAGCGCCGTCTGTCAGATTATTACATACAGGATGCTTCCTTTTTGCGTATGGACAACGTGACGCTTGGATACACTTTCAATAACATCGGCAAATCAGATACCTCAGTACGCGTATCGGTAGCCGGGCAAAACCTGATCCTGATTACCGATTACAAAGGACTCGATCCGGAAATCGCATCGGGCGTCGACAACAACCTGTATCCGCGTCCGCGTATCTACACTCTTGGTTTAACTGTGAATTTTTAAAAAAAATAATATATGAAAAATCTGAAATTGAAACTTGCGGCGCTGGCATCAGTAATGCTGGTATGTTGGGTTTCGGTATCGTGCGTGGACGATCTCGACCAGGCACCGGAGGATTCATCGTCGCTTTTGACAAGTGAGGAATTCTTTAAAAATCCCGAATCCTACAAGCAGTTCCTGGCCAAGTTATACGCCGGATTGGCCACAACGGGTCAATCAGGTCCGGCCGGATCGCCCGACATTTCGTTTATTGACGAAGGGTTTAGTCAATACATTCGTGGTTACTGGAACATGCAGGAACTCACCACCGACGAAGCAATCATGGCCTGGAATGACCTTACCATCAAAAATTTCCATTTTCACAACTGGACACAAACTGATGTTTTTATCAACGCTACCTTTTCGCGACTGGCGTTCCAGGTGACCAACTGTAACGAGTTTTTGCGCCAAACCACCGACGCCAAGCTTGACGGACGCGGCGTATCCGGGGATTTGCGTGCGCAGATTCAGGTGTATCGCGCCGAAGCCCGCTTTTTGCGCGCCCTGAGCTACTGGCATCTGATAGATCTTTTTGGCGGTGCGGCTATCGTAACCGAGGATTCACCTTCTACGTATTTCCTTCCGGAGTATGCCAACCGTCAGCAATTGTTTGATTTTGTCGAGACTGAATTGGCCGACATCGAGGATGATCTGGCTGATCCGAACAGCAACGAGGCGTTCCGCATTGACCGCGCCGCACTTTGGATGCTTCAAGGCAAATTGTACATGAACGCGGGCGTTTACGTTGGTACTGACCGCTATAACGATGCACAGATCGCGCTGGAAAAAATCTTTAACCAGTCATCTTATACCCTGCACGACAACTATCGCGAACTTTTCCTGGCCGACAACGATACCAATGGGGCGCAGAACGAATTTATTTTTGCCGTTAATTTTGACGGTATCAATACAAAAACGTATGGCGGAACCACCTATCTGACTCACGCACCGGTAGGTGGCAGCATGCAGGCATCGGAGTTTGGCATTAACGGGGGATGGGCAGGAATCCGGACTACATCGGCATTTGTAGCTAAATTTGCCGGAATGGAAGCCGATGCGCGCCGTCAATTCTATACCAGTGGCCAATCTCTGGAAATCGACGACGTAGGCAGTTTTACCCAAGGCTATGCGATTTCCAAATGGCGTAACGTTGATACCCAGGGCAATCCCGGATCAGACGCACAGGGCGATTTTGTAGATATCGACTTTCCGGTTTTCCGATTGGCCGATGCCTACCTGATGTATGCCGAATGTGCCGTTCGCGGAGCAGGGAATCTGGGAACAGCCGTGGGCTATGTTAACCAATTGCGCCAGCGCGCGTATGGCAACAATTCCGGCGACATTTCCGCGAGCGACCTCGACCTGAACTTTATTCTGGACGAACGTGCCCGTGAACTTCACTGGGAGGGACATCGCCGAACCGATTTGATCCGTCACGGCAAGTTTACCGGTTCTTCATACGTTTGGCCATGGAAAGGGAATGTTCCGGGAGGCGCACCGACACCTTCGTTCAGGAATTTGTTCCCGATTCCGTCCAATGCCATATCGGCTAACCCTAACTTGCAACAGAACCCTGGATATTAATCAAATAAAATTGTAGAAAATGAAGAATATAGCAAAATCACTGATTGTTCTTTTTGGAATAATCGCTGTTTCCTGTACGTCTGATGACGTCGAGGATCGTCCGGTTATTGCCGGTGTCGATGAACCTGTACTTACGGCTCCGGAAGATGCCTCGGGCTACGTCCTTTCACCTGAAAATCCAACTGCGCAAGTTGAGCGTTTTGTTTGGTCGGCTGCCAACTACGGCGGTGAAGTTGTTGTAACTTATGAACTTGAAATGGACTTGGAGTCCGGTGATTTTTCAAATGCCGAGATTTTGGGCGGAACCAACAACACCCTCCAACTTCCGGTAACCGTTGAAACGCTTAACGGGAAAGCTGTGGCGTTGGGCGCGACCCCGTTTGAGGCCACCGCGTTCAAGGTACGGGTAAAATCATCGGTAAGCGGCGCGGCAAACATGTATTCAAATGCCATTACTATTACCGTAACGCCTTATTCAACTGATCTCCCCAGAATTGCCGTTCCAGGCGCACACCAAGGCTGGAGCCCGGAAGATCCCAACATCCCGCAACTGGCCTCTTCAGGCTTTGGCGAAACTGATTATGAAGGATACGTTTGGCTTAACGGCGAATACAAATTTCTCGCGCCAAATGCTTCAGGTGCTTATGCCTGGGGCAATACTGACTGGGGCGATGACGGATCTTTTTCCGGTTTTCTAACGGCCGATGACGAATCAAACTGCCAGGCTCCGGAAGGATACTATCGCGTTCGCGCCAACACCGGTACTTTGGTTTACACGGCTGATCCTGTAAGCTGGGGCATCATTGGTGCCGCCACACCGTTAGGATGGGACGCCGATACTGATTTGACTTACAACCCGGACACCAAACAGCTTGAAATCGCTTCGATTGCCCTGGTGCCCGGTCAGTTCAAATTTCGCGGGAACAATGCCTGGAGCAACGGGTTTGACCTGGGAACCGTAAATGAAGACGGTTTTTTGGTTGAGGGTGGCGACCTTACTTTTGACGGTCCTGCCGGAAACTACAAAGTGATCCTGGACTTGTCAAATCCGCGCCAGTACACTTATCAATTGATTCAACTTTAATTTTAAATGAAAAGGGCTTTCACCGCGAAGGCCCTTTTTTTCCTTTACCCTATGAAAAAGAACTTCTTAACATTTGTTGCACTGCTCGGACTTTGCCTGACCTCTTTTGCACAGGTCACGATTTCGCCGGCGGTTTTTAACGTCAATGATCCTATCACCATTACCGCCTCTTTTGCAAGCGCAACTTGTAATGGCATGGGCGCAAACCCGGCCAAAGTTTATATGCACGCCGGAATGGGCGATGACACCAATGCCTTTGGATTCTCGGTTGTGGGAAACTGGGGCCAGGATGACGGTGTGGGGCTCATGACCAACAATGGCAACGGAACGTGGAGCATCACCATCACGCCGTCAACTTATTTTAACCTGAACGCCACCCAGCAGGGCAATGCCACCAAGTTGGGCATGGTGTTCCGGAATGCAAACGGATCGCAGGAAATGAAGTTGCCGCCATCGTGCAGTGATTTCATTTTTAACGTCGGGACTTTTCAGGTTACGCTTAACGCACCGGCCAACAACAGCACCTCGGTAATCAACCCGGGAGGAAATCTTGCCATATCGGCCACGAATACCAACGGCAACGCCAGTTATACGCTTAAAGCCAACGGAACAACCATCAACACCAACCCATCGACGTCCAATTATTCGTTTAACCATACCAGCATCACAACCAATCAGTCATACGTGCTGGAGATTCTTCAGGGAACCACCACCATTACCCGCAGGTTTTCGGTGATGGTGAATCCCGGAACCGTAACGACCGCCATGCCGACGGGAATGCAGGACGGCATCAATTACAACCTTGTTGATGCCACCAGAGCCACGCTGGTTCTTGATGCCCCGGGTAAAGATTTTGTTTACGTGGCCGGAAGTTTCAACAACTATCAGCCAAATGCTGCGTATGCGATGAAAAAAGACGGCGCTTCAGGCAAGTTTTGGCTGGAGCTAACCGGGCTGACACCGGGTGCAACCAACACTTATCAGTACTGGGTAGTCGATGCGACGCCTATTGCCGGATCGCCTGCGCTGGTAAAAACCGCCGATCCTTATTCAACCTTGGTTCTCTCGCCGTTTGACGATCCGTGGATTCCTGCGTCAACCTATCCTAATCTTCCGCCATATCCGGCCGGACAGGAGCGCGAGGTTACTGTGCTGACAACCGGTCAAGCGCCATATAATTGGCAGGTGACCAACTTTAACAAGCCAAAAAAGGAAGATCTTATTGTTTATGAAGTACTTATCCGCGACTTTGACGCCAACCGCAACTTCCAGGATCTGATTAACCGGATCCAGTACTTTAAGGATTTGAACATCAACGCCATACAGCTGATGCCCATCATGGAATTTGAAGGCAACGAGAGCTGGGGCTACAACACCTCGTTTCACCTGGCACTCGACAAGTTTTACGGAACATCTGATAAATTTAAGGAATTTGTCGATTTGTGCCATCAAAACGGGATCGCCGTCATTCTTGACCTCGCCCTCAACCACGCCTTTGGACGCAACCCGATGGTCCGCATGTGGATGAACGACCCTGACGGGGATGGCTGGGGCGATCCTGCTGCCGACAGCCCGTACTTTAACCAAATCGCCACCCATGCTTACAGTGTCGGGAGTGACTTTAACCACCAACAGCCGCGCACCCAATACTACACCCAGCGCGTGCTCAAGCACTGGATCCAAGAGTACAAAATTGACGGCATCCGCTGGGACCTTACCAAGGGCTTTACCCAGGAGTGTACCTCAGGTGATGAAGGATGCACCAATGGCGTGCGCAATGACCGTATCGCCGTGTTAAAATCATATGCCGATTATTCCTGGAGCGTTGATCCGACGCACTATGTGATCTTTGAACACCTGGGATCAGATGCCGAGGAGTCACAATGGGCCAACTACCGTCTGAACGAGACACCCAGCAAAGGCATCATGATGTGGAGTGAAATGACCTATCAGTACGGACAACTCATCATGGGTTATTCTACCGGTGCCGACATTTCGCGCGTGGGCCACACCGCACATCCCGGATTTTCAGGCAAACGCGTGATGGGTTACCCGGAAAGCCACGACAAGGAAAGGCTGATGTACAGCGCCATGAATTTTGGAAACAGCGCCGGAACCTCTCCGCTCAACAACCTGAACAATGCCCTCGGGCGAATGTCGGCCATAGGAGCTACGTCATTACTGGTTCCCGGCCCAAAAATGATCTGGCATTTTGCCGCTTTGGGTATGCAGCTCTCCATTTACACCTGTACCAACGGCACAGTCAACACGGAGAGCGACATTGTTCCCGGCGACTGTAAACTCGACACCAAGCCGCAGCCCCAATGGGTGCAAAACTGGCCTGCTGTTCCGCAGCGCGCCCAGATTTACAACGACTGGGCCAGGATGATCCAGATGAAAATCAACGAGCCGGTGTTTGAAGGGAATTACGCCATCAGCCCGGACGGCAACAACATCCGCCAGCGCATCTACATTTACGACGACGCCCTTCCGGCCAGTCAGTTGCGCAACGTAGTGGTTTTGGCCAATTTCTCGGTCGCGGCGCAAAACATCAATCCAAGTTTCCCCTACACAGGAACCTGGTATAACCTGATGGACAACACGCCAATCACCGTTACCAATACCACCACGCCCATCAATATCCCGGCGGGTCAGTTCAGGATATTCGGCAACCAGATCTCAACGCTCAACAACGAGCAGTTTGAACCCATGGCACATATCCACCTGTATCCAAACCCGGCCAACGACAGCTTTGTCCTGAGCGGCGAGCCAGTCCTTGTCGAAGTTTACTCTATGACAGGTCAGCGCGTACGCCAGTTCCAGAATCCGCAACCAGGCTTTGTATACGACATTGCCGATTTAAGCACCGGACTCTACCTGGTAAAAATCACCGACACCAGTAGCGCAAGCAAAACGCTACGCCTTGTAAAAGAATAGGTTGAGTTAGTTGATAGTTGAAAGCCCTTCCAAGTGAGGGGCTTTTTTTTTGGCGTATCGGCGGGCCCTGGCAAAGCCCCAACCGTCCGCCGCCGGGCTCTTGGCGGTCGCTGTGTTGCCGTGGCCTGCAACACGAGCTCCAACAACGCCGCGATCCCTTACGCGGGTGCGGTTTCCACATCAAAAATCGCGTAAAAAATAAACCCTGCGCATTTTAACAAACCATCAGGCTGTTATACATTTGCCGCATGAAATCCCTATTAGTCAAAGCGTTAAAAATAACGGGAATCACAATGGTGGTCATCCTGTTGCTGATGGTGGCGCTGCCCAAGATTTTTCCCGGAAAAATTGAACGTGAAGTCAAAGCCTTTGCCAACCAAAAACTTAACGGCGAACTCAATTTTACCAACGCCAACCTGTCCTTTTTTGACCATTTCCCGTCGCTAACCCTTACCCTGGAGGATTTCTCGCTCAAGGGTTCGCCGCCATTTCCAGATGAGGATTTAGTGTCAGCGGACAAGATTGCCTTTGGCATCGATGTATGGTCATTGGTCTTTAGCCAAAAAATACACATCGATCAGATTTTCCTTTCCGGCGCGCGCGTTAATGTCAAAGTCAACAAAAACGGAGAGGCCAATTACAATGTCTACGTTTCTGATTCAAAGGCAACCGACACCTCTCAAACCTCGCTCAAACTATCAAAAATCGCCATAGAAGACAGCTATCTGCGCTACGACGATCAATCGGTTGGCGTGTTGCTCGACGCCCGTGGCTTTAACTACACCGGTAAGGGCGATCTGGACCAATCCGTCTTTGACCTCAAGACCAGCGCCCGTATCGACTCGCTCGATTTTAGCTTTGACGGTGTGCCGTATCTGCGTCACAAAAAAGTATCGGCGCGGCTCATCACCCAAATCAACACCCACTCGCTGGCGTTTGTCTTTGCCGAAAACGACCTTAAAATCAACAAACTTCCGGTGGTGTTTACCGGGAAATTCGATTTTTTAAAGAACGGCTACGATATGTACTTTAACCTGCGCACCCAGGAAAGTCAGTTGCGCGACTTTTTTACGGCGCTTCCGCCACAGTATGTCAAATGGCTCGAAACGTCGCAGGTAAAAGGCCAAACATCGGTGGCGCTCTCTTTAAAGGGCCAATACATTGCCTCCCAATCAAAGATGCCGACGCTGTCGTTCAACATGAAAATCCGCGACGGCGAACTCAAACATCAATCGGCTCCGGTTGCGCTGTCAAACATCTTTCTCAACTTAAAAACCACGCTGCCATCGCTCGACCCAAACCGCCTGAGAATCGATCTGGATTCGCTTTACTTTAATGCCGGGAAGGACTATCTCAAGGCCATTGTCAAGAGCCAGGGTCTGGAGCGCATCAACCTGACAAAAGCCCATGTGCAGTCATCGCTCAACTTGGCCAGGGTTAGTGACGCCCTGATGATCGACGGCTTTAAATTGGCGGGCCACTTAAAATCAGACATTCGCGCCAACGGGATTTACGACGGCAACACGCGGCAGTTTCCCATCACCTCCGGAAAGCTTTCCCTTGCGGGCGGGCTCGTCAAGACGCCGTACTACCCAAATGCCATCCAAAACATTCAACTGGCGGCTTCTCTTACCAATCCGTCGGGCCGTTTTGCCGATTCGCGTTTAACGATCAACCGTGGCGATTTTGTTTTTGAGGGAAAGTCCTTTACGCTTTTTGCCGATTTTGTCAACTTTGACGACGTAGCCTACAACCTCAAAGCCAAGGGCGAAATTGACGTTGCGCGCGTTTATCAGGTTTTTGCCATTCCCGACACGGGGTTACAGGGCCGCATCCTGGCCGACGTCTCCTTTAAGGGAAAACAAAGCGATGCCACACAGGGCCGTTATCAGTCGCTGGAAAACCGCGGGACTCTCACCCTGCAGGACATCAGGCTGACCACTGCTTACCTTGTACATCCTTTTGTTATCCGTCAGGGAAATTTTGAGTTCAATCAGGATCAGATGAATTTCTCCGATTTCAAGGCTGGTTATGCTTCGTCAGATTTTGCCATGGACGGACAGTTGCGCAACGTCATCAACTTTGTGCTATCAGATCGCGAAGTCCTTAAAGGAAAGTTCTCGCTTACCTCGCAAAAAATCGCAGTGGATGAATTTATGACGGCTCCGGCATCTGATTCGTCAAACGCCACAAAATCGTCGCCCGGAGTGGTCATGGTTCCGCCCAATTTTGACGTTTCGCTTACCGCCAGCGCCCGTCAAGTCTTTTTTCAGGGATTGGAATTGCAGGACGTGAGCGGCACGGTCAGGATAGCAAACAATACCCTGTCGCTGGAACGCAACTCGTTTTCGATGATTGGTTGCCGCGTTGGTTTGGACGCCCGTTACAAGCCGGAAAGCGCGCGCACCGCCCATTTTGATTTTGCCATAAAAGCATCTGATTTTGACATTAAACGCGCCTACACTG
The DNA here is from genome assembly GCA_934636265.1 of uncultured Flavobacterium sp. GTDB lineage: Bacteria > Bacteroidota > Bacteroidia > Flavobacteriales > Flavobacteriaceae > Flavobacterium. The sequence goes on from CAKUAD010000002.1 coordinate 112,347, forward strand.
AAGTGGCCTTGTTCAAGGAAATGGCGTCGGCGGCTGAGTATGCCGAGGGTATCGTATCGCTCGATTACAAACTCAAGGGAAAACTGGGTGCCGGCATGAGTCCAATCTATCCGTCACTTGAGGGCGGCGGTGTACTGTCGGTGAAAAATGTCAAGATGAAAGGCTTTAGGCTGATGAATGTGGTGAGCCGCGAAACCAACATGGAAGGCGTTGCCGATCCGGATGTGAGCAAGGTTGATATCAAAACCCAAATCCGCAACAACATCATTACCATCGACAGGTTTAAGTTCAAAGTAGCCGGATTCCGACCGCGAATTGAAGGCCAGACCAGTTTGGACGGAAAGCTCAACCTAAAGATGCGACTGGGACTTCCGCCGCTGGGCATCATCGGGATTCCGCTGACGGTTACCGGAACCCAGGATGACCCAAAAGTGAAACTGGGCCGCAAGACCCAGGATCTGGAAGAAACGGAATATAATGGTGAGGCGCCCGTTCCAGCTGCCCAAACGCCAATCCCGGCTGAAACTTCTGCACAGCCTGAAACGGTCAGGCCGTCCGCAGACCAGCCCGCTCCTTAAAGCAGCGTTTTTTTAAGGCCATCAGACACGCTTTTCCAGAGCAGGTTGAAAAATGATTTGTCTTTTTCGCGCTCAACCGAGACTTTGACTGTTTTGGGTTTTTCGTTTGAATCTTTTTTGACGAAAATGTTGGCGATGGCCGAAACCAATTTGTTTTTTTCCTTTCCATCCTTCTTGAGCACATTGACCTTGAAGTTGCTGTGCTCAAGAGAAAACGTGCCCGACGTGCCGTTGTCGTTTCCGGTAAAATCAAAACGGACTTCGTCAAGTTTGCCCTCAAATTCGGCATTGACATAAGGTTTCGTGAATGGGATCAACGCCTTTGACGGAAAGTCGCGGATATGCCCGATAATCCTGAACTTCTCCGATTTGTCGAGTACATTGAACGACCAATCCACATTGAAAGGCGCCGCATCCATGAATCGGCACGCGACTTTGATCCTGACATCCTCTTTACTGTTGGCTGCCATTCCGCTTGTGATTCCGGTTGCTTTCAGGTTAAAGTGGTCAAACGTAAGGCGTCCCGGGCCGTCGTCCTTGTCTTTCCTTTCCTCATACGCCAATTTTGAATCCTTGAATTGGAGAAGTCCGACTGTCAGGTTGAACCCAATATTTCGCAGTTGTTCACTGTATAACTTCTTTTTTTTCTTGTCGTCGGCAACGGTTTTGTCTCTAAAGATCTCGGCGTCCAGTCCGTCAAAGAAAATGGTTCCGATGTGACAATAGAGCAAATTACCGTCATAGCCCCAATCAATTTTGTCTAAGGCCAGCACCTTGGCGCTTGCATCAAAAAGATCTTTCTCAACCTTAAGCGAGCGGGAAAACGCCTCCCGGCTCATGCGCGGTTTTAATGAGAAATCCAAAAGCGTCAGACCATCGTTTACGGTCTCTATTTTTCCCGAACGGATTTCATAGACTGGCGTCCGGTAGGTTAGGCTCTCGCAATTCACCGAATATGTCTTGTATGTGAATGGGATTTTTCGGTTGAGCGTAACGTCCGAGAGCGTAATCCCGGTCAGGTTGATCGTCGTGTTGCGGACGTCCAATGTTGTTTTTTCCTGCTCGAGCTGACGAATGGTAATGTTGGCGTTTTTAAGTTCAAGGTCATCGACACGTATTATCTTGCGGAGCGGTTCGAGCACATCCTGCTGGATCGGTTTGTGTTTTTTGACATCGGCATCGCGCAGGATCGTCAAATTAGGCTTGTCCACCAAAAGGCTTTTAGCGCTTATCCTGTCGTTAAAAAGCATGTCGAAGATCCCAAATCCACTCACTTTTATTTTTTGAACGTCGGCATAAAATCCTGGTTTTTGGTTTGCCGAACCCACTGAATTTTTCGGAACAAGGAAAATGTCGGTAGCGGTTATAGTCCGCGAAAAAAGAGACATGTCCAGGTTGCGGTAGGTGATTTCAAATGGAGAATCGTTTTTCGCTCTAAGCAATGAGGGCAATTTGCGGTCTATCCAATAGTTTGCGCCTACGCCAAGCAATATGCCTAGCACCACCACGATGGCAAAGACAATCAGGATTTTTTTGGTCATACCCAAAGATTTCCCTTAAAGATAGCGGAATAGCACAATTTCATGCGCCCACTTATGATTTTTTTGGCGAGGATTACAACCTGACGACTTTTCGGGTTACTTTCCCGAATTCACCTTCAAAGGTCATGAGCAGCGTCCCGTTCCAGTTCGATGCAAGTCCGATGGTAAGTATGCCGCCTGAACTTTGCAACGTATTCCGGTATAGTGTCTGACCCAACAGATTTGAAATGGTGACATGAATCGGCCCCTGAATCTGACCCAGTTTTACATTCACGGTTTCCTGCGCCGGATTTGGATACGGTTTGGATATGTTGTTAGCAGCCCATTGCTCGGCCGATAGTTGTTGTACGTCAATCGTCCAGTAACCACTAGGTGCGACAATCGGCCTTACCTGGGTTTTTCCGGACGTGGCTACCGCGCCTATGTAATATTCGACATCTGTATCGCCCCAAGGAATTTGCAGCGATGCCGACCATTGGTTGTTTGCGCCCGATACCATCCCGGTTTGTTGGAAAGTCGTCGATCCCGTCTCTCGCCAGTAAACCGTTGCGGCTGAAATTCCGGAATTATGTTGTATCGACGCCTGAATGCTTACCATTGCGCCCGCCGAAGCCTGATCCACCGGCTGATGCACGATCAAAAGCGGATCAGCGACGCCAATAGTGTGCGTAATGCAATGGATGGCACCCAAGGACGAAATCAGATTTTCATTTGAATTGTCCACATCAATGCCAACAATGTTATAACCCGGTAATAGTTGTTGAAGGTAGTTGAGCGCCGGACCATCAACTTCCGGACGGTAAGTGGGCACCAAAAGCGTCTTGTTTACGAACGTCGCATTGCTGTAGGTGCGGTACAATCCGCCGTTATCGGGATAAAGCCCGCCGGTGCTTGGTGGTGCATCAATCCATTTTATTTTGTAAGGAGTCCCAAACGGTGAGTTAAAATTAGACAGCACGTAATTGATGTTCGATTCAATCTGTGGTCCGTCGGCCACGCCAGGCGGATATCGGCTCACCAACAAGGTCTGTTCATCCAGCAGTTTCATGTGCATATCGATATGGTGAATCTCATCATAGGGTAGCGTCGGCATTTTGATAAAGTTGGTGATGCCCATATACGATTCCATGATGGCATCGATCTGCGCTTCAGTTTTAGCCGATACGTTGTACGGATTTCCCGCCGCGTTTTCGTCCAGAATCAACTCGGATGCAAAGGCGTTTCCGAGTCCGTCCGACATATAGTTTCCGCCCGTGTTTACCAGGTCATTCGTTCCCGAATCGGTTATGTAGATCGGCACCCCTACCAAACTTGAATGGCTGCTGGGCATGACATTGTCGTTAGGTCGCGGACGGTTGTAGATCCAATCGGTCAGCGCGCGATCGCCGACATCGTTGGAATAAATCGTATTCCCGGCATAATCGCGTATCCAGATGCTGTCCCAAGGGGCGTTCATGAAAATGACATTGGTAAGCGAAATACCGTTGGACGTAAGGTAATTTGCCACCGAGGTTTGATTCTGCGTCGTGATGATCACTTTGCACTCGTTGACTCCTGTGGCAACAATCTGGCGCAAAATGTTCTGATACGCCGGAACCCATGTGACAACCAGATATTCAACCTCTTCCCATTCGGCGGCGGCACGTACCGGAGTAGTCGGGGCAGGCGTGAGTTAGGCGTTGCGGAAAACAAACTGGGGTAGCAGTTGCTTTTCGGCGGGCGTCAGTCCTTTTGGCAGATTCTGTGAAAAGCCCGTCAGGGTGGCAAGCAGCAAGGTCAAGAAGTAGAATTGTCTCATCTGTCGAGAATTATAGGACCAATATAGTTGATTTCAGATACAAAAGTGGTTTGACCCAATCGATTTCAACCTGACGAATGAAACGTTCTGCGTATATTCGTAATCCTAAAAACCGGCAAAATGAACCTCCTTAGACTATCATTATTTTTCTTTGCGTTATCCTTTTTAGCCGCAGCGCAAAAACCGGCCTACCAGCTTTTTACCAACAAGGGCAAAAAGACCCAATATGAAAAAATGCTGGCCGATGCATCCAAGGCCGAAGTAGTGCTTTTTGGAGAATACCATGACAATCCTATCTGCCACTGGCTTCAACTGGAACTCACAAGGGATTTGGCTGCAAAGATGCCAATTGTAATGGGTGCCGAGATGATTGAGGCTGATAACCAGCGTCAACTGGACGATTATCTGGCGGGGCGAATTGACCAAAAGCAATTTGACACCCTGGCCCGCCTGTGGAACAACCACAAAACCGACTACAAACCGCTGGTGGATTTTGCAAAAGACCAAAAAATAAGATTCGTCGCGGCGAATATCCCCAGGCGTTACGCGTCGATGGTGGCCAAAAAAGGATTGGAATCCTTAACAACGCTGACAGATGAGGAAAAATCCTGGATGATGCCCCAGCCCATGCCTTATGACGCAGCGCTGCCGGGGTACGTGAACATGATGAAAATGATGGGCGACCACGCCACCGACAATTTTCCCAAGGCGCAGGCAGTGAAGGATGCGACAATGGCGCATTTTATTATTAAAAATATGCAGGCCGGAAGTGTTTTTGTTCACTACAACGGTACTTACCACTCTGACCATTATGAAGGAATCGGATGGTATTTAAAAACATATCGCCCGCAAACCCGCATTTTTACAATTGCCACGGTAGAACAGGACAATCTGGACAAACTGGATGCTGAACACCTGGGCAAAGCCGATTACATTTTGGTGGTCGACAAGGACATGACCAAGACGTTTTAGGTAAAACTTTCCGGCGCAGGCGCGTGAGGGATAGCAGCGGCAGCTTGGCCGGCTTTTTTGCCGGACAACTACAGCGGATAGCCCGACCTGCAAGGGCACGCCCAGCAATTTAAAAATTTACGGTGCGAGGGAACCTATTGGATCCGACTGCGGCATGATTTTCAAACGGTCACTAAAGCTTTTATAAAAAAGTAAATATTTAAAAAGGGAGTCGGCGTTGGCCGGCTCTTTTTGTAGGTAAATGAAAAAACCCCGACGGAAAGCCATCGGGGTTTTTTGTGGTACCTCCAGGAATCGAACCAGGGACACATGGATTTTCAGTCCATTGCTCTACCAACTGAGCTAAGGTACCTT
>CAKUAD010000003.1 GCA_934636265.1 uncultured Flavobacterium sp.
ACAGGCGCGATGTTGTCGTTTACGGAGATATTTTGTGATACCGATGACTCGTTTCCGCAAGCATCCACGAAAGTCCAGGTACGGACGATGGTGAATGAGTTGGCGCAAGAGCCAGGCGTTACCACATCAACACCTTCAACGGTGATTTCAGCCCCGCGATTGATGGCCGCACAGTTATCCGTAGCGGTCAGCGATATCATGGCAGGAACTTCTGAAGCACAGGCCACGGTCACATCAGCCGGAGCTGCAGGCGCAGTTGGAGCGATGGTGTCATTTACAGTAATGGTTTGCGAAATCGACGACTGGTTGCCACATGAATCGGCAAATGTCCAGGTACGGGTCACAACAAAAGAGTTCTCACAAGCTCCCGGCGCGATGACGTCGGATGGAGTACTAACTATCTGTCCGTCGCAATTGTCGGTAGCGGTAAGGGTTTCAGGACCCGGAACGTCCGAGGCACAGCTAACCTGAACAGCGGCAGGCGCCACCGGAGCAACCGGAGCGACGTTGTCGTTTACAGAGATGTTTTGCGATACTGATGATTGGTTTCCGCAAGCATCCGCAAATGTCCAGGTGCGAACGATGGTGAATGAGTTGGCGCAAGAGCCAGGCGTTACCACGTCGACACCTTCAACCGAAACCTCGCCTGAACAAGCGTCGGTGGCAGTTAGGGTAGTGTTAGCAGGAACTTCGGAGGCACAAGCCACAGTTACAGCGGCAGGTGCGGCAGGCGCTACAGGAGCGGTGTTGTCCTGAAGGGTAAAGGTAGCCGAACTTGAAGCGGCGTTTCCGCAATCATCGGTAGCGGTAAAGGTTATCACAACTGATTCAGAACAGTTTCCTGCAACCGCTGAGTAATCATTGGTCCAGGTAACAGCCGAGCATGTATCCTGTGCAACTGCACCGCCATTGTTGGCCAGCCAGTTGGTCAGGGCGTCCTGATTGCCTGTACTGCACTGCAGGGTCAGGTTTTGAGCCTGAGTCGTAATGGTTGGTGCTGAGTTGTCCTCGACAGTAATAGTCTGCAAAGCGGTAGAAGTGTTTCCACAGGCATCAACCGCAGTCCAAGTACGGGTTACCGAGTACGATCCGTCGCAAGCGCCCGGAGTCGTAGCATCAACAAAGTTAAGAGTTACCGTGGCACCACAGTTGTCAGTGGCAGTTGGCTGAGCAAAGACAGGAGTGGCGGGACACTGGATAGTCGACGGTGCAGGCAGGGCCGAAATCACAGGCGCTACCGTATCGGTAACAGTAATCGCTTGTGAAGCAGTCGACATGTTTCCGCAGGCATCCGTAGCAGTCCAGGTACGGGTAATGGTATAAGTTCCTTGGCAGGCGCCCGGAGTTTCAACGTCATTACTGGTCAATGTGACGGCGCTTCCGCATCCATCAACCGCAGTGGGCGTCTCAAACACCGGCGTGGTTCCGCATGAAATGGTTGAAGCTGACGGCAGCGGTGAAATAACCGGAGCCGTAACATCCTGAACGTTGATTGTCTGGCTGGCTGTGGCTGTGTTCCCACAAGCATCAGTGGCGGTCCAGGTGCGCGTTACCGAATACGATCCGGCGCAAGCTCCAGGCGTAGTGACATCTACAAAAGTCAGGGTCGCATCGCCACAGTTGTCGGTAGCCGTTGCCTGAGCAAAAACAGGAGCTCCGGCGCTGCAGTCGATGGTTGAAGTTGCGGGAAGCGCCGCGATTACAGGCGATACGCTGTCCTGAATGTTGATATTCTGAGTGAGCGACAAAGTTCCGCAAACCGTAGTCAGGCGGAAGGTACGCGTTACCTGAATCGGACAGGTTCCGCTTGACGCATCCTGATAAGTCAGGGTATAAGAACCGATGGCACCCGCATTTGAAACTGATCCGCCCGCATTGGTAAACTGCGTCAGGTTGATTTGAGTTTCAGTTTCAGTATAAGGAAGTCCGGTGATGGCAGCGGTTGAACATCCCGATACGTTGGCTGCAGCCGGAGCTTGCCATACAGGAGCAGGATAAACCGTTACGATTACCGGAACCTTTGTACCGATACAAAGTGCCGATTGACCCTCGGCTACATAATAAGTAGTAGAACCAGGAGTGGTGGTCGATGGAGTGATTTCAGAAACTGAACTTCCGTTTTGCGACGTATACCAGTACAGGTTGAGGCCCGGGCTGCTTGGAGTGGCCGTAAGTGGAACGGCAACAGCGCCCTGGCAATAGCTGATGTTTTGTACCGATGGCTGTGTAGTAATAGACGTTACCGTAATGGTAAAAGTGAAGTTACACGAAGGCGCCGAGTTTGGCGGTACGGCATAATAAGTCCGCGTGCCGGGAGTGGCAGGGAACGGGTTGTTGATGGTGTATTGAATTGTAGTTCCCGGAACAATAGGGAATTGGTTGTAGAACTGTGTTCCCGGTGGGAAGTTTCCGGTAATGGCCGTAATCGGGATTGATGTGGCGTTTGTACAAACAACGATATCCCCGATAGGTGGCGTAGCCTGACAGTTTTGGTTGACATAATCTATCGAGTTGATGTTGATCAGGAACGGTGCCGCAATGGCGTTGCCCTGACACTCGCCTGATTCTTCATATCCCTGGATCAAATCCTTTTCATTAAAAGAAATCCCGGTGATGGCGCCAACCCCGGTAAAATTACCGTTAACGGCCACAATGTTGCTGCAGCTTACGTTTTTGAGCAAAGCACAATCCTCGGTGACCTTGAATCGGAATACCAGATCGCCCAAAAGGGTTTCAGGATCGGCAGGTACCGGCACAGTGCCTATATTCCAAACAATAGAACCGGTCGATCCGAGACTTGGATCAAAAACCAGTGAGTTAGGCGTTGGAGCAGGAGTGTAGTAAATGTTTCGCACGGCGCTGTTAGGTACATAAACAGCGTTGTACGGAACAGGAATCGTGATTTTGGTGTTGTTGACCGGCTCGGTTCCGCGGTTGCGGATTTCTACCTTGTACTCCAGGATTTGTCCCGGTAAGGCGCTCTGAGGCGGATTGGTGGTAGGAACTCCGTTTATCGAAACCGATGAAATCGTACCCTCCACATCCGGAATGTAGGCATCGACCGCCATGACGACGGCAAAAATCACAAACGTATCCTGCGTGGTTCCGTAGCGGAATCGCGTGGACGTTTGGTTGTTGGTCATCACCGAGTTGTTGGCGTTTGGAATGTCAAACACACTGATGTCGAGACCGGTGTTGTTCACCAGGTTTGGGTTTCGGGTATTTGATCCGGTAAAAATCGATGAGTTAAAGAAGTTGTTTGTCGCGTTATTGGCATGGTTCAGGGTTACCCAGGCACTGTTTGCGGCATTGCGGATCTGGAAATAATCCCCGGAAATATTGCGATCACCTTCACCGGCCATCAAGCCAAGCTTCATGTTGACCGGACCAGCCTGAACGGTGTTGAAACCGGAAACCGGAATCTCATAATCAGCCGTGATGTTACCGGCCACATAGGCATGACCGTCAAAAATCGTGATGTCGCGGTACTTCATCAATTGATTTTCATACACTACAACAAGGCTCCATCCACCGTAGTATCCTGTCGATCCACCACTTCCTTCGCGCAGGGCGATATCAGCCACGGTATAAGCTCCAAGTCCTTGGTTGCGCACATAATCGGTCACTTCTACATAAGCCGAATACATGTTGCCGTCGGCGTTGTTGGGATACCAGATGTCATTGGTGCCCGCCGTAAAGTTGGTGTAGCCTGAAGCGCCCGGACCTTTAATCGATACGACCCGTTTGTTGTAATTCTTGGTGACGCCGTTCTTGGTTACGGTAAACGTATCCGACGAGTTGCTGTCATGCGCGCGCCCGGTCCAATAAAGTCCGGCGTACACAATATCAGAACAGTTAGGAAGCGCACCGTTTTCATTTGACAGCACCAAGGTGGCCGACGAAGAGTTCAGCGTGTTGGGGTCGCCGTCAATGTCGACGTACTGCATCGGGTTGTCATTTGACGTGTTGTTGCCATAATTGACTAACGTCATGTTGGTGTTCCCAATCATGGCAAAATCGCCCTTGATGTTGTAAATCTTACGGGTGGGCGTGTACTGTGAGGTCCGTTGCGTGAACGGGACACGTACCTGCGCCATCGCAAAATCCCCGGCAAACATGGCTACCAGGAAAAACAGACAGGCGAGCAGATTTTTGGAAATGGGGTAAAAATGTCTCATAAGTCTATGCATTTATTATTCTCAGGTTTGTTAGTTGATCTCGTGGATACTGTAAAAAACCTGCTGATTTGGGTTTTGATTTTCAATCAATGTCGAAGCGGTTGCCGGTGTGACATTGCCCTCGCTTTGGATGTAGACATAGTTAAGAGATGGGAATCCGCTAAAAACGGACATATCAACTTTGGGAGCTCCGGCAGGAACACGAATGATCGCCATTTTGACGTTTTGAATCTGTGCAGCCGGCAAACCCGCAATGGATTGCAGCGAAGCCGCGTCGGTACGCAACACGGTTGGGAGTCCTTCGCCATGAACATTGGTTGTACCCGATTGTACATACAGCGTGGGTTTCAGGTCGTAAATCAACCCTTCCACTGCACTGGCTCCTGCACTTCGCGCCTGACTTCCCTGGCGCATTGAAGCCAGAAACTGGTCAAGATGCATAATCGACGTTTGATTGGCCGGGACCGAGATTTGCCCAGCCTGGGCATGTGCACCCGTAAATACGAGCATGAGCACAAGCACCAAAAGCACTTTTTGAGTCATCGAAATTCTAGTTTTACCGGAAAGTTCCGGCTGGTTAAATAATTGGTTTGGGATCTGTTTTTTCATCTTTCAATGAATTTTCTGAATTTTAGACAAAGTGATATAACTCACCTAATTTCAAATTCGTTGGCTAAAATACTGACACGGTTTTCTTACGCTTAATTTTCTCTGTGAAAAACCTGAATTCTCGATAAAACACCTTTTTTAGGAATTTTCGACCTAAAAAAATGATGTGTATCCGTCTCATTTTGTTTACTCACTACCAAAATTTTGCACTGTCAGACCCGTCATATTTAGGCATTTATTAACTTTTGACAGGTCGAATGTAGATTTTAATTTTTAACTACCAAACAAAAACATCGATAAAATGCATAAAATTATAGATAAAGTGTCATTTTTAACATTAATTGTAGTTTAAATCTTACATATAAAATATGCTGAACGTTTGTTAATAAAATCCTGAACAAAAAGGATTAATTTTTAATGAAATTTTTATAGAATAGGTTCCGCCTTATTTGCCCGAATCATTTTTTTGGCTGATATTTAAGCCAAATTGAACCGCATGAAAAAGCTTATCCTGATTCGTCACGCCAAATCGGATTGGAGCATGTCTTTGGACGATTTTGACCGCACCCTGACCCAAAGAGGCAAGGACGACGCAAAGGCCGTTGCCCGGGAATTCAAGCAAAGCCTGCCTGACCCGCTGACCATTTGGAGCAGCAGCGCACGCCGTGCTTCCCTTACCGCAGATATCATGATCCGCGAATGGAACCTTCCGCCTGATCGCGTCGATTTTAAGTTTGATCTCTATACGTTTAACTGGCAAAGGTTGGCCGATATCATCCGTCAGGCCGATGATTCAATCGACTGTCTCTGCATTTTTGGCCACAACGAGGGAATCACGGAATTTGTCAATAATTTTGGCGATATTTACATCGACAATGTCCCGACGGCCGGGCTGGTATGCCTCGATTTTGAGGCAAATCGCTGGCAAGACATTTCACAGGGGAAAATCACCCGTACCCTGTTCCCGAAATCCTTACGCTAATGAGTATCCAAAATTACCGCTATATTGACCGCGAGAAAAGCTGGCTCGCGTTCAACGGTCGCGTCCTACAGGAAGCAGCCGACAAAACCGTCCCATTGCTCGACCGGTTGCGCTTTATCGGAATATTTTCAAACAACCTCGACGAGTTTTTCCGCGTGCGATATGCGGCGGTGCGCCGATTGGCCCTTTCCGGAAAATCTGGTGAGAAAGTGCTCGGCGGCATTTCTGCAGGTCAACTGATCAAAGACATTACCTCTATAGTGATCCGTCAGCAAGCCGAGAGTTTGCGCACCCTGGCCGACATACAAAAGGAACTGGCCAACGAGGGCATCTACATCGTCAATGAAAGCCAGATCAATGAAGCGCAGGGCAAGTTTGTCAAGCAGTTCTTTTTTCAAAAAGTCAGTCCGGCGCTTATCACCATCATCCTCAATGACCTGGCCGAATTCCCGCTCTTAAAAGATACCAGCGGTTATCTGGCCGTAAAACTGGTCATGAAGCCCGAGGGAAAATCCAATCTGCTAAACCTTGCCAAACCCAAGGGCGAGGTGCGCTACGCCATCATCGAACTCCCCAAAACGCTCGGACGATTCGTCGTGCTTCCCGAGGCCGACGGCAAGCAATATGTTATGCTTTTGGACGATGTGATCCGCTACAACCTGAGTTCGATCTTTAATATTTTTGATTACGAAAGCATTTCGGCCCACATGATCAAGGTAACCCGCGATGCCCAGCTGGATATTGATTCAGATATGAGCAAGAGCATGCTACAAAAAATTGCGCGAAGTGTCAAGGAACGCAGCGAGGGCGAGCCGGTTAGGTTTGTTTACGATGAATCCATCGACAAGGACACGCTTAAATTCTTTTTGAAGCACATGGGCATTGACGCCTCCGACAGCATCATTCCGGGCGGGCGTTACCACAACCGTCGCGATTACATTTCATTTCCCAACCTGGGGCGCTACGATTTGCTCTACCAGCAAAAGCCGCCGCTTCCCGTACCCGGTCTCAGTCTGGACGGGAGCATCCTGAACCGCATCGCCAAAAAAGACTACCTGGTCAATGCGCCTTATCAGTCATTTGCATACGTCATCAAGTTTTTGCGCGAGGCGGCCCTCGACCCAAAAGTCACGGCCATCAAGATCACGCTTTACCGCCTGGCCAAGAATTCGCAGATTGTCAGTTCACTGATCAACGCGGCGCGGAACGGCAAAAAGGTTACGGTGCAAATTGAACTTCAGGCCCGGTTTGACGAGGCCAGCAACATTGCGTACTCCGAGTTGATGCAGGAGGAGGGTATCGAACTTATTTTTGGCATCAAAGGACTCAAGGTCCACAGCAAGATCTGTTGTATCGAGAGGATCGAAAATGGCAAAATGGTGCGCTACGGATTTATCTCAACCGGCAATTTCAACGAGTCGACGGCCAGTGTCTATACCGATGTGACGCTGCTTACCAGCCACCAGGGAATCCTGAAGGACGTGGCCAAGGTATTCGAGTTTTTTGACGTCAACTACCGGGTGCAGCGCTACAAACACCTGATCGTATCGCCGCATTATACGCGGATGCGGTTCTACAAATTGATTGACCGTGAAATCCTTAACGCACATTTGGGCAAGCCGGCCTACATCAACCTCAAGATGAACAGCCTGTCTGATTTTAGCATGATCGACAAACTCTATGATGCCAGTAAGGCCGGCGTCAAGATCAAATTACAGATTCGCGGGATTTGTTCGTTAATCCCGGGCGTCAAAGGACTAAGTGAGAACATTGAGGCCATCAGCATTGTCGATACGTATCTGGAACACTCGCGGATCTATATTTTTGGTAATGCCGGAAATCCCGACGTATACATTTCATCGGCTGATTTCATGACCCGCAATCTCGACGGCAGGGTAGAGGTTACCTGTCCGATCTATGATCCGGAAACCAGAGCCGAGCTGATCGAGAATTTTAACGTCGGTTGGAAAGGAAACGTAAAAGCACGGATCCATTCAGAGCATCTGGACAATCCCTATCGCGAAAGAGGCGATTCCCCTATTTTCCGGGCACAGTTTGAAACTTACGATTATTACCGCCGACTTGCCGAGTCAGCTACGGCGCCTATTACCTCAAATCCTGCATTGACTGAATGATCAACATTAAGAAATATGCCGCCATCGACATCGGATCGAATGCCATGCGCCTGCTGGTGGCCAACATTATCGAAGAAGAAGGAAAGGAAACCCAGTTTAGCAAGAGTTCCCTGGTGCGCGTCCCCATACGCTTGGGCCAGGACGCTTTTACCGTGGGCGAAATCTCCCAAGAGAACATCTCCAGGATGGTCGATGCCATGACGGCATTCCGTCTGCTGATGAAAGTCCACAAAGTCGAGCGCTTTATGGCTTGTGCCACATCGGCCATGCGCGAGGCCTACAACGGCAAGGAAGTAGTTGAGATTGTCCGCGAAAAAGCCGACATTCCCATTGAAATCATCGACGGAAAAACTGAGGCGGCCATTATCGCATCGACAGATTTGCATCACCTTTTAAAAACCGACGAAACCTATTTGTATGTCGATGTTGGCGGTGGCAGTACCGAGTTTTCGCTTTTTTCCCGCGGCAAGATCGTCGCCTCAAAATCATTCAAGTGCGGAACGGTCCGACTTATCAACAACATGGTCACCGACGTCGTATGGGAAGAGATTGAAAAATGGATACGCACCCAAACCGCCGATTATGAATCGGTTTCGCTGATCGGATCGGGCGGAAACATTAACAAGATTTTCAAGATGTCGGGCAAAACCCAGGAAAAACCGCTTTCCTACATCTATCTGAATTCCCAGTACTCGGCTTTGAACGCCATGACATACGACCAGCGGATTTATGAACTGGGCCTCAACCCGGACCGCGCCGACGTGATCATTCCGGCCTTGCGCGTTTACCTGAACGCCATGAAATGGAGTGGCGCCCGGCAGATTTTCGTGCCAAAGATCGGGTTGGCCGACGGTGTCATCAAAGCCATGTATTACGGACGGATTTAGGAATTGAAGTCCAGATCAAAGGTTCGGCGCAACAGCTCCAGACCGGGATTGATTTCATTGAGCCGGTTGTATTTGTCCTGCGCCGTAAAAGCCCGCTTGTTTTCAATGGTTTCATTGACTTCGAGCCGGATGGAAATTTCGTGGTTGTGCAGTTTTCCTCGCAAGTAACCCGCCAGCGACATCAGTTCCTTTTCAAAATCAATCCGCGAACCCTCGTTGGGCAGTTCATGTATGATGGTGGTTCCTTCCAGCCTCGGATCATTGATCAGCATGTACGATTCCATGATGCGGTGGCCCTTATCTCCCAGTTTTTGGGCGTAACGCGTCCACTCGAGCATCATTTCAGTTTCGGTAAAGGGTTCGGCGGGGAGATGAACGTCTTCTTCCTGAACTTTTTGCGTCTGTTGCAACAATTCGCGCTTGGCCTGTATGCTCTTGATTGACAGCGCCGAAACCACGGGAATGGGTTTTTCGTTCTCCTCCGGATTCTCGGCAACGGGAGCCATTGGCGCCAACGGCACTTTGGGAATCACAACTTCCGGCGCTTCGACCGGGATGTGAAAGGCGCGACCGTAGTAGTTTTCAGCCGGGATTATGAATCCATCAACTTTTTTTTTTCGCCGGTGTAAGTGATCGATGCCAATTGCATCAAGCACAGTTCGACAAATAGCCGCGGATTTTGGCTGCCTTTATAGCGATAATCAGTGTCGTTGGCCAGGGCGATGGCTTCCATCAGGAAATCAGTGGGCGCTTTTTGCGACTGTTCGGCGTAAAGTCTCTGTACGGTTTCGCTGCCTTCTAGCAGTTTGACGGTTGCCGCGTTTTTGCAAACCAGCAAATCCCTGAAATGACTGGCAAGTCCCGCAACAAAGTGCTGTCCGTCAAATCCCTTGGCCATGATGTCGTCATAGGCCAAAAGCAGTTCCGGAATTTTGTTGTCGAGAATCAAGTCGGTGATGGAGATATAGGTGTCGTAATCCAGGACACTAAGGTTCTCGGCCACTGCCTGTCGTGAAAGGTGTGAGCCGCAGTACGACACGACCCGGTCAAAAATGGAGAGTGCATCACGTAGCGCACCGTCGGCTTTCTGGGCGATGATGTGCAGCGCTTCGGGCTCGGCGGTAATGCCTTGGCTTTGTGCCACATCGGCCAGGTGATCCTGAATATCCTGAACGGTTATCCGCTTAAAGTCAAATATCTGACAGCGCGAAAGAATAGTCGGGAGGATTTTGTGTTTTTCCGTTGTGGCCAAAATAAAGATGGCGTGCGCCGGTGGTTCTTCTAACGTTTTTAGAAAAGCGTTGAAAGCAGCCGATGAGAGCATGTGGACCTCGTCGATGATGTAAACCTTAAACTGACCGGTTTGCGGAGGGATTCTTACCTGATCGGTCAGGTTGCGGATGTCGTCGACCGAGTTGTTCGAGGCGGCATCCAGCTCAAAAACGTTAAAGGCAAAATCCTCGCTTGGATTGTCATATCCCGGCTGGTTGATTTTGCGCGCCAAAATACGGGCGCAGGTAGTTTTACCCACACCACGCGGTCCGGTAAACAGCAACGCCTGACCCAGGTGGTTGCTTTCTATGGCGGCAAGAAGCGTGTCGGTAATGGTTTGCTGGCCGATGACATCTTTAAAGGTCTGCGGACGGTACTTTCGGGCCGATACGATAAATTGTTCCATAGTGGCACAAATATAATCCTAAACGCCCGATTGAAAAATCAATCGGCCAAAAAAAAACGTCATGTCAGGTTAAAACCGGAGCCATTTTTTCATTGTCGAGAATCTTTACCAACGTTTGTTCGTCGGGTGAGAGCCCGCCTGAGCGTTTGGAGGAGCGGTGCTGATATTTCGCCAGCGATCGGTTGGTGTACGCCGCCATTACCGTAGGATGGATGTAGTATTTTTTGCAAACTGAACGGGTGTTGCCTAGTTTTTCCGCTACCAGGTCAATCACCTTGACAATGTTTTTGTTGCATTCAGATTCAGACCCAAAATCGCCAACCTCGCGAAAGGCGCAAAGTGCATGAACGGTTCCTGCCCAGGCCCTGAAATCCTTGGCGGTAAAATCCTGTCCGGTACATTCCTTCAGGTAATTGTTGACATCGGCCGACCCGATGGTCCTACGGCAGCCGTTTTCATCGTAGTACTGAAAAAGTTCCTGTCCGGGAATTTCCTTGCAACGCCTGACCAGTCGTGCCAGTCTGGGGCTTTGCAATTTTACTTTGTGCGCGATTCCCTTTTTTCCGGTAAATTCAAAGGTGATGGATGTCGACTTGATCGATACGTGTTTGTCGCGCAAAGTGGTCATCCCAAACGATCCGTAAAGTTTTTGGTAGGCGTCATTCCCGATGCGGATGTGGGTGAGTTCCATCAACCGGATTACCAACGCCATGACCTTCTCATACGGCAGTCCGCGTCGCTTCAAGTCAGCGTCCAGTTTTTTTCGAATACAAGGCAACGCATCGGCAAAAGCCCGCAAACGGTAAAATTTATGCTGGTTGCGTATTTGTGTCCATTGCTGATGATAACGGTACTGACGACGGCCGCGCGCATCGACTCCCGTAACCTGCAAATGACCGTTCTCGTAGGGAGAAATCCAGACATCGGTCCAGGCCGGCGGAATCACCAGTTTCTTAAAACGCTCCAGAAGTTCAGGGCAGGTTACGCGATTTTCATATTCATCGACATAGAAAAAGCTACTTCCCATTTTTTTCCGGAAGTAGCCTTTGTTAGAATGTCCGCAATAGCGCAACCCGACAGCGCGGGCGGCTACCTTAGGATCATTCCCGATCGTCTCAAGTTTTTTCGCCAGGCGATCCATCAGTTTTGGGAACGCCGGCCTTTGATGCTTATTTCGTGCAATGCGCGGGCGGCATCGTTTTCGTCAAATGAAAGGTCGCTGGCCACAAATACGCCTTTTTCACCCGATGCCGACTGGATGCCGTATACCGTCGCTTCGTCGCCGGGATCAGTTTGTCCTTCGTAGCGGTAAATGTGGACAATTTCAAAACGGCTGGGGTTTTGGGTGATTTCAGATTCCTTTTCCTTTCGGTTAAAATCAGTCGTAAAACCTTTGTCCGAGAGTTCGCTCAGCGCTTTTGACACGGTGGCGTAATGATACATGTTAGATTCCATGGCTTTGTCATTTTGCTTTTGGCTAAGTTAAGATACGCCTGCTCCCAAAACCGATAAGGCTTAGTTAAATTGGCTTACAACATTTCCTTTGGGCTTATACAATTTGTACCTTTGGCGCGCAGGCCGCCTTACCGCTGTTCTTTAGGAATAGAGGAAAGTCCGGACACCGCAGGGCAGCATAGCGGGTAACGCCCGTCGGTCGCATCGCGATTAGGACAAGTGCAACAGAAAGGATGTACAGGTAATGCTGTAGTGAAATCAGGTAAACTCTATGCGGTGAAATTTCAAGTATATCGGCAACCGGTTTTCCGGAAAGGGCTGCCCGTCCTTGCCGAAGGGTAGAAAGATAGAGTTGCGGGGTAACCCGTAGCCCAGATAAATGGTAAGGCATCTTTTAGATGACAGAATCCGGCTTACAGGCCTGCTTTTTTTTATTCCGCTTCCTTTTTTGTCTCCTTTTCAAAAAACGAAAACACAGATGCTCCGTAGTGTTTTTGGAATGTCAGGTTTTTTACCTCGTCCATCTTGGTGTGCTTGGAGTGTTCGATGATGAGCATGCCGCCTTCATTAAGCAGATCGTTTAAAAAGACCAGATCTACAATCCGCTTGAACTTGGCCTCGTCCATGTCATAAGGCGGATCGGCAAAAATCACATCAAACGACTCGCGCGACTTTTCCAGAAATTCAAAACAGTTTGACTTTATGGCCGTGATGTCAAAATCAAATTCGGCGGTGGTTTGTCTGATAAAACGGATACAGCCAAAATCCTGATCTACGGCCACAATGTGCGTGGCGCCGCGCGATGCAAATTCATAACTGATGTTGCCGGTTCCCGCAAAAAGGTCGAGCACGCTCAAATCCTGAAAGTGATAATGGTTGTTGAGGATGTTGAAGAGTGACTCCTTGCTCATGTCGGTTGTTGGCCGCACAGGCAGATTCTTTGGCGGATTGATGCGTCGCCCCTTGTATTTTCCGGAGATGATTCTCACGCCAACAAGGTAAAATGGTGTCGAGCTTCGGCATCAGTCAGTCCGGCTGATTGTACTTCGGCCAGCGATACGTGGCGAACATACGTCCAGGCGGCCTCAAACAAATCTGATTCGCGGCTCACATCGCCCAAAAGCGTCAGTTGGAAATTTTCGGGATTGAGGTTGAGCTGTTCGGCCACAAAAAGCAGGTAGTACAAAAAATCTGACGTGGTGGTATATTCAAACGAGTTGAACAGAATCAACTTTTGGTTCTGGACCACCACAATTTCAAAATGCGAGGATGCAATGTGGGCAAATACCTGGCGCTCGTCGTTGTTGCGCGATCGGTCCAAGAGTTTTTGCACCAAAATACTGTTGGCGTTCTTATAGGTAAACGGCCCAAAACGATCAATCAGGAAATTGTTGATGTCTACATAAGGCACGTATACATTGTGCATATCGTAGGGCGTCAGATCGTCAAAGGCAAAAAAATCAGTCTCAAAAACCTTGGTGTTGTACTGCAGATAACTTCCCAAAAAATCTTCGTCAAACAGCGCGTGCGGTACAAAGGTGTTCAGCGGGCTATCGTGGATGACCAATACGTCGTCAAAAGTTCCGGCCAGATCGGCTTGGGCCTCAAAAGCCTCGGTATACAAATCCGGAACGCCCAGTGGAATGTCGTGTTTTTTAAACGGCACTTTACGCACCGCAGTAACCCGTTGGCTCAGCGTATCCATAATCGCGTACCAAAACCCCTGCGGCGACACCAGCAAGTGCAGTTTTTTATAATTTTTGGCGGTGATGTTTGGCTGTTCCATGACGGGCAAACTTACGATTTTTTTCGGCCTTTGCAATCCGTATCTTTGCCATAATGGATCACCCGCCGCTGTATTACAAGCTCCGTGAACACTTTCCGTTTGAGCCCACTCAAAAACAGGATGCCTTTTTTCAGATGGTTTCCCGCTTTTTGGCGCTCGATCCGGACAGTATTTTTTTGCTGAAGGGTTATGCGGGAACGGGAAAGACCACGGCACTCGCCGCACTGGTGGGTTTACTGGAAGAAATTGGACGCGAGTGTGTGCTGATGGCACCAACCGGTCGCGCAGCCAAGGTTATGTCGCATTATTCCGGGCGACAGGCGCAGACCATCCACCGCAAAATCTACTATCCCAAAAAAGGTGTCGACGCCGGGGTCAACTTTACGCTCATGCCAAACCGCCACCGGGAGGCTGTGTTTATCGTTGACGAAGCTTCAATGATATCTGATGCGCCAACCGACGGGAAGTCGTATCAGTCCGGATCGCTTTTGGACGATTTGATTACCTATATATATACCGGTGCGCGTTGCTGTTTGATTTTGGTGGGCGATACCGCGCAGTTGCCGCCCGTTGGACGCGATTTGAGCCCCGCGCTCGACGTGGGTTTTCTGGAGCGGGAATACGGGATGAAAGTCTACTCGATTGAGCTTGACGAGGTGATGCGCCAACAGGCCGAATCCGGTATTTTGGAAAATGCCACGCTGATTCGCGAAAGATTGTCCGCCGATGACTTTGATTTTCAGTTTGACTTGGCCGGTTTTCGCGATATTGTCCGATTGACCGATGGTTACGCCATTCAGGATGCCATCCACGACTCATACTCAAACTTGGGAATGGATGAGACGGCTTTTATCGTCCGATCGAACAAACGCGCCAATTTGTACAACAACCAGATCAGGGCGCGCATTCTGGACCGGGACAGCCGCATTGGCACCGGCGATATTTTGATGGTGGTCAGGAATAATTACTTCTGGCTTCGCGATGACAGTCAGGCGGGCTTTATTGCCAATGGCGATTTGATCGAGGTGTTGGAGATTTTTAACGTCCGCGAACTTTACGGCTTTCACTTTGCGCGTGTCAAGGTGCGGATGCTGGACTATCCCAACCAGATCCCGCTGGAAACACTTTTGCTGCTGGACACGCTCGAAAGCCCTTCGCCATCGCTCACCTCGCAACAATCCCAACACCTTTTTGAACAGGTTGGCCTGGACTATGATGAGGAGCCAACGGCCTGGAAGCGCCTTAAAATGGTTAGGGAAAACGAGCACTTTAACGCCTTGCAGGTAAAATTTGCCTATGCCATTACCGGTCACAAGGCGCAGGGCGGGCAGTGGCACACCGTATTTGTCGAGCGGCCGTTTATGCCTGAAGGTCCTGATCGCGAATATTTGCGCTGGCTTTACACCGCCATTACGCGGGCTACGCACAAAGTTTTTCTCATTGGATTTGACGACGAGAATTTTAAACGATAAATCCTATTTTTGGTTTATGAAAGTAATAGCAGTTGTGCCGGCCCGTTATGCGTCAACCCGTTTTCCCGCCAAACTCATGCACGATCTTGGCGGCATGACGGTTATCCGCAGGACGTATCAGGCCGCGGTGGCTACAGGACTTTTTGATGATGTTTTTGTTGTTACCGATTCAGATGAAATCTACAACGAAATCACCTCCCACGGCGGCAAGGCGATGATGAGCGTTCGGGAACACGAATCGGGAAGTGACCGGATTGCTGAAGCGGTGGCCAATATTCCGGCTGATATCGTAGTCAATGTTCAGGGTGATGAGCCTTTTATGACCCGAGAGCCGCTGGCCGATTTGATTGAGGTTTTCCGGCGGGATCCGGAGCAAAGGATAGATTTGGCTTCACTGATGATCCGTATGGAAAATCCCGACGACATTGCCAATCCCAATCACGTCAAAGTAGTCACCGACCAAAATGGAATGGCGTTGTATTTTTCGCGGTCGGTTGTTCCGCATGCACGGGAAAAGGCGGTGACGTCCTATTTCAGACACATCGGCGTTTATGCCTTCCGCCGACAAGCGTTATTGGACTTCGCCACCTGGGTGCCAACGCCACTGGAACAAACGGAGAAACTTGAACAGCTCCGCTACCTTGAAATGGGTCGCAGAATCAAAATGGTCCAAACCAGCCACGCCGGAATTGGGATTGACACTCCTGAGGACTTGGAAAAGGCGAGGGTGTTGCTTAACGGGTTGGAACGCTAAATTAAAAACATCGGAACTTACATGCGTTTGCAAAACCCCAAGTAATTTAGGCCTCTTAGTCTAAAGGAACGGAGTTTGCGAAACATCAATCATGCGGAGTGTCACACCTGCCGAATCGTTGCGAAATCAGGTAACTGTTGCTGCTTAAAGTTGGCGACTGAACTTTAACATTTTTTACGTAAAATCTGTAACCAGGTCACTGGGGTTTTTAATAGGGATAAACCCAACATTCCCCTACCCAATGGAACCAATATACGTTTTTTTAAACAACTTAAGTACAAAAAAACTGCAGGAAAAGTTAAATATCAGTTCCCGATGCCACCATTTTCAAGGCTTAATTCGGTATTAATTTGTGTAAAAGGGAATCACGCCTATTTACTGAGGTAAATATACGCCTCCATGTTGTCCAGATACGCTCCGTCAAAACCGGCGTCCAGGATCTTGCGCATATACGAATCGTCGTTGCCAAAAATGATATCGCGCCACTCGCCGTCCCAGTATTGCACATAGAACTCATTGTCGTAGCCTTGGTATTTCTTTTTGAGAAACGCAGGCGATCCCAGCTTCCATTCAGGTTGCCAGTAATAGCGCCAGTTTTCGGCCGCCCCAACGTTTATGTAGCTCAATGCCAGACGCTTTCCTCCATTGGCCTTTTTCTTGAGGCGCGCCACATCATAAGCCGTCAGTGGGAAAGCCGTGTTGTCGTAATAAAGGTCGATGACAATCAGGTCATAATTGGTAGCCTCGACCGCTTTTAGGAAAGCTTCCTTGGTTTCAAATTCTGACGGATTGATCAGATACAGATAATTCTTGATCTGACTCATATTGGTGATGTCGTCGGCATTTTCGTTCAGGATATCCTTTGAGATTTCCTTGTAGTGATAGTTCCCAGCGTGGCGTACATAAGGAATAAACCCTTCCTGCGTGTTGCGCAACTGTGCTTCCTTTATGGTGTCGTCCTTTCCTATAAAATCAGACGCCATGACCTTTTTCCACTTGGACAATTCCCTTAGGGTTGCAATGCGGGCGCTGTCGGGCGCGTACTTTTCAAAATAAAAAATTTCCTCGACACCAAAACCGTCAATGGCATCCATATACCGCTTGTAGAGTTTGCCACTGGGATTGGCTTTTTCATACGCCAGGTTAACGCCGTTTTGCGGTACCACGATAAAGTTGGGATTGGTCAGCCGTGCATAGGCCGAAAGGTCAATCACAAATTCCTGCATCCTTTCGGCATTAGACTTTCTCAAAAGTGGCGAATTTGAACAAAATACGGTAATCGCGGCCAGTGTCCCAAATGCGACATAGAATTTAGCCTTTCTCAAGACGTTATGGATCAGCGAGTGCACAGCGGTTAATTTTGGCTAAAGTACCATATTTTTTTATACGTTAGCGCAAACTCGCCCCAAGTTCGGTTTGGAGTTGCTGCGTCAGTTTGCCCATCACTTTGTCAATCTGAGTATCGGTCAGGGTCTTGGTCAAATCCTGCAGCGTAAAACTTACAGCATACGACTTTTTCCCTTCCGGAAGATTTTTACCAGCGTATACGTCAAAGAGGTTGATGTCTTTCAGCAGGGACTTTTCAGCCTGACGCGCGACTTTGTAGATGGATTCAAACGTTACCTTTTCGTCAACCAAAAGCGCCAGGTCACGGCGCACTTCCGGATACTTGGGGAGGTCGTAAAAACGGATTTTCTGCGCGATGAGTTTCAGGACCAAATCCCAGTTAAAATCAGCGTACAGCACTTCCTGTTTTACGTCAAAATGCTTGGTTATCTGTTTTTTGACGGTACCAAGTTCAACCAAAACATCCTGTCCGTACGCTATCGAGATACCTTCAGCAAAAACATCCAGTGTTGCGGGTTGTACATAGGTTTTTTCAATGCCCAAGCGCTTGAGGACGGCCTCGACATAGCCTTTAAAAAGGAAGAATCCCGATGGCACACCGGGTTGCGTCCAGCTTTCGGCCAGGCGGTTTCCCGACACCGTGAGCGAGAGGTGTTTTTTCTCCTCGTGGCCTGACGGCATTTTGTGATAGGTCTTTCCAAACTCAAACAGCTTCAAATCCGTCGAGCGTCGGTTGATGTTATACGACACTGCTTCAAGTGCCGAGAACAGCATCGATTGGCGCATCACCTGTAAATCGCTGCTCAAAGGATTCAACATGGCCACCGTCTGATGTTCGTTTACCGATTCGGTCAGGCCCACGTATTGCGGTGTTGTCAAGGAATTGGCCATCATCTCGTGAAACCCTTGCGCGGTCAGTTGTCCGGCAATGATGTTCTGGACCTTGTAGTCCTCGGTGCGGGCTGAATGCGACACCGTGGCGTTGAATTTCTTGGTAAAGTTGACGTTGTTGTATCCGTACACACGCAAAATCTCCTCGATCACGTCAATTTCGCGATTGACATCGACGCGGTAAGACGGAACCACAAGTCCCAGTCCCGCATCCGACATGCTGTTCACCTTGATGTCCAGCGAGGCCAGTATTTTCTTAATCGTTTCCTTGGGCAGTTCCTGTCCGATGACGCGGGCCGCCTTGCTGAAATTAAGGAATATCGTATGGTCTTCAATTTTCTTGGGATAAACATCGATAATATCCGACGTTACCTCGCCACCGGCCACTTCCTGGATTAGCAGGGCTGCGCGTTTAAGGGCGTATTCGGTAATGGTAGGGTCGATGCCGCGCTCAAACCGAAAGGATGCGTCGGTACTCAGTCCGTGACGTTTTGCGGTTTTGCGCACGGCCACCGGATTAAAATAGGCGCTTTCCAAAAACACTGCTTGTGTAGCATCGGTCACCGCCGAATTTTTGCCGCCCATAACTCCGGCCAGGGCAATCGCGCCTTTATCGTCGCAAATCACCAAATCCTGCGCATCAAGTTCACGCTCAACATCGTCAAGCGTAGTAAATTTGGTTCCACCGGGCAGGGTATTGACCACCACCTTGCCACTTATTTTTGAGGCGTCAAACGCATGTAAGGGTTGTCCCAGCTCGTGAAGCACATAATTGGTCACGTCAACAATATTGTTTTTTGGTGTCAAACCAATGGCGCGCAGTCGGTTTACAAGCCAGGCCGGCGACGGTTTTACGCTAACGCCCGATATGGTTACGCCACAATAGCGCGGTGCCAGTTTGCTATCCTTGACATCGACGTCAATCTTGAACGTGCGTTTTTCAACCTTGAATTTTGTAACCGATGGCGTGATGAGTTCAAGTTGTGCGTTGCGCTGAACCATTCCCGCCCGCAAATCACGCGCAACTCCCATGTGGCTCATAGCATCCGAGCGGTTGGGCGTGAGGCCTATCTCAAAAATATCGTCGGATTCTACGTTAAAAACTTTGGCGGCGGGAGTTCCCGGCTTGAGGTTGGCGTCCAACACCATGATGCCCTCGTGGCTGGTTCCAAGGCCCAATTCATCCTCGGCGCAAATCATGCCGTGGCTTTCCACGTCGCGTATTTTGCCCTTGCCTATTTTAAACGGATTTCCGTCTTTGTCATAAAGCGTTGTGCCGATGGTGGCCACCGGAACCTTTTGCCCCGCGGCTACGTTGGCCGCTCCGCAAACAACTTGAAGCGGTGTGCCCTGACCCACATCGACGGTAGTCACTTTAAGACGGTCGGCGTTAGGATGTTTCTCGCAGGTAAGAACGTGTCCAACCACTACACCTTCCAGTCCGCCGCGCACGGATTGGTATTTTTCAACCACCTCGACCTCGAGGCCAAGATCTGTTAAAAGCGCTGCCGTATCCTCGGGCGTCCAGTCAGTTTTCAGGAATTGTTTAAGCCAGTTGTATGAAATTTTCATATGCGGTTTTTGAGCGGTGCAAATATAGGTATTGCCCTTTGAGTAGTAAAGCATTTGGACAATTTAGACGCGGTTTTATCAACATCGTGCCTGCGATGAAACCAACTTTAACAAAGGCTGCCGGTCAAATAAGCTCTTGGACGTGCTTGCGGATGTTTTCGGAAATCTTGCGGGTGGGAAGGTCGTTGTCATCCTGCCCAAAAGGATCTTCAATTTCCTCGGCGATAAGTTCCAGGCTGGCCAGCACGTAAAAGATAAACATCACAACCGGCACGGTAAAGTATCCAAGCGAAAACGCATAACTAAAGGGTAAGGTCATGACGTAGAAAAAGATAAACTTTTTGATAAAAGCGCTGTAGGAGTAGGGGATGGGCGTGTTCTTTATCCTTTCGCAGGCGCCGCAGATATCGGTAAATGACAGCAATTCAGGGTTCAGGGTAATGTATTCGTCGCCGGTGATTTTGCCTTGCTTGTAGAGTGCATTGGCTTTTTCAATCAGGGCGCGCGCCAGTTTGTTTGGCTTGTGTACATCGGGACTCAGGGCGATGGACATGTCGTCAAACAGCTGCAGGGCGGTTTCCTCGTTTTTAAGGTGCGCGTCAAGTACAGCTGCATAATCAGGAATGGCTTTCCTGAAAAACGCCTTGTCATTTTCATCAGTCAGGATAACCGATAGCTTCGAGGCCAGATTCCTGCTGTTGTTGACCAGCGCCCCCCAGAGTTTTCGGCCTTCCCACCATCGGTCATAGGCGGTATTGGTCCTAAAGACCAGCAAAAGTGAAATTACGAATCCCAGCATGCCGTGCATCAGCGAGATGTTCTTGACATAACTTGACTCAGACAACTTCCAGTAAACCACTTCCAGGTAGGCCACCACGCCGGCGTAAATCCCGATGGCAATCATGATCGGCAACAGCTTGCTAAACGTATCCGATCGGTGAAACCTGAAAATAAAAGTAAACCAGTCTTTTGTGTTATACGATACCATCCCAATCAGTTTGCCACTAAAATACGCGAATTAAAAAGCTATCGAACCGGTTAATTCCTGAAGCGAAATCTCGGATAGTTTTGCCTGATAGAGCGCATTGGCGTATCGCACCGACGCATTGAGATAATTGAGCTGCGCCGCCCTGATCTCGAGGGTCGGAATGGTTCCGATGCGGTATTTGGCCAGGGTGATATCTAGGTTTTCGCGCGCGATTTCCTCATTCTTGCGCTCCAGTTCCACCAATTGGAGGTTGGTGGTGAACGTCGTGAAATTTGTCAGCAACTGCGTGTCGATAGCCTGCGCCTGCCGGTTGATGGCCACCTCGGCATTTTTGATGTTGAGCTGGGCGATGTTCTCATTTCGCTTTTGCAAAAGGCCGTCAAAAATGTTGATCGAAGCACTAAAACCATAAGTAAGTCCCTGGGCGTGCGCCTCGCGGTTAAATCCAAGGCTGTTGTAGCTGTCGTTAAATGCGTATCCGGTGTTGACCGATATTTGCGGATAACGCGCCGATCTTACCTGTTTAAGCTGATACTGGGCGATTTGCTTGTTGATGATTTGCGCCTGCAATTGCGGATTTTGCTTTTCAGCCAAGCTTTTGAGTTCGGGAAACTGCAGCGCCTGATTGACCTCGACTTCGTCCGAAACTACAAAATCCGTACTGACTTCACGCGCCAGTTGCTCATTGAGCCTCGCCTTGGCATTGGCCAGAAATTCCTTTTGACGCAAAAGGTTGGTCGCGTCGGTGTTCAGGTCAACTTGCGAGTTAAGCCATTCGAGCTTGGCCGCCTTGCCTATGGTGTAGCGGTTGTATGCGGTTTCAACGCGTTCTTTTGACACCACCATGGCTGTATCCAGCGCGTGCAACTGTCGCTGCAATTGTACGAGGTCGTAATAAATAGCCAGTACCTCGCGGGTTTTGGAAAGCACCTGCAATTGCAGTTCGGTCTCGCCCAGTTTTTCAATCGCCTTCAATTCATTGCGGCGGGCAAACATCCTAAAACCATCAAAAATGGTCCAGTTGAGTTGTACACCGTAATTCAGGCTGCGGTTGCGGGCGTCGTCAAGCGAGAGCACCTCACCATTGGCCCGGACCTGCTCGGTGTTCTGAATGCTGTTGTCCTGAGCCACCGTTGCGGCAACAGTTGGCAGCACACCAGCATTTCCCAGCGAATTGTTTTCCTGATCGATCTTCAGGTTGTTTGAAGCAATCCTGATGTCAAAATTATTTTCGAGCGCAATGCGGACCGCCTCTTCCGCCGTCAGCACGGGGGCCTGGGCAAAACTGCCCCAAAAAGCCAGCAAAATCCAAAGGCTACGCTTCATTGAGTTCTTTTTCATAACGGTCAAACATTTCATTGTCAATCTTGCGCTTTTTGGCCGGCGACCACATCAGGTAAATGGCCGGAATGACGTAAAGCGTGAGCATCAGTGAAAACAGTGTCCCGCCAACGATCACAACGCCCATCCCGATCCGGCTGGTAGAGGCGGCTCCCAGTGAAAGTGCAATCGGCAAGGCCCCCAAAGCAATCGCGAGACTGGTCATCAAGATGGGTCTGAGACGCGATTCAGAGGCTTCAATGATCGCGTCATATTTGGATTTGCCCTGCTGGCGCAACTGGTTGGCAAATTCCACGATCAAAATACCGTTTTTCGTCACCAGTCCAATGAGCATGATGGTCCCGATCTGACTAAAAATGTTCCACGTCTGCCCAAAAAGCCAAAGGGAAAACAGCGCTCCAGCCACAGCCATGGGCACCGTCAGGATGATAATCATCGGGTCGATAAAACTTTCAAACTGCGCAGCAAGGATCAGGTAAATGAGTAAAAGCGCCAGGGCAAAAGCAAAAGCCGTATTGGAGCTGCTCTCGGCAAAATCACGGGACTCGCCGGCCAAATCCGTCGTAAAGGAATCATCCAACACTTTTTGGCTGATGCGTTCCATGGCTTCAATGCCGTCGCCAATGGATTTTCCCGGAGCCAGGCCGGCCGACACCGTTGCCGACATGTATCGGTTGTTGTGAAAGAGTTGCGGCGGACTGCTTTGTTCCTCGACCGTCACCACGTTGTCAAGCTGAATCAGTTGTCCGTCCTTGCTTTTGACGAACATCGACGTGAGGTCAATCGGTGCATCGCGATCTTTTTTGTCAAACTGGCCCATTACCTGATATTGTTTTCCGTTCATCATAAAATACCCAAAGCGCTGGCCGGAGAGTGAAAGCTGAAGGGTCTGTGCCACATCAATGACCGATACGCCCAGGCTTTCGGCCTTTTCGCGGTCAATCGAAACATAAAGTTCAGGCTTGTTGAATTTTAGGTTGATGTCGGACGTAGAAAACGTAGGATCTTTTTGGACTTCTTCCATGAACAAGGGTACCTTTTCACGCAGTTTTTCAAAGTTTTGCGCCTGAATCACATATTGCACCGGCAGTCCGCCGCGACGGTTTACTGATATCGTAGGCTGTTCAGACACGTTGACCCGCGCCTGCGAATACTGCTTGGTCCACTTGGTCAACTCCTGTGCAATTTCCTTTTGCGAACGGTCGCGATCCTCGGGTTCCACCAACGACAGGCGTACCCGTCCGGTATTGGCTGCACCCGACCCGATAAAGCCCGGAGCGGTAATGATCAGCGCCACTTTCTTTTCCGGAATCGAGTCGTTGATGAGTTGGCTGAGTTCCTGCATAAAGCGCTCGGTATAATCATAGGAAGAACCTTCAGGCATGGTTATGCTGGCCGATAGCATCGACCGGTCGTCATACGGGGCGGTCTCTTTTTGCAAAGTGGTAAAGAACAGTACGATCAGGCCCACGCAAACCGCCAGAATAGGGAAACTCAGCCATTTTTTTCGCATAAATCCCTCGAGTGAATCGGCGTAGCCTTTGTTCATCTTGACAAAATAACGCTCAGACCATTCGTAAAACCGGGAGTGTTTCTGAACGCCGCCCTTCATCAGATAAGCGTTGAGCATGGGCGTCAGCGTAAGCGATACAAAGGCTGAGATGAGTACGGCCGCCCCGATCACGACGCCAAATTCCCGGAACAACCGGCCCACAAAACCTTCCAGGAAAATCACCGGCAGAAACACCGCCGCAAGGGTGATCGAAATGGAAATTACCGCAAAGAAAATCTCGTTCGATCCCTTAACCGCTGCTTCAATGGGCGACATGCCTTCCTCGACTTTCTTAAAGATGTTTTCCGTTACCACGATACCGTCGTCAACCACAAGCCCGGTGGCGAGCACAATCGCCAAAAGTGTCAGTACGTTAATCGAAAAGCCCAGCAACCACATGATAAAAAACGTCGCGATCAACGACACCGGAATGTCAATCAGGGGGCGGAACGCAATGCTCCAGTTCCGGAAAAACGCAAAAATGATCAGGATGACCAAAACCACCGATATTGCCAAGGTTTCAACCACCTCGATTATCGCCTTTTTAACAAAAAACGAGTTGTCGATGGCAATGTTCAGCTTGATATCGCCCGGCAGATCAGTCTTAAACTTCTCGTACTGCTCGTAAAAGCGGTCGGCAATTTCAAGATAATTGGTTCCCGGCTGCGGTACAATCCCCAGTCCCACCATCGTAACGCCGCTTTCGGCCAGTCGCGTCTCGAGATTTTCGGCTTCAAGCGATGCCTTGCCCACGTCGCTCAGCCTGACGGTTTTGTCTCCCTGGGTCAGGATGATGATGTTGTTGAATTCTTCTTCGGTCGATAAATTTCCCAGCGTCTTGATGGCGAGTTCTGTGTTTGCACCCGTCAGCTTACCCGATGGCAACTCTACGTTTTGCGCTTCAAGGGCGTTGCGCACATCGGCCACCGTCACCCCGTACGAGGCCATCCGCACCGGATCGATCCACAGGCGCATCGCATACTTTCGCTGGCCCCAGATCTGCACGCTGCTTACGCCCGGAATGGTTTGCAGGCGTTCGGCGATTACGTTTTCAGCATAATCTGAAAGTTCCAGCACGTTACGCGTATCGCTCTGAACCGTCATCGCAATAATCGCATCCGAATCGGCGTCGGCCTTTGACACCACCGGCGGCGCATCAATATCCTGCGGGAGCTGGCGTTGCGCCTGGGCCACTTTGTCACGCACGTCGTTGGCGGCTTCTTCCAGGTCTTTGTCCAGGTTAAACTCAATGGTGATGTTGCTTGAACCCTGATTGCTCGACGAGGTCATGTTCCGGATGCCGTCAATCGAGTTGAGTGCCTTTTCCAGCGGCTCGGTAATCTGCGACTCGATAATGTCAGGGTTGGCACCCGTGTAATTGGTCCGCACGGAAATCTGTGCCGGATCAATCGATGGAAACTCGCGCACGCCCAAATACGTGAACCCGATGACCCCAAAAAGCACCAGGGCAAGGTTCATTACGATGGTCAGCACCGGACGTTTTATACTAAGGGTAGATAGACTCATATTTTATGGCAAAGCCTGTATTAGAATTCGTTAGGAGCTTTTTCCCGCTTTACGCTGTATCTTTTTTGTGGTGAACCTAAAATTGCTTTAAGAAAATCGGGACAAAAAAGGATGCCGCTGCAATCGGGGCTAGGCATACCGGTTAGTTTAACTTTACCTTTACCGGAGTCCCGTCTTTTAACGACATCACACCCGTGGTCAGTATCGTATCGCCTTGCTTGAGGCCGCGCAAAACCAAGGAGAAATCCTCGGTGCGCGCACCGGTTTCAATGACTACCTCGGTAGCTTTTCCGCCTTTGGCCACAAAAATCTTTTTACCGTTCTGGATCGGGATCAAAGCCTCGGTAGGAACTAAAAGCGCATCGTTAATCTTTTCCAAAGGAAGTTGCACATTGGCAAAAGTCCCGGGAATCAGTTTGCCCTGGGTGTTTGGTGAAACGGCCCTGATGCGAAGCGTACGCGTGGTTACGTCAACCTGCGGCTCGATGGCATAAATGCGCGCCCTGAACGCTTCATCGTTTCCGGCCACGGTAAAATTAAACTCGCGCCCCACTTTAATTTGCGTGGCATATTTTTCCGGGATCGAAAAGGTAATCTTGACTTGTGAAGTGTTCACCAGGCTGGCCACGACAGTTTCGGGCGTCAGGTAGGTTCCCTTTGAAACATTCCGCAATCCGACGGTCCCGGCAAACGGCGCGCGAACACTGGTTTTGGCCAATTGCGCCTGGATGAGTTGCTGTTCGGCCTGCGCCTGACGAAAATCGGCACTAGCCATGTCGTATTCTTCCCGGCTGATGGCTTCCTTTTCCAAAAGCAATTTGGCGCGGCGTTCATTTTCCGACGCCAGGTTTTGCGCCGTTTTGGCTTTGGAGAGTTGTGCCCGCAGCTCGAGGTCGTTTACTTTTAAAAGCAACTGGCCTTTGGACACTTGGCTACCCTCGGTAAAATTGATTGATTCGACCACGCCTGGCACCTCACTTCGGATTTCAATTTGTTCATTGGCTTCTATCGAGCCCGAAAGCGAGAGGGCGTCGGCAAATTCGCGATGCTGTAAAACCATTCCTGAAACGGTGACCGGGCCTTTTTGTCCGGAGCCTTTTCCTTTTTGGCTTATCTCGGCGTTGGAATTGATTCGGTAATAAACCAGCGCACCCACTCCAAGAGCAAGCGCGGTGTAAACGATATATCGGATTTTCATTGAGCGAAGTCTTACCGCAAAACTACTTTTTACGATTCACAACCACCGACCTGTTAAAAATTATTTAACACTTGTAGCTACAAATTTCAGGAGATGTAATTCCAAATAGTCTTTTCTCGGGTAAGCTCATCATATACGCGGCGTACACAGGCGTGTTCGGGCTGTGAAAGGGAAGGGTCTTCCCGCAGGATTCTTGCCGCCAGGTTCCGGGCCGCGATCAGGATTTCCCTGTCGGTGACCAGGTCGGCAATCCTAAGATTGAGCACGCCGCTTTGTTGGGTTCCGGTAATGTCACCCGGTCCGCGCAGGCGCAAATCCGTCTCGGCAATCTCAAACCCGTCATTGGTGCGCACCATGGTCTCAATCCTGGTTTTTGAATCGTTGCTCATCTTAAATCCGGTCATCAGGATGCAATAGCTCTGATCGGCGCCCCTGCCCACGCGACCCCGCAATTGGTGAAGCTGTGACAGCCCGAACCGCTCGGCACTTTCAATGACCATGACGCTTGCATTGGGCACGTTGACGCCCACTTCAATTACGGTGGTTGCTACCATGATGTTGGTTTTCCCCTGGGCAAACCGCTGCATTTCACTGTCCTTGTCGGCGGCCTTCATTTTTCCGTGAACTATCGAGACTGAATATTGCGGCAGCGGAAAATCGCGCGCAATGCTTTCATAACCGTCCATCAGGTCTTTGTAGTCCATGGTTTCGCTTTCCTGGATGAGCGGGTAGACGATATACGCCTGTCGTCCCTTGGCGATTTCGTCCTTCAGGAATTTCCAGACGGCCAATCGGTGCGAATCAAAACGGTGAACGGTCTTGATGGGTTTGCGGCCGGGCGGCATCTCATCGATTACGGAGATGTCCAGATCGCCATAAAGGCTCATGGCCAGCGTTCGCGGGATGGGCGTTGCCGTCATAACCAGTACATGCGGCGGGATGGCGTTCTTTTTCCAGAGTTTTGAGCGTTGTTCCACGCCAAAGCGGTGTTGCTCGTCAATAATTGCCAGCCCTAGGTTTTTAAACTGTACTTTGTCTTCCAAGAGTGCATGCGTTCCTATCAGAATCTGAAGGCGCCCCTCGCGCAGGTCGTCAAACAGGGGCTTCCGGCTCGCGGCCTTTGTTGAACCTGTCAAAAGGCGGATGTCAAGGCCAAGCCCGCTGGCCAGTTCACTGATTCCGTTGTAGTGTTGCGTCGCGAGGATTTCGGTTGGGGCCATCAGGCAGGCCTGAAACCCGTTGTCGAGAGCTATCAGCATCGCCATCAGCGCAACTATCGTCTTGCCCGATCCCACATCTCCCTGTAAAAGACGGTTCATTTGGGCGGGCTGGGCAAAATCGGACCGGATTTCCTTTAAGACGCGTTTTTGTGCACCGGTCAGGCCAAAGGGCAGGTGATGTTTGTAAAATGTATTGAAGTAATCGCCCACATGGTCAAAGACATGGCCTTTGATCTTGGCTTTGCGTATCAGGTTTTTGGAGATGAGCTGAAGCTGGATGTAGAACAATTCCTCAAACTTGAGCCGGAACCGCGCTTTTTCCAGCAAGTCGGCGTTTTGCGGAAAGTGCAGGTTGATCATAGCCTCGCGTTTTGACAGCAGCTTGAGTTCGGATAGGATCCAGGGCGGAAGCGTCTCGGGAAACCGGGCCTGGGTTTCAGCAAACAACTGTTGCATGAGCCGGTTCATGGAGCGGTTGCTGATGCCTTTGGCGGTGAGTTTCTCAGTAGACGGATAAACCGGCTGCATGGCGGTGCGAAGGCTCTGCTGATGCTCGGCGACGGTTTCCATTTCCGGATGTGGCATGCTAAAGCCACCGCCAAAAGGATTGGCGCGCCCAAAAATCACAAGCGGGACATTGATCTTTATGGTTTCGCGGATCCAGCGGATGCCTTGAAACCAAACGAGTTCCATTTGTCCGGTGTCGTCGGCAAAGGTGGCCACCAGGCGCAAGGCGCGGTTTTGCCCCACGGTTTTTACGTGGATGATTTTTCCCACCACCTGAACCTCGGCGCCTGTGTTGCGCAGTTCGGCTATTTTGTAGTAGCGCGTCCTGTCGATATAGCGGTTGGGAAACAGACTCAGCAAATCGGCATAATTGGAAATGCCCAATTCCTTGCGCAAAAGCTCGGCGCGCTGCGGGCCTACGCCTTTAAGGAACTCTATGGGTGTTTCAAGTGATGACAAGCGAGCAATTTTAGGATTTAATAACTGAACCGGATTTTAGCGGACGGGTCACAAAGTTGCACAATTTTACATTTAAGGACAAAGCCCTAGCCCCGATAGCAGCGACAGCCTTTGCCAGCTTTCTTATGCGGCAAAGCTATAGCGGATAGCGGGAAACAGCTCCTGATATGACGCCTTAAATATAACCAGCTGATTGCATATTTCAAGGTAGATTTTCTGTAAATTTGACGCAGACCGGCGCAATATTTACGCGGTGAACAGCGGTTCTTTAAATCATTTCTTATTTACGTGACTAGATTTCTCCCGATTTTAGCTTGGTTTATCTGCGCCCCGACTTTTGCGCAGGTTGACTTTAAAACGTTGGACGCAAGCCTGTCGGTTGATTTTGATAAGCGATATGTATCAGGCATTTGCGAATTTGAATTTGAAGTAAAAGGTAAAGTTGATTCGATTAGGATTGACGCGATCGCGATGTCCTTTACCAACGTAAGAATCAACAATAGGACGGTGCCTTTTGTCGCATCGCCCAAGCAATTAAAACTTTACAAGGGATTTAAAAAAGGAACCAACCGACTCTCGTTCGAGTATTCGGCAACGCCCAAACAGACGATGTATTTTGTAGGAAGCGGCAACGATCTGCAAATCTGGACCCAGGGGCAGGGCAAGTACACCAGCCATTGGCTGCCCAGCTTTGACGATGCCAATGAAAAACTGGTTTTTAACCTTTCGGCGTCTTTTGACGATGGGTTTACCGTTTTGTCAAACGGCGAGCTCGTGTCAAAAAAGAGCACAAACGGCACGACACTTTGGCGGTATGCCATGCGCCAACCCATGTCATCATACCTGGTAATGCTGGCCATAGGGAAGTTTGACCGCCGGGAATTGAAAGCGGCCAGCGGGGTTCCTCAAGAACTCTATTTCCAACCTCAGGACGCCGACAAGTTTGAGCCTACCTATCGATACTCGGTGGAGATGTTTGATTTTCTGGAGCGTGAAATAGGGGTACTGTACCCGTGGAACGTATACCGGCAAGTTCCGGTGCGGGATTTTTTGTACGGCGGCATGGAGAATACCACGGCCACGATTTTCACGCAGGATTATGTGGTGGATGAGATTGGCTTTAACGACCGTAATTACGTCAATGTAAACGCGCATGAACTGGCGCATCAGTGGTTTGGCGATATGGTGACGGCCAAGGCGGGAGAGCATCATTGGCTTCAGGAGGGATTTGCTACCTACTATGCGCTTTTGGCAGAGCGCGAGGTTTTTGGCGACGATTATTTTTATTGGAAGCTCTATGAAAATGCCGAGGAAATCCAGCGCGCCTCAAAAACCGACACCCTCCCGATTATGAATGCTCGCGCCAGTTCGCTGACGTTTTACAAAAAGGGCGCGTGGGCGCTTCATGCTTTGAGGAGCGCGGTGGGCGAGGAGCACTTTAGGAAATCAGTTAAAAACTATCTGGAAAAGTATGCGTTCAGGAACGTCGATACGGATGAGTTTCTGGCTGAAGTGGTAAATGTTTCGGGATATGACGTTGCGGAATACCGCAAAAGATGGCTGGAAAGCGGCAAATTCCAGATAGGAGAAGTTATCGATTTGTTGCGTGAAAATGCCTTTATGCGGCAGTATTTTGACCTGGCCGATCGCGCCGGTGAACCTTTTGCATCAAAGAAACAGTTTATGATGCAAATATTGGCCTCGGATGCCTATGTGGCGTTAAAGGAAGAAGCCGTGATCCAAAGTGCGGGTGTGCCTTTTGAGGAGAAAAAGGATTTGATTGCAAAGGCGATGGCAACCGGTTTGGTTCCCGTCAGACAGGCGGTGGCGGCCACCATTGGTGATTTTCCGGATACTTTTTACGGTGAATATTCCGGTTTTTTAGCTGATTCATCGTACGTAACGCGCGAAATCGCCATGCGGACACTCATCAACAAATTTCCTGAAAAGCGCGCTGAAATTCTGGATCGCACAAAATCGTTCGTTGGCCTGAATGACCGCAACCTGCGCATTTTGTGGTTGACGTATGCGCTGATGGCTACTGATTACGCCAAAACAGAAAAACTTGCTCTTTACGACGAATTACTCAATTACACCACCGCGAAGTGGGAGGCATCGGTACGGCAAAATGCCCTGCAAAACCTGATGCGTACAAGCCCGACGGACACTCAGGTGCTGGCCGCGGTTGCCAACGCATTGGTGCATCACAAATGGCAGCTCACCAAATTTGCGCGCGATACCATCAGGGCGTCGCTTATAAAACAGTCGGTACGCGAATTTTACCGGGAACTGCTGCCCCAACTGGAACCGGCTGTAAGGGCGCAACTCGATAGGTTGCTAAAGGAATAATCACAAAAATTCCTTGACTTCTTTTTTGATGAAGGTCAAAGCCGTTATGCTGGGCGCTGGATTGTCAAATGTTTCCTGGAGAATGGTTTGGCGCAGGCTGTTGGCGTCGGTTACTTTTTCCAAAAGCGCCGTTTTGCGTATCAGCTGGATGGTTGAATTCTTTGCGGTGGTAATCACGCCCCAACATTCGTCGCTCATGTAGATTTGCTGCGAAAGGTTGTGCTCGTATTCCTGTTCGATTTGGGCGGCTACGTAGTTTGCATAATCAGCCTTATCGTCAGATATGGGCGTGATGCGGATCAGCAACTTGGAAGGATCGATCCGCTCCATAAAAAGCGCCATGCGTTCATACGCCTGAAGCCTGATAGGCAATGCGGCCTTTTGGTTTTGGCGCATCAGTTCAAACCTGCGCTTGCTCTCGTCGTTTTGCGTGTGTTGCTTAAAAGCATTGTAGGCCACGGCGCCGGTGATGGCAGCAGGCAGGCAGTACATTAAAAGTTCGAGAATTTTGTCGGCGTTCATGTTTTTTTTGCAAATGTAAAAAATATTTTCGGCGTGTTTTTTCAGGATGATGGTGTGATTTTTTTGACAGCGAAATGTTTTAACATTTAAGGCAGATTTTCTGTATATGAGGTTGGGGGGTAAAGATTTAGTTTTGAGGGGGGGGGATAAACCCCAAAGGTTTTTAAAACCTTTGGGGTTTAAGCCAGAAGTCGCCCTGACACCACCATTCAAAGCGCCGTCGCATTTTAAAAACATCAACCACAATTAGGCAAGTGAACACTCTATTTTCCGCACTTGTTGCGCCGCTTCCAAATTTGACGATCTCAGGCCATCCGGATGACCGAATTCTCAAATTTTCAAATTACTTTTGTGCTCATGTCGATAGAAAAACATATCGCCCAACTTAACGAAGCCCAGCGCGCGCCCACACTGCAAAAAGACGGCCCCATGATTATTATCGCGGGGGCAGGATCTGGCAAGACGCGCGTGCTAACCATTCGGATTGCGTACCTGATGAGCCAGGGCGTAGATGCGTTTAACATTTTGGCGCTGACATTTACCAACAAGGCGGCGCGCGAAATGAAAAACCGGATCTCGCAGATTGTCGGGGCCAGCGAAGCCAAAAACCTTTGGATGGGTACCTTTCACTCGGTGTTTGCCAGGATTTTGCGGGCCGAAGCCGACAAATTGGGCTATCCGTCAAATTTTACGATTTACGATACACAGGATTCGGTGCGACTGATAACGGCCATTATCAAGGAGATGAACCTCGACAAGGACGTCTACAAGCCTAAGCAGATTTATAGCAGGATCTCATCTTACAAAAACAATCTCATCACCGTCAAGGCATATTTCAACAATCCTGAGTTGATAGAGGCCGATGCCATGAGTAAAAAGCCGCGGCTGGGCGAGGTCTACAAAAATTATGTCGACCGATGTTTCAAGGCCGGTGCCATGGATTTTGACGACTTGTTGCTCAAGACCAACGAATTGCTCAACCGTTTTCCGGATGTACTTCAAAAGTATCAGAACCGTTTTAGATACATATTGGTTGACGAGTATCAGGACACTAATCATTCGCAGTATCTGATAGTCCGCGCATTGTCTGACAGGTTTCAGAACATCTGCGTGGTGGGTGACGATGCACAAAGCATCTATGCGTTTCGCGGGGCCAACATCAACAACATCCTCAATTTTCAAAAGGATTACGACAACGTCCAAACCTATCGGCTGGAACAAAATTACCGCAGCACCAACAACATTGTGCGCGCGGCCAATTCCATCATCGACAA
This sequence comes from uncultured Flavobacterium sp., assembly GCA_934636265.1. Lineage (GTDB taxonomy): Bacteria > Bacteroidota > Bacteroidia > Flavobacteriales > Flavobacteriaceae > Flavobacterium. Next base: position 32,684 of record CAKUAD010000003.1, read on the forward strand.
AAACAAAGTCAAGCTGGACAAAGTGGTGTGGACCGACAACGCCGACGGACCGCCCATTAAGGTTCACCGCAGCCTGACTGACGCCGAGGAGGGCCGTTTTGTGGCCAGCGTGATTTGGGAAGAAAAAATGCGCAACCAGCAAAAAAACGGTGATTTCGCCATTTTGTACCGAACCAATGCGCAGTCGCGGGCGATGGAAGACGCTTTGCGTAAGCGCGACATCCCGTACCGCATTTACGGTGGGTTGTCATTTTACCAACGCAAGGAAATCAAGGACGTGCTGGCATATTTGCGACTCGTCATCAATCCTAAAGATGAGGAAGCGCTGATCCGCGTCATCAATTATCCTGCGCGCGGCATTGGCGATTCGACCCTTGACAAACTGACGGTTACGGCCAACCAGTACAAGCGTTCGATCTTTGACGTGATGGAGAATCTGGACAAGGTGGACCTGAAGCTAAACGCCGGAATCCGTCAGCGCCTTGCTGATTTTGTCACCATGATCCGGAGTTTCCAAGTTATCGATCAGACGCAGGATGCATTTTACCTGGCCGAACACGTCGCCAAAAAAACCGGACTTTTACAGGAACTTAAAAAGGATGCTACGCCGGAAGGGGTTGCCCGACTGGAAAACATCGAGGAATTGCTAAACGGTATCCGCGATTTTACCGAGGGACAAAAGGAGGTTGAAGGTGCACGTGGTTCACTGGCGGAGTTTCTGGAAGACGTGGCGCTGGCAACTGACCTTGACAAAGACACCGGCGACGACGACCGCGTGGCCATGATGACGATTCACTTGGCCAAAGGGCTTGAGTTTCCGACGGTTTTTGTGGTTGGGATGGAGGAAGATTTGTTTCCGAGTGCGCTCAGTTTGAACACCCGAAGCGAACTCGAAGAAGAGCGTCGTTTGTTTTATGTGGCGCTGACCCGGGCCGAACATCAGGCGTATCTGACCTATGCCCAGTCGCGGTACAGATGGGGAAAACTCACTGATGCCGAGCCGTCCCGATTTATTGAGGAAATCGACAATCAATACTTGGATTACATCACACCTAAGGAAACCGGATATCGCTTTAAGCCAATGATTGATGCGGATATTTTTGGCGACGTCGACAAGTCAAAGTTTCGTCAGACGAAGCCTTCAAATGGTACGCCGCCCCGCAAATACATCGACGATCCGCAGCCGACGATCAGAAAGTTGCGCGCGGTTGAGTCAGTATCTCCGGTCAAAAAAATGACGACCGACGAGCGACTGGTACCGGGGGCCGTGGTGATGCACGACCGCTTTGGCAAGGGAAAAATCCTCGCCATTGACGGTGTAGGACAGGACAAAAAAGCTGAAATTGATTTTGAAATTGGCGGGATCAAAAAGCTTTTACTGCGGTTTGCCCGTCTGGACGTGATTGGGTAATTGTAAAATTCTCTTGACAATTTGTAACATTGATGGGTGCGCGGGATGTAACTTGCCGCAAAAACCATATCATGAACAAAGTTATCGCAATCGTACTAATCGTTATCGCCCTGGGTGTGGGCTACATCGGAATCAATAAAGTAGCTGCCAGCACCAAAAGTGTAAAATTCCTCGGAATGGAGATTTCCGGCACCAATGAATCGGCACAGACTGAAGGGATCATTTATCTGGGCTTTGCAGCCGCCCTTTTGTTTGGCGGCGTTTTGGTCCTTCGCAAAAAATGATTCGTATATTTGGGATAAATTTACCAGATGGCGCAATTTATCCGTATTTACAACGACAAACCAAACGAAGCAGCCCTTGAAAAAGTGGTAAAGACACTTCGGGATGGCGGTCTTATTATCTATCCCACCGACACCGTTTACGGACTTGGCTGCGACATTACCAACAGCAAGGCCTTGGAGAAAATCGCCAGGATTAAGGGCGTGAAACTCGACAAGGCCAATTTTTCTTTTATCTGCCATGACTTGAGCAACCTCTCTGATTATGTCAAGCAGATCGATACCGCGACTTTCAAGATTCTCAAGCGGGCGCTTCCGGGGGCCTATACATTTATCTTGCCCGGCAATAACAACCTTCCCAAAGATTTCAAAAACAAGAAAACCGTGGGTATCCGGGTGCCTGACAACAATATCGCACGCGGTTTGGTAGAGCGGTTGGGCAATCCGATTGTCTCGACGTCAATCCGCGATGATGACGAAGTGGTGGAGTATTCAACCGATCCCGAGCTTATATTTGAAAAGTGGCAAAACCTCGTCGATGTGGTTATTGATGGTGGTTATGGCGACAATGTAGCGTCGACTATTATTGATCTGAGCGGGTCCGAACCTGTTGTGGTAAGGGAAGGCAAAGGCAATCCGGACATCATATGATTGCATAAAAAAAGCGGCCGTTAAGCCGCTCATTCCTTTTATTTTTGTCTTAATTTTTAGACAGATTTTTCATTTCCTTTTCAATCATATCGTAAAACTGATCGATTTTTGGCATGACAACGATACGCGTGCGACGGTTGGTCTGACGGTTGTCGGCGGTGTTGTTTTCAACCAGTGGAATGTGTTCGCCACGTCCGGCGGCAATCATCTGTTTTGACGGAATACCCAGTTCTTCAAGTACCCGGATGATAGAAGTTGAACGCTTGACCGACAAATCCCAGTTGTCGAGCAGTACACCGTTTGATTTGTAGGGAACATTGTCAGTATGGCCCTCGACCATGCACTCAAAGTCAGGCTTGCTCTTGATCACCTTGGCCACTTTGCCCAGAACGGTCTTGGCATTTTCGCTTACTACGTAGCTTCCGCTTTTAAATAATAGCTTGTCTGAAATTGAAATAAACACAACGCCTTTCTCAACATTCACCTGAATGTCCGGATCATTGATGCCCACCGCCGATTTCATACTCGAAACCAAAGCCAGGGTAACACTGTCCTTCTTGGTGAGTGCGTCCTGCAGGCGTGAAATCTTAAGGTCCTTTTCCTTCATGCTTTCCAGGGCTTTTTCAATATTTTGGGCGCCCTTTGCAGTAAGCGTGGTCATGTTGCCCATATTGTTGATCAGATCCTGGTTGTTCTTCTTAAGATAGTCAACCTGACCGAGCAGTGTTTCTTTTTCAGCCAGACAGGTATTCAGTTTGACGGTGGCTGTATTTAATAGGTCTTGTATCTCTTTGCTTTTTGCCTCACATTCAGCGAGCTTTTTCTTTGTGCCGCATGAAGCCAGAAGGGCTACGGCAGATAATGTCAATAGAATACGTTTCATATTACTTGAATTTGAGTATGTCACAAATTTAACATTTGCATCACGACAGCCACAAGCTTCACGGCTTAAACTATTGTTAAAAATAGGAGCAGGGCGTAAGGTTCAGGCAAGATTAAATTAATTGGGAGCCCTTTTATTCCAAACTTATACATTTACGGCGTGATGGAATCCGCTTTGGTTAATTAGACCACCTCTGGCATGTTCAATGTTAACTGTTGGACCGCTAATTCTTCATCCAAACTTTTTCTTCCCGTTTACAAAATACCGCCAAACAATACTTTGCACTTTAAAAAAGTCCAGTCGTTGGTAGCAATCGCGTTGTTTGTATACGGTGACAAAAGATGAATAAAAAGAAATATGCGCGTTAAAGACGGCTGCAAAATGTTGGAATTTGCCCAAGAACAAAAATCTGAGCGCGGCCAATCCATCCAGAATCATTCGGAAAAAAAGCGTAACGGCCAGTTTGTTTTTAGGCAGATTCTTGGTCAACATAAAAAGCGAATTCCTGAAATTGAGATAGGCTTTTTGCGGATGCTGCTCGTTTAGCGTGGCGCCGCCTACATGGTAAACCGTCGATTGCCCGCAGTAAAACGCTTTGTAATTCCGGTTATAGGCGCGCCAGCACAGATCAATTTCCTCCATGTGTGCAAAAAAACGGCTATCAAACCCGCCCAGATTCCTAAAAACTTCCTTGCGGATAACCATGCACGCGCCCGACGCCCAGAAAACGGGAACGCTGTCGTCGTATTGGCCGTTGTCGGTTTCAACCGTTTCAAAAACGCGTCCGCGGCAAAACGGATAGCCGTACCGGTCGATAAATCCTCCACCGGCGCCTGCATATTCAAAACGTTGCTTGTTTTTGTAATCCAATATTTTGGGCTGTACGATGGCAATGTCCGGATTCGATTCGAGCAGTGTCAACATCGGCGCCAGCCAACTTTGCGTCACTTCGACATCCGAGTTGACCAGTGCGTAAATGTCTTCTTCAACAAATCGGAGCGCCTCGTTGTAACCTTGCGCAAAGCCAAAATTCTGGGTGTTCCTGATCACGCGGACCATCGGGAAACGCAACCTGAGCATTTCCACCGATAAATCGTCGGAAGCATTATCGGCCACATAAACCGTTGCCTCGGGCGAAAAGCGCACTACCGAGGGCAAAAATTTCTCGAGCAGTGAAACACCATTCCAGTTAAGGATGACCACAGCCACTTTTTTCATAGTTCCGGTTTTTGGTAATCAGGAAGTTCCGTTAGAAAATCGTACCGCTCCAATTGGGCGTTAATTTGGCAAAAATAATGTTGCAGTCCGTTGGTCACCATAAGGTACTTGGCGTTGAGTGTCATGTTGTAGCGCGCGATCTGGTCAAATGTTTGCTGCGAAATCCCGACCACCGGCGCCTTGCATTCGACAATGATCAAAATGTTTCCGTCGCGGTCAAAAACCACTATGTCGTATCGCTTGGAAAGTCCGTTCACTTTGAGCATTTTCTCGACGCTGACGTGCTGGCGCGGATATTTTTTATGGTGGATAAGATAGTGAACCACATGTTGCCGCACCCATTCCTCGGGCGTGAGGACTACGTATTTTTTCCGGATGATGTCAAACGCGGCCGTCTTTCCGTCTACGGGCAAAAGTTTAAGGGAACACGGCGGAAAATCGAGCGCTTGCATGGGTCAAAGGTAAAAAATACAAGCGGTTTTGGCGTCACTTTTTTTGATGCCATCCACGCCATTTTTTATTGTGCAAGGCGGTCAAAAGCTGTACTTTTGGGCTTGATGAAAGAACTGAAAACCATTATCGACGACATCAAGGCAGGGCGCATCAGCCCCATCTATGCACTAATGGGGGAGGAGCCTTATTATATTGACCGTTTAACCGAGTTTATTGAGGAAAACATCCTGACACCCGACGAGAAAGGATTCAATTTTACAGTCATGTACGGGCCTGATTCATCCGTCGAGGAGATTGAACTGACATGCAAACGCTATCCGATGATGGCCGAGAGACAAGTGGTCATCGTAAGGGAGGCACAACAATTGAAACAAATTGACAATCTTGCTGTTTATGCCGCCAAGCCTACGCCATCGACAGTCTTGGTTTTGGCACACAAATACAAATCCATCGACAAGCGAAAGGTTCTGTATAAAACGATAAAGGAGACGGGTGTTGTTTTTGAAAGCAAATCACCCTCCGACAGGGAAATCCCTGATTTTATCGAACGAACGGCCACACTGCACGGCTTTAAAATGGATGCCAAAGCCATAAAATTCATGTTTGAATGTATGGGTAACAACCTGAGCCGTATTGCCAAGGAGATTGAAAAGTTTGACATGGCTTTACCCAAGGGCGCGTCAATTACCATCAAGGATATCGAAGAGCAGGTAGGGATGAACAAGGATTTCACCATCTTTGAGTTTGTTAGGGCCTTAGGAGCTAAAGATGCGACAAAGGCCTATAAGATCGGACAGTACTTTGTCAAATCAAAGGAACACTCCATCCACAGCACGCTGCCGTTGGTTGCCAATCATTTTACAAGGGTTTTGGCCTATCACGGGCTTAAGGACAAATCAAAAGGGGCGGTGGCTTCCAGCTTGGGGATACCGCCATTTGCCGTCGATGAAATCGCATCAAGTGCGCAACACTACCCTATGAAAACCGTCAGCAAAATTGTTGGCGGTCTGCGCCAGATCGACCTTAAGGGAAAAGGTGTAGACGCATCACTTGATTTTGAGGAACTTCTTAAAGAACTCTACATCCTGACTTTGAACTGAAATTTTTGTAAGATAGAACGTTAATTATATAATGGTTAACAAACCTCCGGCGCTAATTTTACGTAACACTCCAAGCACCGATTAGAAAACCCATGCTAGCATGATTTTTCATGATTGATTGGTTACTTGGTTAGTTGAGAAGCGGCATTAGCAATAGTGCCGTTTCTTGTTTTTACTGCGGTGTGTGGATGTTAAACGGCAGCGCGGTTGATCCCGGTTGATAATACCTCGTTCCGGAATGCGGAGAAACAACAGCTCCCTGTATCACCTTGTAGTTCGGCTTCGGGATTTGCACTCTCATTTTGTTTGAAGTTTTCGCAAGAAGTTTTCGCGTGGATCGATGGACGTTATTTTCATCGTACATATGTTGCTCCACCAAGGTTCCATTGGGGATGCCACCGCGCGTCAGCCAGATTTCCATAGCCGTGGGTTGCCACAATAAAGGCAAAGCAGGCCCGGGTTCAAAAAACATGATGGCCGAATAAAGCTTCTTCTTTTTGATTCTTTTGGGTTTGGTTGAAAAAAAACGCACGTATTTTAGCGCTCGTCCGTTTAAAACCGTATCCCCAATGGGTGAAAAGGCATAATTGTTTCGCTGATATTTGTAAGGATTGCCAGCAACAAAAGTCTCATTGAAAATTAATGTTCCGTCTGACCTGTAACCCTTTTTTCCCCGCGACCACCGCTTATCGTAATGTACAAAATAAAGGTTATACTGCAGGGTTTCGTTGGCGTAGTGGACAATGTGATAAAGATTGTCTGCGGAATTCACATAGTATTTTTCAAGCCTGTTTGCGTTAGGCTTGTCGTGAACTATAATTTCATATTCCATGCAAACGTCAAACGAATAAACATCCTGAGCATTTGCGACGGCGGCCATCAACAGTATCAGTAAAAAGCGATTCATTTGGTTTTCTCACCGACAAAATAATCAGACTGCGATTTAAAGAGCACGTTAAACGTCGTCAAACTTCCATAAATACGCGTAATGTACTGCTGAAGTTCTACCTTTTCCCCGTCCGACAGGTTGCTGGCGTTGATTTTTTGCTCCATCACGCGCAAGCGGTCGCGGACCATGACAATTTTGTGAAAAAACGTATCAATGGGAACCTCCTTGCCCTGAACGCCCTGTTGTCCGGGTTCAAGCACAAGCGATCCGCCCTTCCATTTGTCGGCGATGGGCGTCGGCGGGGTGATGTCGGTCCAGCGTTGCAGCAAGTTCTTAAGTGTTTTTTCCACATCGTACAGACTGATCGTATCCACCTCATTTTCAGACGCTTCAATCACCTCGAACTCACTGTCCAGTTCAATGGTTTCAAGGCCTTTGTCAATAAAGGTCACCCAATAATCGGTTGAACTTACGTTGGTAATGACTCCCTTTCCAAATTCAGGGTGGTTGATGCGTGATCCGATGCCGAGTAATTTCATTTTTTCGTTTTGGGCTAAAATAATCCAAAGCGTTAAAACGTGCAAGCCTTAATCAAATTAGCTCCGTTGGTAAAATCTGCGTATCTTAGGGTAAATGTTATGCAGATGAGATACGCGCTAATTTTACTCTTGGTTTTTTTTATCGGATGCAAGCAAAAGCCTGATAGGCCAAAACACATTTCTGTAACCGATGCGTTTCCACCAGTTGAAACCGAGCCCGCCAACACTGATTACCCTCCGGCGTTTAAAGGCCAGACCCGAGTTGCTGGCGTAAAAACCCGCACATCGATTACGCACAAGATTATCACCAAAGATCTTTCGCGTCCCTGGGGCATGGCGCTTATGCCCGATGGCAACCTGCTTGTCACGCAAAAGGAGGGCACCATGAAAATTGTAACGCCTGCCGGAGAGCTTTCGGCAGATATTACCGGACTTCCCAAGGTGGATTCGCGCGGCCAGGGTGGTCTTCTTGATGTAGCGCTCGACCCTGATTTTCAAACCAACGGATTGATTTACTGGACATTTTCAGAACCGCAACCCGGCGGAAACCTTACCGCGGTGGGCAAGGGTGTGTTTGACGTCGATGCGCTCAAGGTACACAATGTCAAAGTGATTTTCCGGGCTACCCCGGCCTATGACGGAACCTTGCACTACGGTTCGCGCCTGGTGTTCGCACCCGACGGCAACTTGTTTGTTTCCACCGGCGAACGCTCGGACAAGGAAACGCGTCAGCAGGCACAGGATCTCAAATCCGGTCTTGGCAAAATTTTCCGAATCACGCCCGACGGTGCGCCCGCGCCGGGAAATCCCACGTTTAAACAAGCCATGCCGGGAATTTACAGTTACGGCCACCGCAATCCGCAAGGCCTGGCGCTGCATCCGCAAACCGGAGCGCTCTGGAGTGCCGAGTTTGGACCCATGGGCGGCGACGAACTCAACCTGATCCAGCCCGGAAAGAATTACGGCTGGCCAACCATTACTTATGGTGTCGAATACAGTGGCGATGCCATCAGTAACAAGGCAACCCGGCGTGAAGGCATGGAACAGCCCGTGTATTACTGGGATCCGGTATTGTCGCCCAGCGGGATGGTATTTTACACCTCTGACGCCATTCCTGAATGGAAAAATAATCTTTTTATAGGAGGCTTGAGCAGCAATCACATTTGCCGTGTGGTCATCCGCGACAACCGCGTCGTGGGCGAGGAGCGCCTCCTGGCAAACGAGTTTCAGCGTTTCCGCGATGTGTCGATGGCGGCAAACGGCGGACTTTACGCCATCACCGACGATGGAAGACTTTACTGGATTGGAAAAAAATGAAAAGGTCAAACGCCGGAATTAGAATTGTCCGGTTTTAATTCAACAACCTATAAAACAATGTTATAACAGTAATAATGCCGCGTTAATATGATGCGTTGTTTGGTGGTTGATGCCGAAATTTGTTTAAAATCGGCTATTATGAAAACGCTGTTTCTTATGTTGATGCTTTGTGCGATAGCACAGGCTCAGGACAATCGGCCCAAATCTTCGCTTTCAGGGAAAATCACCGGTCGTGAAAGTATGACGGGCGCGCCTCATCCCATGTCGGGCATGACAAAAAATCCGGCAATCAAAAAAACGACGGCTACACAGTCAACCACTACGGGAGCCAATTCGCCGGTAAAGACACTTTACGGCAAGAACAATGATGGTTCCAGCACGGGTACAACGGTTACCGGTAGTGGCGCGCCTAATTGGGTGGTTCCCAGGGAAGACGTATCGCCCAGCCCCGGTAACAAGGCCGGTGGTTGGATCGTAACCCCGCGACCCAGGTAGGGTTTTAAAAATTATCCCGATATTTGCGCTCCAAAAACGACGCATTATGGCCATGATGAACAAAAATACGGTTCTGGGTTGGGCAACATTTGTAATGACTATTATGGGCTTGCTGCTTGTGGCACTGGGCGCCTTTCGTTATGACGATGTGGCCGGCTGGGGATTTGGAGCTGTGGGCGTTGGGTTTCTTGCCAATGCCTGGGTGTTCAGCTCGCTTAAAGGACGCGTATAAAAACAAAAGGCCGCCGGAATCAACCAGCGGCCTTTTTTCAACCAAAAAAATACTAGAACCTCATACCGACACCAAAGCCTAGCAGCAGCGGATCGATGTCAACCTTGGCCGGAATGGTAAGCCCGGGAGCCAGGTTTGATCCGTCAACCGATACATCGGTGCTCAGGTACAATTTTTTCATGTCAAGGTTAAGGTAAAAATTATCCCACAGCTCAAGGTCAAATCCTATCTGGAATCCGTAGCCAAAAGCAGCGTCGTATGAAACGTCCTTAACCACCGGACCTTCATCAACCCCATAAAAAATCGTGTAGTTGACACCGGCACCTACATACGGCTTGAATACGTCGGCAATCGTTACGTGGTATTGCGCCATAAGCGTAGGAGGCAAAAGGTAAACACTCCCCAGGTCAATGTCGGCCGATGTTGGCCCGCCGATGGCCGAAATATCGGATCCTCTGGTCGACACGTCGTGTTTGGCCGTACCCAGAATGAGTTCGGCTGCAAAATTTTCAGTAAAATAGTACGTAATATCAAGTTCAGGAATAAAGGCGTTTGAGATGGCCACGTCGCCGCCAATGATATCGGGCTTACCAGCTTCAGACGGTATAACGGCGACACCGCGGGCGCGAATCTGCCAGCGTTTAAAATCGTCTTTAATTTCTTCCTGGGCGTTGGCCGTAAACATGACAGACATCAAGCCAACACCTAAAATCAACTTTTTCATAAAGGATGTATTTGGTTTTACGAGTCAAAATTATGCTTAAAGCCCGGGCTGAAACCTGATTTAAATCATGCCATTTAAACGTATTTTCCTTTATTGTCGGGTAAAAAATCCGGTTGCCCTTTAGCGCGTGGCGGCATATACTTATCTTTGCGACACAAAATTTATAACCATGTCCGACGATAAGAAAGTAATATTCTCTATGCAGCGGGTAAGTAAGACTTACCAAGGCAGCGACAAGCAAGTGTTAAAGAACATTTACCTAAGTTTTTTTTACGGCGCCAAAATTGGGATCCTGGGGCTAAACGGATCGGGAAAATCATCGCTTTTAAGGATTATTGCCGGAGTTGACAAAAACTATCAGGGCGATGTGGTTTTTGCTCCGGGCTACACTGTTGGCTATCTGGAACAGGAACCGCAATTGGACGAATCCAAAACGGTAATTGAAGTCGTTCGCGAAGGCGTGGCCGAGACCATGGCCGTATTGGACGAGTTCAACAAAATCAACGATCAGTTTGGTTTGCCGGAGGTTTATGAGGATGCCGATAAGATGCAAAAGCTGATGGACCGCCAGGCAGAACTCCAAGACAAGATTGATGCCATGGGAGCCTGGGAAATCGACAACAAACTCGAGGTAGCCATGGACGCCCTGCGCACGCCTGATCCCGACACGCCAATCAAGGTCCTCTCAGGAGGTGAAAAGCGCCGCGTGGCCTTGTGCCGACTGCTGTTGCAGCAACCTGATGTCCTTTTGCTGGACGAACCTACCAACCACCTGGATGCCGAGAGCGTGTTGTGGCTGGAACAACACCTTGCACAATACGCCGGAACCGTCATCGCAGTGACGCACGACCGTTACTTTTTGGACAACGTTGCGGGCTGGATTCTGGAACTTGACCGCGGAGAGGGCATTCCTTGGAAAGGAAATTATTCGTCATGGCTGGATCAAAAATCCACGCGCCTGGCCCAAGAGGAAAAAGTTGCTTCCAAGCGACGCAAAACCCTCGAGCGGGAGCTGGAGTGGGTACGTCAGGGCGCAAAAGGCCGACAGACCAAGCAAAAGGCGCGTCTGCAAAACTATGACAAACTCCTTAACGAAGATCAAAAACAACTCGAGGAAAAACTCGAGCTATACATTCCCAACGGTCCGCGTTTGGGAACCAACGTCATCGAGGCGATTGGAGTGGCCAAGGCCTACGGCGACAAACTGTTGTACGACAACCTCAATTTTAAACTGCCACAGGCGGGGATTGTGGGCGTGATCGGGCCCAACGGCGCCGGTAAGACTACAATCTTTAAGATGATCATGGGCGAAGAAACTCCCGACGCCGGCGAGTTTAAAGTAGGGGAGACCGTCAAGATAGCGTATGTTGACCAATCGCACAGCAACATCGATGCTAACAAGTCCATCTGGGAGAACTTTTCAGACGGCCAGGAGTTGATTATGATGGGTGGCCGACAGGTGAATTCGCGGGCTTATTTGAGCCGTTTCAATTTTGGCGGATCGGAACAGAACAAAAAAGTATCTATGCTTTCCGGTGGAGAGCGCAACCGTCTGCACCTGGCGATGACCCTAAAGGAAGAAGGTAACGTATTGCTTTTAGACGAGCCTACCAACGATTTGGATGTCAATACTTTGCGCGCGCTGGAAGAAGGCCTTGAAAACTTTGCCGGTTGTGCCGTGGTCATCTCGCACGACCGTTGGTTCCTAGACCGTATCTGTACGCACATCCTGGCTTTTGAAGGCAACTCTGATGTTTACTTTTTTGAAGGGAGCTTCTCTGATTACGAAGAAAACAAGAAAAAACGCCTGGGTGTCGACCTTACGCCAAAGCGCATCAAGTACCGGAAACTCATCCGCGATTGACAAAAGAGAGGCTACGGCCTCTTTTTTATTGCCATTATCAGTAACCGCATTAAAGCATGCGATTTGACCGCGTTAATTTATTGGAAAAATACTATTGATTGCGCTATCTTTGGCGCGTCCCAAAAATCTACGATGAACACCTTGAAATGCCATGCCGCATGGTTGCTGACGATGCTGTTTTGCTTAAATGCGTCGGGCCAGAACGCAACCAGGCAACGCGTGGTCGCCCTGACCGACAAAGCTGTTAAAAGCAATGAGCAATTCAAGTTCAAGGAATCCCTGATGTTGTCCAGGGAGGCCCTGAGCGGGGCTCTCGAACTAAAGGATTACGACCTGTTAACACGTTTGTACAACATCATTGGGGCCAATCACGAAGACCTTTCGCAAACCGAGACCGCTATCGGGTATTATGAAAAATCGCTCAAATATGCCCAGATGGCCAAAAGCGACAGCTTGCAGAGCGTGGTGCACAACAATTTGGGCAACATCTACTACTACGACAAAAAAGACATTGCAAAAGGTGAAGCACATTACGCCAAAGCATTGGCATTTGCGGCTCTGGCCGGCGATGAATACGGTGCGATGATTACCCGGATCAATCTGGCGCTGGCCAATTTTGACCTGAACCAAAAAGACAAGGGCTTTGAACACTTGACAGAGGTTAACAAAACCTACTCCAGATTGGGCGATGAATTCACCCATTCGCTGTACTACATCGCCAACGCAAATTACGCCACTTACAAGAACAATCCGCAACAGGCCTACCGGAATTTTGAACAGGCGATCCAATGGGCCAAAAAGTCGAATTTCATGCTCGAACTCGCTTGGGCTTATGATGATTACGCTAAATTTCTGGTCAAGGAACAAAAGTACGATCGCGGGTATGAGTATCTCCGTCTGAGCAAGAAACTCGAGGATTCAATTTACGATGAGGACAAACTTAGGGCCGCCAGTGATGAAGGACTGTATCTGGAACTCGATGAATACCGCCGATCGTTGTCAAAACTCGAGGCTGAGAAGGAAATCCAGGAACTGAGCCTGCGCAAGTCCAACATCATCCAGTTGCTTTTTATCGGGCTGTCACTGATTTTGATTGTCTGGCTGTATTCGGTATACCGTCATTCTCGGCAAAAACGCACCTATACGCGGGCGCTGGAACAGGCCAATATAGACCTCCGCTTGGCGCGCGACAAAGCTGAAGAAGCCTCACGGCTCAAATCACAGTTTGTGTCGACCATCACCCACGAGCTTCGGACACCGCTTTACGGCGTAGTGGGCATCACCAATATGATTCTGGACGAACACCGCGAACTTGCGGGCAGCCAGCATCTTAATTCGCTGAAATTCTCGGCCAAATATCTGCTTTCGCTGGTTAACGATATTTTGCAGATCAACAAAATGGAAGAGAGCCGCCTGGTGTTGGAAAAACACACGTTCAACCTGGCCGATGAAATCTCGACCATCAAAAACTCAATGCAGTTCCTGGCCAATAAGAACAACAACGAGTTGATAGCCGAGATTGATACCGACATTCCTGAAATGCTTTTGGGTGATAAACTGAGATTGTCGCAGGTACTTATGAATCTGATCAGCAACGCGCTGAAATTTACCCAGGACGGCGAGGTGATCGTATCGGCCGAGCAGGTCAAGGTTGATGGCAAGCTGCATTACCTGAAGTTCAAGGTTTGCGATACGGGGATTGGCATCGCCGAGGCCGATCAGGAGAAGGTATTTGACAAATTCGTGCAGATTGAACGCAAGACCGACGACTATCAGGGGACGGGGCTTGGTCTTTCGATCGTGCGGCGCCTGATTGAAGCCTTTGGCAGTGAAATCCACCTGAAAAGCGAAGAAGGCAAAGGAACCGAGTTCGCCTTTACGATTGCATTTGAATATGACCTCGATCAGTCGAACGCCATCATCGCCAACATCGATGTCGACCTGAGTTCAGGACAGATTTACCACATCCTGGTGGTCGAAGACAACAAAATCAATCAGGTTGTTACCAAAAAAATCATTGAGAACGCCAACTACCGATGCACGCTTGCCGACGACGGTGAATCGGCGCTGGCCATGATGGACCATGAAAAATTTGACGCCATCCTAATGGATATCAACATGCCGGGAATCAACGGATTTGAAACCACGAGGATTTTGCGCAGGCGAGGAATTCACACACCCGTCATTGCGCTGACGGCTTTTGACAAGGAGGAAATTACGGAAGAGGCGCTTGCTGCCGGAATCAACGATATTATCGTAAAACCTTTTGAACCCGTTAAACTCTTCCGCATCATCCGGACCCTGACGCAAAAAACAAATTAATACCAGCGCTTTTTGTTGCGTTTGGCGGCTTGTGATTTGCGGGATTTTGATTTGTTAGCCGATGGGTTGGTTGCCTGAGCCTTAGGTTCTTCCTCGGCAGGTTTTCCGTCCCACGGGTAAGGGTGGTCGGTGATTTCCTTGACGTCGACGCGAATCAGTTTTTTGATGTCTTTCCAGTACGGAGCTTCGTCTTTTCCGCAAAATGAAATCGATACGCCTCCGTTTCCGGCGCGACCCGTGCGTCCGATACGGTGCACATAGGTTTCCGGAACGTTGGGCAAATCAAAATTGATGACAAACGGAAGCTGTTCGATGTCGATTCCGCGCGCGGCAATATCGGTGGCTACCAAAACCCCCACTTCTTTGTTCTTAAACGCTTCGAGCACCCGTTGACGCGACGACTGGGATTTGTCTCCGTGGATGGCTTCGGCCGCAATCTGCTGACGACGCAAAAATCGCACGACATTGTCGGCCCCGTGCTTGGTACGGGTAAATACCAGCACATTGGTCATTCCGTTCTCTTTAAGCAAATGGGCCAGCAATTTCTTTTTGTTTTCCTTGTCCACAAAATAGACTTGCTGTGCAACGGTTTCAGCGGTCGAGGACACCGGCGTCACCTGAACGTAGGCAGGATCGGTCAAAAACATCTCGGCCAGTTCGCGAATGGCGATTGGCATGGTGGCTGAAAAGAGCAGCGTCTGCCGGTTGTCGGGGGTCAACTTGACGATTTTCTTGACATCGTTGATAAAGCCCATGTCGAGCATCTGATCGGCTTCGTCCAGAACCAGTGTGTGAAGATGGTCAAGATCAATAAATCCTTGTTTGTGCAAGTCTAGCAGGCGACCGGGCGTGGCAATGAGTACATCGCACCCTTTTCTTAGCTGTTCAACCTGTGGAACCTGCGAAACTCCGCCAAAAATAGTAAGTTGGCGCTGGTTGGTGTAGCGTCCGTAGGTATCAAAGCTTTCGCCGATCTGCAAAGCGAGTTCACGTGTAGGCGTAACTACCAAAGCTCTGATTTTTTTAGCCTTTCGCGGCGAATCGCCCATACGGTGAAGGCTGTGGATGATGGGAATCGCAAAGGCCGCCGTCTTTCCGGTGCCGGTTTGCGCGCACCCGATCAGGTCGCGACCCTCCATAACCACAGGAATCGCCTGCTGCTGGATGGGAGTTGGTTGTGTGTAACCTTCATCACTGAGGGCTTCTAATATGTTTTTGGATAAATGGAGTTCTTCAAATGTCATAATGCAGTTTTAGCAAGCCGCAAAGATAGGGTTTGTTTAATTACCGATTAACAATAAACGGCTTTACTCAAAGAATCGCTACACAAAACGGCCGACTTCCATACCATGCGCCCTATGACCTGAATCCGGCATTGGCCCTGATAAAATCTGAAACCAGGTAACCGATGAGCTTGCCCACCAGATAACCCGATTGCGGCTCGCCCAGTGATGGCGCGCCTTCACAGATGTGCAGATAGGCAGCTTTTTGATCCTGGCCAAAAAAGTGGACAAAGCGCCGGAGTTCCTCAACCGAAAATCCGCTGCAGGTCATGGCGCTGCTGGGAATGCCCGGAATCGAGTCGAGGTCGATCTCTATGCCAAAAGGTTCGTCGCGAACAAATTGCAGGGCTTGTTCCATCTCGTTCTGAAAATCCTTGGCACGCCGGATGTTTATTTCGTCATAGGTATTGTAACGGATGCGTTCGCCGGCCTTTTTCAGGATGTCAAGTACACTCTTGGAAGTATAATTTTCGTG
The DNA here is from genome assembly GCA_934636265.1 of uncultured Flavobacterium sp. Taxonomy (GTDB): domain Bacteria; phylum Bacteroidota; class Bacteroidia; order Flavobacteriales; family Flavobacteriaceae; genus Flavobacterium. Next base: position 48,821 of record CAKUAD010000003.1, read on the forward strand.
CAATCCAAAGATAAAATACTTGCGAAGGAAGCCTTCCTCAAAAGCATATGAAAAGCCATTCCCGCTGTGTCGGCCTTCCAGTATCCTGAAATCAGAATGCGCGTCAAAGTTAATGGCGTTGATTTTTTTGCCAAAAGCCAATGCAGTTCCTTTGATATTCCCATAAGCGTTGTTGTGTCCCCCGCCAATCACAATCGGAATTTTACCCGTCTTGACAATTTTGCTCAGCGTATGGGCCACTTCCTTGTCGATGCGTTCCACCAAGGCACTCAACTTTTTACGGTCGGGCGCCACGTGAAAACTAAGGTTCTCGACTTCGCGCATTTCCGGCGAAAGATCCAGATGTCCCAAAATGATCAGCCTGTTTCCTTTGGAAAAACGGTTATGCTGCATGTTGGCAATGCTCTTCAGGGCCGATTCCCAGGCCGACGCTGCACCCGGCCGTCCGCAGTTGGCGCGCACTCCGACATCTTCAGGAATGCCCAACAAGACGTAACTGGCTTCAGACTGGGCGATAAATTCAAATGGATCGGTGTTGGCGGGAACCGTGAGCATTTTTTCGCCGAATTTGATTTCGCCGCTGCGGTGGTTGGTGATTTTGGCCAGATCGGCCGTGGTAAAAGGGATGAGTCTATCCATCAATCGTGGGAATGGAAATCAAAAATAGGGCATTAATTCGGGCGGGTAAAATAATATTGACGAGGTGGATACGTTATTGATAAATATTTTTACATTTGGGTTAACATTTTAAAAAATCGTATGGAAAATCAAAAAAACACAAATAATCTTAAAGCAATAATCGCCGTATTGTCGGTATTGCTGTTGGGCAGTTTGGGGTATATGTACAAAATGAGCAGTGACGCCAAAGAAACTCAAACTGTTTTGGTAGGCGAGAAGGACGCGGTCATGAAAGACCTCACCGCACTCAAGGATTCTTATGACAAGGCTATTGCCGAGAACACCTCGCTTTCAGACGAGCTGATTGCCGAGCGCGAAAAAGTAGTCAAACTGATGGAGGATCTGGAAAAATCCAAAGGCGACGTGGCCTCGCTGCGCAAATTCAAACAACAATACCAGGTACTTGAAGGTGAAAAGCGCAAGCTCATCGCCAAAGTCGAAGAACTGACAAAGGCAAATACCCGACTGACTCAGGAGCGCGACAGTACTGCCGTGGTGCTTGACGAGTCTAAAAAATACAACGAGGTTTTGGTAGGCCAGAACACCGAGCTTTCAAAAACCATCGAGAAAGGTTCAAAACTTTCGGTCCTGAACCTCAAGACAGCCGCCTACAAGCAGCGCAACTCCGGGAAGCAGATTGAAACTGACAAGGCCAGCCGCGCCGACGTTTTGAAAATCAGTTTTACCATTGCTGAAAACCAGATCGCACAATCCGGTGACCGCACCTATTACATACAAGTGATCGATTCGCGCAACAACGTGCTGGGTGAAAAGAAAACCGAGACTTTCGGCTCGCAATCCCTGACGTATAGTTTCACCAAAGTAGTCAACTATGAAAACAAAACAGTTGACGTGTCTGAGGATCTTCCGGGCAAGGATTATGCACCGGGCAATTATTTTGTCAACATCTACGACAGCAACGGCGAGCAGGTTTCCAAATCTAGCTTTAGCCTCCGATAAAAAGAGAAGCCCCCAAGTTGGGGCTTTTTTTATGCGTAAACCTTTCCGTTTAAGATTATGGTCTGTACGGGATTGTTGGCAAATTCATACGGAATGGCCACGTATGACGGCAGCGGTACGGTTACCATCAGGTTGGCTTTTTTGCCGCGGGCGATGGTGCCGTGAGTAGCCGAAAGCCCCATGGCATACGCCGCATTGATTGTTGCTGCGTTGATAGCCTCGGCAGGAAGCAATTTCATCTTGGCGCAAGCCGCACCCACCGCGAAATTCATGTTGCCTGAAGGCGCCGTTCCCGGATTGTAATCGGTGGCGAGTGCCAGCGGAAGTCCGGCTGAGATGATTTGCCTTCCGGGGGTATAGGGAATGCTGATGAAAAATGAACAACCCGGCAGCGCCACCGGCATGGTACGTGAGCCTTGCAGCGCCTGTATATCATCTTCTGTAATCAGTTCCAGGTGATCCACGGAAAGCGCATCGCATGCAACGGCTGCCCGTATACCACCGATGGCCGTAAACTGATTTACATGGATTTTGGGCGTCAGTCCGTGCGCTATTCCCGCCTTCATGATCTGCACGCTTTGTTCGACCGAAAAATAGCCGGATTCGCAAAATACGTCGATATAATCCGCAAGACCGTTGGCTGCTACGGCCGGAATCATTTCCCGGATCAAAATGTCTATGTATTCCTGTTGATTGGTTTTATAAACCGCCGGAAATGCGTGGGCTCCCAAAAAGGTAGCCTTGACCGGGACCGGAAATTCCTCGGACAGTCGCTTGATGACGCGCAGCATTTTCAGTTCGCCCTCCAGCGTCAATCCGTAACCTGATTTGATCTCGATGGCGCCCGTTCCCATGCGGATTACCTGATCCAGGCGGTGCGCTGCCTGTTCAAAAAGATCTTCCTCGGCAGTTTCGTTAAGTTTTTGCGCCGAATTCAGTATGCCGCCGCCTCGACGGGCAATCTCATCATAAGTCAGGCCGCTGATTCTGTCGACGTATTCCGAGTGTCGGTTGCCCGCGTAAACCAAATGTGTATGGCTGTCACACCAGGCAGGAAGCACCAGCCGGCCCGTGGCATCAAGGGTTTCGCACGAGAGTTCCGGGCATGAATCCATCGTTCCGTAGTTGGCGATTGTGTCGTTTTCAATCAGCAACCAGGCATTTTCAAGAACGGGAAGATGGGCCATATCGGCGCCTTTCACCATATCGACAGTTTCTTCGCGTACCTGTACCAGTTGGCGAATATTTTTAATCAGTAACATCAGGCTAATTTTTTAATCAGGATAAGTTCGTTGTGACGTTCCATTTTTTGCATTTCAATCAGCTTAAAGTGGGTAGCGTCAAATTGCTTTTTGTAGTCCTCGTTGCGCTCGTCATCCTCCCGGCTAAGGGTCATAGTATTGAAAAGGAGGAATCCGCCGGGATGCAACAATAACCCCAGCCGATTAGTAAAAAACGACTCAAAAAGAAATGCCGGCATCTGTGTGTCGCAAAAAATATCCACTATAATGAGTTCGTATCGGTTTTTGGTCTTGAGCACATACTCAAAGGCGTCCTCAACGACAACGGTCAGGTTTGGGATATCGGATAAATTAAAGTACTTGTCGGCCAGTTCGATGACGTGTGGGTCAACGTCGATACCCCAAATTTTTCCCAAGTATTTTACCTCGTCAACCAGTGTTTTGATAACGCTTCCGCCACCAACACCAAGGACGAGTATATTATTCATTTTCAAAATTTTGTCGAATCCTATCTTGAGTAGTCCTTTACGCAAAACACGCTGCAGGCTCCCGTACGAATAGTTGGTGTTTCTGGAGTCGAGAACCAGTTTGCCGTTGTTCCAGGTCACTTCAAGCTGCCTGCTTACCGGCGAGCGGCTTTTATGGACGTTGACAGGGATAAAGTAACTGAGCAGGCGCTTGATCATCTGGTTTTTTTCAAATATAGGCCAATCTTTTAAAATTTGTTAATTTGGCGATAATGAAAAAGCGTCTCTACCGTTTTGTCTTCTTTGCGCTGATGGGCTGGCGCATCACCGGCACCATGGATCCGGCCATCCGCAAAAGCGTCCTTATGGTCATGCCGCACACCAGCTGGCGCGATTTTTTTGTAGGATTGTTTTCGCGCGGGATTATCGGGCTGCAGATGCACTATGTGGCCAAAAAGGAATTGTTCAGGTTCCCTTTTGGCGACTGGTTCCGATGGATGGGCGGCGTCGCACTCGACAGAACCGGCAACCAGAATCGGGTAGAGGCCATTGTTGACATTTTTAATAAGCGCGAGGTCTTTAGGATGGCGATCGCACCGGAAGGAACGCGTAAAAAAGTTGACCGGCTTAAAACCGGATTTTACTTCATTGCGCATCAGGCCGGCGTTCCCATCATTCCTGTTGGGTTTGACTACTCGACAAGGACGGTAAAGATAGGCGAGCCCTTTTTTACAACGGGAAATGTGGATTGCGATTTGCCGCGACTCCTGACGCACTTTAAGGGCGTAAAAGGAAAATTCCCGGAACAAGGATTCGACGCCTGATTTTTTGTTAATTTACACCATGGATTACCCAGATTTTACCCAATTCCGCGAGCCATCACTTTCCGGGCGTTATCTTACGCTCGACCATATCAAGCCCTTGATCTTCAGGCATAAGCATCGCGTCGAAGGCTATTCGGTAAAAAAAGAGCCGGTGTACAGCCTGACTTTGGGCAACGGACCGATCAGGATTTTGATGTGGTCGCAGATGCACGGCAATGAAAGCACCACGACCAAGGGCGTTTTTGACCTGTTGAATTACTTTACCTCAACGGTCGATCCGCATCTGCTTGAACGCCTCACCATTTGCCTGATTCCGATGCTCAATCCCGACGGCAGTGAGGCTTACACCCGTGAAAACGCCAATCTGGTTGATCTTAACCGCGATTTTATCCATCAGACACAGCCTGAAACCGGGATTTTTCTGGACATGGTAAACCGCTTTAAGCCGGATTACGCGTTTAACCTGCACGACCAGCGAACGATATACGGGGCAGGCGATTCAGGACAACCGGCTACGCTTTCGTTTTTGTCGCCGTCCTGTGACGAAACCCGGGCCATAACGCCGGAGCGTTCCAAAGCCATGGAAATCATAGTGGGTATCAACCGCGTGCTGCAAAAGTTGATTCCGGGGCAAATTGGCCGTTATGATGACGGTTTTAACGCCAATTGCGTCGGCGATACGCTGCAGATGAAAGGAATTCCCACCATTCTCTTTGAGGCCGGGCATTACCCGGGCGATTATCAGCGGGAACAGACGCGTTACCTGGTAGCATTATCTATCTACGCCGCACTGAAACACATCAGCGACAACGTTATAGTTAGCACCGGAATTGATGAATATTTGCATATTCCTCAAAATAAAGTCAATTTTAACGATTTTGTCTATAAAAATGTAAAAATAAATTATGATGGTAACCAAATTATTACGAATTTAGCGGCTCAGTATCAAGAGGTCAAGGAAGGTCAAATAATCCAGTTTAAGGCGCATCTGGCGCAAATCGGGACGGCTGCCTTTGGTCACTTTGAATACGATGCCTGGGGAGCCTTGTTTCAGGGAATTCCCGAAGTTGGTCAGCCGGCAGATTTTGTACTTGGTGACCAACCGTTTGTCAATGGAGTGCCACTAAAACAATAATTATATGAGTAAGTTTCGCTTAGACGAGGTTGATCACCAGATCCTCGATATGTTGATTGATAACACCCGAATTCCGTTTACCGATATCGCCAAGAAACTGCTGATTTCAGCCGGTACGGTACACGTAAGGGTCAAGAAGATGGAAGATGCCGGAATCATTACCGGATCGTCGTTGACACTTGATTATGAAAAGCTGGGGTATTCGTTTATTGCTTACGTTGGCGTCTTTCTTAACAACACTTCGCAAACCAAGTTCGTACTGGAGCGCATCAACGAGATTCCCTATGTCACCGTGGCTCACGTCACCACCGGGAAATTCAACATCTTTTGTAAAATACGCGCCAAGGATACCAAACACGCCAAAGACGTCATTTTCATGATCGATGACATCGAAGGCGTTTACCGCACCGAAACCATGATTTCGCTGGAGGAGAGCATCAACGACAAAAAGCGCTTGATGCATACCATTTTTAAGAATATGTAAGACTTGCCCCAGAGACGGGGCTTTTTTTGGCGATGAAAAAAAGTGATCTCATTCTGGCCTCGCCCGAGCGTTTTTTGCCCTATCTGAATCAGGTGGGCGATGTTGATTTGCAGGAAGAACTTGAAATTTCCCTGCATGATTTTATCCGATTCGTACAAAACGTACCCCTGGGCAAACACGATTACGCCTATGCGCCCGGAAAGTGGACGCTTAAAGACATCATCCAACACCTGATTGATTGCGAGCGTATTTTTGCTTACCGCGCATTGCGTTTTGGCCGGGGAGATAGAACGCCGCTTCCGGGGTTTGAGGAAGACGATTACGCCGTGGCAGCAGGCGGATCAAAAAGGCATCTCAAGGAATTGCTTACTGAACTCTCAACGGTTCGGCATTCCACCCTGGCCTTGTACAAGAGTTTTTTAGCCGACGATCTTAGAAAAACCGGAATCGCATCAGGAGCCGAAGTGTCAGTTGGCGCCTTGGGCTTTATCATTATTGGCCATATGCGCCACCACCAACACGTGTTTGCCGAGCGGTATCTATAAAAAAAGAGGGGAAACCCTCTTTAATTTTATTCATCTTCATCGTCGTCGTCCTCCGGGTCGTCTGATTCGTCGTAGTCGTCATCGTCGTCATCTTCATCCTCGTCCGAGCCACCGGGATCCTTGGTAACGTCAACTTCTTCTTCGTCGGCGTCGGGATCGATTGCATCTTCATCATCAATGTCCTTGATGGCGTCGATAGGTTCAACGATTGCTTCCAGATCGTCATCTTCTTCAAACTTCTCCAAACGGCTGGCCAGCTTGGTACTCACTTTTACCAGGTAAATAGTGTCGGCCGTGCGCACCTCGACCGCTTCGATCAGTTCATTTTGGGCATTGCGGAAGCGGATGATATTGGAATCATCATATCCATCAGGAAATTTCTCAACCAAAAGGTTAAGAATTTCATTAGTCAGTTTAGAGTAGTCAACAATTATGCGTTTCATGCTACAAGTCAAGTAGGTAAGCAAATATAAGAGGTGCTACGATTGTAGCATCAGATTCGATAACAAATTTTGGGGTTTTGATGTCCAGCTTGCCCCAGGTGATTTTCTCGTTGGGAACCGCGCCTGAATAGGAGCCGTAGCTGGTGGTTGAATCAGATATCTGGCAAAAGTAACTCCAAAACGGAACGTCGTGCATCTCCAAATCCTGATACAACATAGGAACAACGCAAATAGGGAAATCGCCTGCAATACCGCCGCCAATCTGGAAAAATCCTATGCCGTTGCCTGAATTTTTAGTGTAATAATCAGCCAGGTAGGCCATGTATTCGATACCTGATTTCATGGTCGAGGCCTTGATTTCGCCCTTGATTACATAAGAGGCAAAAATGTTGCCCATGGTGCTGTCTTCCCATCCCGGAACAACTATAGGCAGGTTTTTCTCGGCCGCGGCGTACATCCATGAATCCTTCAGGTCAATCTCGTAATATTGCTCCAAAACGCCCGACAGCAACATTTTGTACATAAATTCATGCGGGAAATAGCGCTCTCCCTTATCGTCGGCGTCTTTCCAAATTTTATAGATGTGCTTTTGCAAGCGACGGAAAGCTTCGTGTTCCGGAATGCAGGTGTCGGTTACGCGGTTCAGTCCTCGCTCCAGCAAATCCCATTCATCCTGAGGCGTCAGATCGCGGTAATGCGGAACGCGCTCGTAATGGCTGTGAGCCACCAGGTTCATGATGTCCTCCTCAAGGTTTGCACCCGTACAGGAAATGATCTGAACCTTGTCGCGACGGATCATCTCGGCAAAGATTTTCCCGATTTCGGCTGTACTCATCGCGCCGGCCAGCGTGACCATCATCTGGGCTCCATTGTTCAGCTGATCCTCATACGCCTTTGCCGCGTCAACCAGCGTGGCCGAGTTAAAGTGGAGGTAGTGTTTTTCAATAAATTGACTTATTGGTCCTTTCATTATCTGAATTTTAAGCAATCGATACTACGCAAAATAGTAATTTTTTGCCGGTTTTTATTATGATTTATTGTACCCGAGAATTTTCATGACATCCTCGGCTGTTTGCGCTTCTGAAAATACTTCGGTCCCCAGAATGCCATTCTCGTCGCGGTCAATGAGAATGTGGCGCGGCTGCGGAATCAGGCAGTGGTGTAATCCGCCAAATCCGCCAATGGTCTCTTGATAGGCACCAGTGTTGAAAAACCCGATGTAGAGCGGCTTTTCCTTGTTGTATTTGGGCAGATAGATGGCGTTCATGTTCTGCTCTGAATTGTAATAATCATCACTGTCGCAGGTAAGCCCGCCCAAAAGCACGCGCTCGTAATTATCATACCACCTGTTGACGGCAAGCATCACAAAACGCTTGTTGATCGCCCACGTATCAGGCAGCGTTGTGATGAACGACGAATCGATCATATTCCACTTTTCGCGGTCGTTTTGCTGCTTTTGATACAAAACCTGGTAAATCGCTCCGCCGCTTTCGCCCACGGTAAACGATCCGAATTCAGTAAAAATGTGCGGAACCTCGACTTCGGCTTCGTCACAGGCAATCTTGATTTGGTTTAGAATTTCATCAATCATGTACTGGTAATCGTATTCAAACGCCAGCGAATTCTTGATCGGGAAACCACCGCCAATGTTCAGGCTGTCCAGTGACGGACACTCTTTTTTAAGAGAGATGTAAACCTTGATACACTTAACGAGTTCGTTCCAGTAATAGGACGTATCGTTGATTCCGGTATTGATGAAAAAGTGGAGCATTTTGAGTTCCAGCTTGTCATTTTCCTGAATCTGTTTTTTGTAAAAGTTGACAATGTTCTTGTATCCGATACCCAGTCGCGAGGTATAAAACTCAAACTTTGGTTCTTCCTCGGCCGCAATCCGGATACCTATTTTAAACTTGCCTTTTATTTCGGCCTGCAACAAATCGAGCTCTTCGTAATTGTCAATGATCGGGATGCAGTTTTTTTGTCCGTTGTTGATCAGGCGCGCAATGTTGGTTACGTATTCATCGCGCTTGAAACCGTTGCAAATCACATACGTGCTCTTGTTGATCTTGCCTTTGGCGAGCAGGTTCTCGACAATCGGCACGTCAAATGCCGACGAAGTCTCAATATGAATGTTGTTTTTGAAGGCTTCGTCCATTACATACTGAAAATGAGAGCTTTTTGTGCAATAGCAATAAAAGTACTTTCCGTCGTAATTGTTCTTTTCGATCGCGTTCCTGAACCAGGTTTTGGCGCGCTTGATGTTGTTGGAAATCTGCGGCAGGTAAGTAAACTTAAGTGGCGTTCCGTACTGTTCCACGAGCTTCATCAAGTCGATGTTGTGAAACAGCAGGTTATCCTTGTTAAGGGTAAATTCTTCCTGCGGGAAGTAGTATGTTTGGTTAATCAGGTCTATGTATTTGGTGTTCATTTTATTTTGCAGTTGATTAGCGTAAATAATCTACGATCGGTTCCCGCAAAATATCAAACCCTGATGTTGGCGTATTTAATCTGAAGTTCTTCGTTATCCTGTAACACGCTGCTAAACAATCCTACCGATACACAGGCCATCCAGGTGGTGATTTCACCTGTAATTTTTTGCCGGCTGCGCACCGGGATATGTGATGGGATTCGGTTTGTTTTCACATCGCAAATGTAAAAAATAATATATCGGACAAGGATTTTTTTACATTAAAATAACGCTACGAATTGTAATCGGCAAAAGCGCTATAAATTAAGGAATTCGGGATGTTTTGATCAATCGAAATCTTCCCGATCCCGTCTAAAAGCGCAAATAACACCTTGCCGTATTCGTTTTTCTTGTCGTGCACCAGCAGTCCGAGTATATTTTCTATGTCCATCGCCGTAAAGACAACCGACGCAAAGCTACGCCGGATAACCTGCCGTATCCAAAGGTATTCTTCCGGTTCCAGAAGCTGGTTTTGCCAGGACAGATAAGATTCGAGTATCATGCCGGCCGCAACAGCTTCTCCGTGTAAAAGCGCTATCTTGTCAGGGTGATACAAAAAATGACTTTCAATGGCGTGTCCCAGCGTATGGCCAAAGTTCAGCGCCTTGCGGATGCCATTCTCGGTTGGATCCCGCATCACTATTTCATTCTTTATCCGCACCGAATCAAACAAAAAAGGTGCAACCGTATCGGCACTGATGGTCTCCAGAACCGCCAGTGACCGCCAGTATGCTTGGTCGGCAATCAGCCCGTGCTTGAGCATTTCGGCATATCCCGAGATGAGTTCGGTTTGCGGCAGCGTATGTAAAAATTCCGGATCGATAAGCACCATTTTGGGCGATGTGATCGTGCCAACCTGATTCTTGAGATGACCAAGATCGACACCGTTTTTGCCGCCCACCGATGCATCCACCATGCCCAGAAGCGAGGTCGGGACGTTGATGAAATTGATCCCGCGCTTGTAGGTTGATGCGATAAAGCCACCCAAATCAGTGATGACGCCACCCCCCAGATTGATCACCAGACTTTTTCGGTCGGCGCCCAAATCAGTGAGAATCGTCCAGACTTCAGCACAAGTCGCAAGGGTTTTCATGGATTCGCCGGGTTCGATTTCGATGATTTCGATGGCGCATTGCGTTTCGACACGGCTCAGGAACCGCTGGACGCAAAATTCATGGGTATTCTCATCTACCAATAAAAAAATCCCGGAATAAGGCGTTTGCAGCAGATGCTGATTTAAAGCTTCGTAAGCCGGCTGGCCAAAATAAATGGAATGTCCTGATGACAGCAGCGTTTGCATGGGCAGAGTTTGGGCAAAGATACAATCTCAAACCTAATCTGGCACTGCCACCGCGGGATTTCATGGGCATCTTTGACAGCTATGAAAGAATATCCATATCGTTTAAATTTAGTGTTTGGACCGTCATTTTAGCCGGTGCTTGTCGTATCTTTGTGACACTTCTTGATCATTATGGAGAAAATCTTCAACAATACGCAAGTGGCGTTTTCAACCATGAGCGACAAAGCCCTCGATCGGGCGTACTTTCTTTTTAAGACCATTCAAAGCCCGGCCATGGTAAAAGCGGGCACTGCACTTACACAGTTGGCGCTCAATTTGAGGCTTCCCGTTGAAGGCCTTATCCGCAAAACCGTGTTTGATCATTTTGTGGGCGGCGTAACCAAGCAGGATTGCATTCCAGTCATCAACCGGATGTACACCAAGGGCGTGTCGTCGGTTTTGGATTATTCGGTTGAGGGAAAGGAAGACGAATCCAGTTTTGACGATGCATTGCGCGTGATTCTGGAAGTCGTGGAATTTGCCAAGGATAATCCCGCCATTCCGTTTGCTGTTTTCAAACCAACGGGATTTGGGCGGATCGACCTTTTTGAAAAAGTTGGTCTTAAACAACCGTTGACACAGGATGAATCCATGGAGTGGGGCAGAGTAGTGGGCCGATTTGACCAAGTCTGCAAAAAAGCACACGGTTACGGCCTGGCGGTTTTGATCGATGCCGAAGATTCCTGGATGCAGGACGCCGCGGACGATCTTTGCACTGAGATGATGAAAAAGTACAACCGCGAAAAAGCCATTATTTTCAACACGTTGCAGCTTTATCGCCACGACCGGATGGAATACCTGCGAGGTCTGTACGCACAATCCCGCGAACACGGCTTTCACATCGGCATGAAACTGGTCCGCGGTGCCTATATGGAGAAAGAAGCCAAGCGCGCGCAGGAAAAAGGATACCCAAATCCTATCTGCCCAAGCAAGGAAGCCACCGACGCCAACTATGACGCAGGTGTGTCTTTTATGATGGATCACCTGGAAACCATGGCGATTTTTGCCGGCACCCACAACGAAGAGAGCAATTACAAGCTCATGGAACTCATGCGTCAAAAAGGCCTGGCCAACAATGATCCAAGAATTTGGTTCGGCCAACTCTACGGCATGAGCGACAACATCAGTTACAACCTGGCAAGCAAAGGGTACAATGTAGCCAAATACCTGCCTTTTGGTCCGGTACGCGACGTGATGCCGTACCTTTTTAGGCGAGCTCAGGAAAACACTTCGGTAGAAGGTCAAACTGGACGCGAACTCGTGCTGATTACCGCCGAACGCCAACGTCGCAAACAAGCCCGTCACTGATTCTCCGGCCTGGGGAAAAAAGTCGCGAAAAATACCACCAAGAATTTACTTTTACGCTTGCAAAAACAAATTCTGGTTGTATATTTGCCTCCGCTTTGGGGCGATTAGCTCAGCTGGTTCAGAGCACTACCTCGACAAGGTAGGGGTCACTGGTTCGAACCCAGTATCGCCCACACAATCCGCGACGAAAGTCCCGGATTTTTTTTTGGAAAAAACCCTCGTTTCAGGCAAAGTGCGGCCTAAGCATCCAGTATTGTCTACACATTCCGAGACATTTGTCCCGATTTTTTGAGGTTAAGTGTTGATGGTGGAAGCATGAAAGTTTCGTCTTTTTCATCAAAGTTCCTATGAAAAATCTTCTATAAAGTAATGCCGGGGATTCCCTAAATCAGGACGCTACTGAGGGTTGTTAGCTAAGCGCGGTTGAAATTTAACAATTTTTACAAAAAATCTGCAGCCAATCTGTTGTTTAATTCGGCAGGGACAACCCAATCTTCCCCTACCCATTGGTACGAAGTTATGCCAATTGTCGATTACTTTGGTACAGATTTTCTGCCGAAAATTTTAAAGACAGGGCTAGAGGGATGGAAGGTTTAGGTTTACAAGTTTGTATAATTTCTCTGCCCTTGGCGAGTGCCTTTCGGCAAAAATGATCGGTCCTGCACGGAATGGTATTTTGTTAGAAGTTAATCTTTGAAGGCAAAAAGCCGGCCTCAAAAACTTTAACAATTTTTACATAAAATCTGCAGCCAATCTGTTGTTTAATTAGGTAGGGACAACCCAATCTTCCCCTACCCATTGGTACGAAGTTAGCCGAATCATCAATTACCCTGGTACAGATTTTCTGCCGAATTTGTTAAATGCGCAGATTTGGATAAGGCCCATGGTTCAGGTTCCGGAGCTGATTTCATATTGAGGGGTTATTTGGCCTTTATGTTCGTGAGTTTCTGGGTGAAGACGTCACCGATGTTTCGCTCCGGTAGAAATTCCCAAAATCAAGATGACGTTGATGGCTAAAGTACTCTTTTACTCCTTCTTTCTCACAATCTCCTCCAAAACAGCCTTCGACTCATAGTTGACGACTTTGAGCTCAAGCGGGGTGTTGTTCTTGGTTTTTCCTTCAACGATGTAAAGTTTGCCACCGTTGTGCGCAACATTGCTCCGTCCAAAATCGACATCACCATAAGTTAAAGTCATGCGGACATCGGCGGTATCAACCCATTTTTTGGCCAGTTCGTCCATGGCCTGAGGTGCGTAATGAAAAGGCTTGGTGCGGATGTTCTTAAGAACGCGGGCATTTGGGAAGTAAGCACAACTGGCGTCTTTTCCGTTAAGTATAAAAAATACAAACACCAGGCCTATGGCAAATCCGCCCAGATAATACGCAAACCGATACCAAAACTTCATAGAGGAATTTTTTGCAAAGGTACGATTCAAATGACAATGTCAAAGCCAGGTGACCATTGAACAATTAACAGTTCGCAAAGTTCAACGAAAGAAATGGCGTTGGCCGACTACAAGGCAGTAAAACTGACTCAAAAAATCACCCCTGCCATCCTGAACATTTACTTAGAATACAATCAGATTAATGTCATGATCCGGTATTCCAAACCATTCGCCAATGGCCGAATTGGTTAGGATGCCGTGGTAGATGTAAACTCCGTTCTTAAGTCCTTTATGGATTCGGATGGAACTTTCAAGACCACCATCTTCAGCAATCGTCAAAAGATATGGCGTCAGGATGTTGCTGATGGAAAGTGAGGCGGTTTTGGAATAGCGCGAAGGGATGTTGGGCACGCAATAGTGAATGACGTTGTATTTGACAAACGTCGGTTTTTCGTGCGATGTGATTTCAGAGGTTTCAAAACAACCGCCAGTGTCGATGCTAACGTCAACAATGACGGCGCCGCGTTTCATGTGCTCGACCATGGTTTCCGTCACGACTACCGGACAGCGTTCCTTGCCCCGCATGGCACCAATGGCCACGTCGGCACGTCTAAGCGCTTTGAGCAGTGTTTTGGGTTGAATGGTCGAAGTAAAAATCGGTTGATTCAAATTGTTTTGCAGGCGTCGGAGTTTGGTAATTGAATTGTCAAAAACCTTTACCCGTGCGCCAAGACCAATGGCCGTTTTCGCCGCGTATTCGCCAACGGTTCCCGCGCCAAGGATGACAACATCAGTAGGAGGAACGCCAATGATATTGCCAAAGAGCAATCCTTTCCCGTCGTCGTTGTTGATCATGAGCTCGGCGGCAATCAGCACCGATGCCGTGCCCGCAATCTCACTTAGCGATTTGACCGCCGGATAGGTTCCGTCCTGGTCCTTAATGTATTCAAAGCCCAAAGCCGTGATTTTCTTGCGCATCAACGCCTCAAAATATTCCTTTTTGCGCGTCTTGATCTGCACTGCCGAAATAAGCGTCGCACTGGGCTGCATCAGTTCGATTTCCTTTAAAGTTGGCGGTTCAACCTTTAGGACAATCGGACAGCCAAACACCTTGGCCGTGTCGGTGGTGATTTCGGCCCCGGCGTCGCTGTATTCCTTGTCGCAATAACTTGAGCTCTCGCCCGCACCGGCTTCAATGAGGATTCGATGCCCGTGCGAGGTAAGCGAATTTACCGCGTCGGGTGTCAGGCAGATGCGGCGTTCCTGGAAACTCGTCTCTTTTGGGATTCCTATAAACAGTTCACTTTTATGGCGTTGGACTTCAAGTTTTTCCTCTTGCGGAAGCAACTGCTGCTTGGTAAACGGCGTTAGTGACATGACTCCTGAAATTTCCCGCCTAAGTTACTGTTTTTATTCAACAAACGTTAAAGCATTTAACAACGAACAAAGGCTTTTGCAAAAAAAAATGGCAGCGGGAGCCTTGGACAGATAAACCACTTTCGTACCTACTGATTGCTCAAGGTCGCCTTCCTCTTCCCATCCTCCAGCACCGTCAAATCCACCACCGAATAACGGTCGGGTAGGAGCGACGGGATTTTTTCAGCCCATTCGATAAAACACCAATGGCCGGAGTCCAGGTATTCGTCCATGCCAAAATCAAAAGCTTCAGATTCGCTTTTTAGTCGATAGACATCAAAGTGAAAAATTTTGGCGCCGTCGCGTCCATGATATTCGTTTACGAGCGAGAAAGTCGGGCTGGCTGTGGGATCGCCAACGCCAAGAGCGCGGCACAAAGCCTTAATAAAAGTGGTTTTTCCGGCGCCCATGACACCATTAAAAAGAATTACTCTTTCAGGAGCGGATGCCAGCAACTGCTGCGCGGCATGGTCAAGCGTATCAAGCGTAAAGGTTAATTCCATAAAAATTGACAGATACTTTGGTCTGCAAAGTTAATAGTTAACACTTTATAGTTGATGGTGGACGGTTTGATGTATTCAGATATCCGGGGGTAGGACAATGTTGGTTGGAACCTGTGCGAACTTTCAGGCATCAGAAACCTTAAGACCGATCAGGAGCAAGACAGCCCAATCGCACAATGTCCCGCTATGCCATTTTGATTTGGAACTAAGATAAAGAGGTCAACAATCATTAAGACTCAAGTCCCGTTCACGAATTAAAAGGTGAGTAATCCATGAGCAGCATAAAAGTCCAGTAAGCGCCAATATCTGTAAACCGTTAACCGTAAACCAAATATTCCTGAATCTTAAATTTAAATTCTAAAATCTAAAATCCTCACTTAGGATTGAACACCATAAACGGAATAATCATTTCCTCCAGCGAAATTCCGCCGTGCTGATAAGTATTTCGGTAATAACTCACATAGTGGTTGTAGTTGTTGACATAAGCCAGGAACAAATCATTCTTGGCAAATATATATGAACTGCTCATGTTGATAGCCGGAAGCCCTATTTTCTTGGGATCTTTTACCGCATAAACATCGCGCTCCTCATAGGTGAGGCTCCGGCCGGTTTTGTAGCGCAGGTTCAAACTGGTGTTTTTGTCACCAATAACTTTTGACGGATTCTTGACGTTGATCGTGCCGTGATCGGTAGTGATGATCAGGCGAAAGCCAAGTTGCTGCGCCTGCTTGATGATTTCCAGTAGCGGCGAATTCTGAAACCAGCTTTGCGTAAGCGATCGGTATGCTTTGTCGTCGGCGGCCAGTTCCTTGACGACGTCCATCTCGGTCTTGGCGTGCGACAGCATATCGATGAAATTGTAAACCACTGTCACAAGGTCATTTGACTTGTATGACTTAAACGAATCTACCAACTTTTTACCGCCGGCAAAACTCGTAATCTTGAGATAATCGTGCTTGATGTTCAGCCCCAGACGTTTGATCTGCGCCGTGAGGAATTCGGCCTCAAAAAGATTTTTGCCACCTTCGTCCACGTCGTTTTTCCAGTATTGCGGGAACTGCTTTTCCATCTCGAGCGGCAACAGCCCTGAGAAAATCGAATTCCGGGCGTATTGCGTCGCCGTGGGCAAAATTGCATAATACGGCACTTCCTTTTCCAGTTTGTAGTGGTTGGCCACAATACTTTCAAACGACTTCCACTGATCATATCTCAGGTTGTCAATCACGACAAACAATACCGGGCGATCCTTTTTTTGGAGTTCCGGAACCACCAATTCGCGAAAAAGCGTGTGCGACATCACCGGACGGTTGGGTTTGCCTTTAACGGGTTCAAACCATTCCTCGTAGTTGCGTTCGATAAACTTGCCAAACTGTGAGTTGGCCTCAACCTTTTGCGACTCCAGGATTTCCACCATGGCCTGTTCGGTGATATCCTCGAGCTGAAGCTCCCAAAAAAGCAGGCGGCGGTAGAGTTCGGCCCACTCCTCATATGAATTTACCATCGCCATATCGACGGCGATTTTCCTGAATTCCTTTTGGTAATCCAGCGTTGTTTTTTCCGATACGAGCCGCGAGTGATCCAAATTCTTTTTCAGGCTCAGTAAAATTTGGTTGGGATTGACGGGCTTGATCAGATAATCCGCAATCTTTGACCCGATCGCCGAATCCATAATATATTCTTCCTCGCTTTTTGTAATCATGATCACGGGCGTGGCCGATTTTTTCTCCTTGATTTCCGCAAGGGTTTCCAAACCGCTCATGCCCGGCATGTTCTCATCCAGAAAAACAATGTCAAAATCGCCCTCGGCAAACTCGTCCACCGCATCGCGTCCGTTGTTGCAGGTAGCTACCTCGTATCCTTTTTTCTCCAAAAACAATATATGGGGTTTGAGCAGTTCAATCTCGTCGTCTACCCAAAGAATCTTAATCTTATCCATGCTGTAACTTTGTCGCAATTTAACAATTACGCCGCGCTGCCGTTCATAAATTTATGGTAAAAATAAGCGTTGGCAAACGTTTGGTGTTACCTGAAAACGCTCGCCTTTTGTTTTAATTGTTTAGGGAGATGCGATTCACGTCGCAATCGGCCAAACCGCCCCAACTGTCACCCACGGCGCCCGGGGCCAGGGGGATTCCGGTACCACCGATGTTTTTTTGGTATCTTTGGCGCGCAAACCGCCGGTATGACAAACAAGCTTAAGATATTCAACGATCCCATCTACGGATTTATCAGCCTTCCCAACGAACTTATTTTTGATCTGGTCGAGCATCGCTACTTTCAGCGGTTGCGCAGGATTTCGCAAATGGGATTGTCGCATCTGGTTTATCCCGGCGCGCAGCACACCCGTTTTCACCATGCACTCGGCGCCATGCACCTGATGCAAAAGGCCGTCGAGGTTTTGCGCTACAAGGGAGTGGCTATTTCTGCCGACGAGGAAAATGCTCTCTATGTGGCCATCCTGCTGCACGACATCGGTCACGGACCATTTTCGCACGCCATGGAACACAGCCTGGTCGAGGTGAGCCACGAGGAGATTTCCATGCGCTTTATGCGAAAGCTCGACGAGGAATTTGGCGGAAAACTCCAATTGGCCATACAAATCTTTAAAGGTGAATATCCGCGAAAATTTATGCTGCAACTGGTGTCCAGCCAACTCGACATGGACCGTATGGATTACCTTAAGCGCGACAGTTTTTTTACAGGCGTGGCCGAGGGCAACATCAATTCAGACCGGCTGATCCAGATGCTGAACGTGGTCGACGAGGGGCTTGTGGTCGAGGAAAAAGGCATATATTCCATTGAAAAATTCCTGATGGCGCGGCGGCTGATGTATTGGCAGGCTTATCTGCACAAAACCAGCCTCGTGGCCGAACTTATGCTGATGCGGATATTGATGCGTGCCCGTGAACTGGCTTCAAAAGGCGTGAACTTGCACGCTTCGCCGGCCATGATTCACTTTATCACTAACCGCGTCACCGGCGAAACCTTTACCTGGGAAACGCTGGAGAAATTCTCGCAACTGGACGATACCGACGTGATCAGCGCCATAAAATGGTGGCAGTCACATAATGATACAGTGCTGTCAACCCTGAGCCGGATGTTGCTCAACCGCGATTTACTCAAGGTAAAACTCGGACCGGAAAAATTTTCATCTGATCAGGTGCGTGAGCTGGCCTCCCGTTGGGCCGGTGAGCGGAGTATCAGCCAGGAAGAGGCCAAATATTTTGTCTTTAAGGGAAAAATCCGAAATCAGGCCTATAACAAACACGCGCAACCCATCCGCATCTATAAAAAAGACCGTTCTATCGAAGACGTTATCGAAGCATCAGACCAACTCAACCTCAAGGCGCTGTCAAAACCTGTAACCAAGTATTACCTGTGTTTTCCCAAACAACTTGCGGAAAAAGGTATATGAAACCATTTTTTTATATTTTTGTCCGAATGAATTGGCCCCAGGCCGCACCAACACGGACAGCTATACGATGAAATTCACGGCAGAGCAAATAGCAGGGATACTAGACGGCGAGGTGGTAGGAAATCCCGATGCACAGGTGTACAAGCTGTCAAAAATAGAGGAAGGCACCCAGGGTTCCCTTACCTTTTTGGCCAATCCCAAATACCAGAACTACATTTATACGACGCAGGCCAGTGTGGCTATCGTCAACCACACGTTTGAACCGGAAATGCCCGTACAGGCTACACTGATCAAAGTTGAAGATGCCTACCGTGCCTTTACGCGCATTCTGGAATATTACAATCAGATCAAACTCAACAAATCAGGAATCGAGCAACCTTGTCATATCGACCCCACGGCCAAATACGGCGAAGGGCTTTATCTGGGTTGTTTTTCTTATTTGGGAAGCAATGTGGTTTTAGGCGACAACGTCAAGATTTATCCCAATTGTTTTATTGGCGATAATGTGACGATTGGCAGCAACACCATCATTTTTGCCGGCGCCAAGATTTATTCGGAATCGGTGATTGGCAGCAATTGCGTGATTCATTCAGGGTCGATTATCGGATCGGACGGTTTTGGCTTTGCGCCGCAGCCCGATGGTACATATAACAAGGTACCGCAAATAGGGAATGTGATTCTGGAAGATTATGTCGACATTGGGTCATGCACCACGATTGACCGCGCCACTATGGGATCGACCATTATCCGAAAAGGCGTCAAACTCGACAATCAAATCCAGATTGCACATAACGTGGAAATTGGCGAAAACACCGTAATCGCCGCGCAAACAGGGGTTGCAGGTTCCAGCAAAATCGGGCGCAACTGTATGATTGGCGGCCAGGTAGGAATAGCCGGACACCTGATCATCGGGAACAACGTCCGCATCCAGGCCCAGTCAGGCATCGGGAAAAACATTGGCGACGGCGAAACCATTCAGGGATCGCCCGCGCTGGCGTATGCTGATTTCAACAAATCGTACGTCTATTTCCGGAATCTGCCCAAGATAATGGCCGAGTTTGAAGAATTAAAAAAACAGTTAAACAAATAATCATGGTTAAGCAAAAAACCATAAAGAGTGAGATTTCGCTTACAGGCGTAGGGCTTCACACCGGGAAAGAAGTAAAAATGACTTTTAAGCCCGCACCGGTCAACAACGGATTTACCTTTGTCAGGGTCGACCTGGAGGGGCATCCTGTCATTGAAGCCGACGCCAGCTATGTTGTCAACACCCAGCGCGGTACCAATCTGGAAAAGCGCGGGGTCAAAATCCAGACTTCTGAGCACGTCCTGGCGGCTTGCATGGGTTGTGATCTGGACAACCTCATTATCGAACTCAATGAAAGCGAACCGCCAATTATGGACGGTTCGTCAAAATATTTTGTCGAGGCGCTGGAAAAGGCAGGAATCGAAGAGCAGTGCGCCCCACGTGAATATTTCGTGGTCAAGGAAGTGATTTCCTATACCGACGAGGCGACCGGATCTGAAATCATCGTGATGCCAGCCGACGATTACCAGGTAACTACCATGGTTGATTTTGGCACCAAGGTTTTGGGCACGCAAAACGCCACTTTAAAGAGTCTGGCCGATTTTAAAACTGAGATTGCCAGCGCGCGTACCTTTAGCTTTTTACACGAACTGGAAACGCTTTTGGACAACGGATTGATCAAGGGCGGCGACCTTAACAATGCCATTGTTTACGTCGACAAGGAAATTTCTCCGTCGACGATGGAAAATCTAAAAAAAGCTTTTGGCAAGGATTCCATCTCCATCAAGCCAAACGGCATTCTGGACAACCTGACGCTTCATTATCCCAACGAGGCTGCGCGCCACAAGTTGCTCGACGTGGTAGGAGATCTGGCGCTGGTGGGCAAACACATCAAGGGCAAGGTAATCGCCAACAAGCCCGGGCATTTTGTCAATACCCAATTTGCAAAGAAACTTTCAAAAATCATCAAGATCGAACAACGCAACCAGGTTCCGGTATACGACCTCAACAAAGAACCGCTCATGGACGTGAACAAAATCATGTCGATGTTGCCACACCGTCCGCCATTTTTGCTGGTCGACAAAATCCTGGAAATGGACGACCAGACCGTCGTAGGCCTCAAGAACGTCACCATGAACGAGAGTTTCTTTGTGGGACACTTTCCGGGCGCTCCAGTAATGCCGGGTGTTTTGATTGTTGAAGCGATGGCGCAAACGGGAGGGATCCTGATTCTGAGCTCGGTTCCGGATCCGGAAAATTACCTGACCTATTTTATGAAAATTGACAATGTCAAGTTCAAGCACAAAGTTTTGCCGGGCGACACTCTGGTATTTAAATGTGATCTGATTTCGCCCATTCGCCGCGGTATCTGCCACATGCAGGCCAACGCCTATGCAAACGGAAAGCTGGTGGCCGAAGCTGAACTCATGGCGCAAATTGTAAAACAAACTGTATGAATCAACCCTTAGCATACGTTCATCCGGGCGCGAAAATCGCCAAAAATGTGGTGATCGAACCTTTTACGACCATTCACAACAATGTGGTGATTGGCGAAGGAACCTGGATCGG
Source organism: uncultured Flavobacterium sp. (assembly GCA_934636265.1). GTDB lineage: Bacteria > Bacteroidota > Bacteroidia > Flavobacteriales > Flavobacteriaceae > Flavobacterium. Next base: position 70,028 of record CAKUAD010000003.1, read on the forward strand.
ATCAAACGTCACCATCATGGAGGGTGCGCGCATCGGCAAGAATTGCAATATTTTTCCCGGTGCTGTGATTTCGGCAGTTCCGCAAGATCTTAAATTTGGTGGCGAGGATTCGCTGGCCATCATCGGCGACAACTGCACCATCCGCGAATGCGTCACCATCAACCGCGGAACGATCGCTTCAGGCCAGACAACCATCGGGAACAACTGCTTGATCATGGCTACGGCACACGTGGCGCACGACTGTCATATCGGTGACAACGCCATTATCGTAAACGGTGTAGCGCTGGCCGGACACGTAACGGTTGGAAGTTATGCCATCATTGGCGGTTTGGCTGCCGTTCATCAGTTTATCCACATTGGTGATCACGCCATGATTTCCGGCGGATCGCTGGTTCGCAAGGATGTTCCGCCATACACCAAGGCCGCAAAAGAGCCACTGTCATACGTGGGGATCAACTCGGTGGGATTGCGCAGGCGCGGGTTTACGTCCGAGAAAATTCGCGAAATCCAGGAAATCTACCGCATCCTTTACCAAAAGAATTACAACACCACTCAGGCGCTTAGCATTATCGAGGCTGAAATGGCCGCAACACCCGAGCGGGATGAAATCATCATGTTTATACGCAATTCGTCGCGCGGCATCATGAAAGGGTACTCGGGAGCGTACTGACCGGTCGATATTTGATATTGACAAGTGATAATTAAGTAACAACAGCAAAGAAATCATATTTTTAATTCATACTTTAATGGCTACTACATCAGACATCCGCAACGGATTGTGTATCAAATACAATAACGACATCTATAAAATCATCGAGTTCCTGCACGTCAAGCCGGGCAAGGGACCTGCGTTTGTGCGCACCAAGATGAAAAGCCTGACCAATGGCAAAGTACTCGACAACACTTTCTCGGCCGGACACAAGATTGACGAAGTTCGGGTTGAGACACACAAATTCCAGTTTTTGTATGCCGAGGGCGATCAGTTTCACTTTATGCACGCTGAAACCTACGAGCAAATCACGTTGAACAAAGACATTCTGGATGCACCGGAGTTGCTCAAGGAAGGTGAAAACGTCATGGTGATCATCAACGCCGAAACTGAAGCGCCTTTGTCGGTTGACATGCCAGCGTCGGTAATTCTTGAAGTGACCTATGCCGAGCCTGGCGTCAAGGGAAACACCGCCACCAATGCCACCAAGCCCGCCAAGGTTGAAACGGGAGCCTCGGTTAACGTGCCGTTGTTTATCAACGAAGGTGACAAGATCAAGATCGATACGGCTACCGGCGCCTACATGGAACGCGTTAAGTAAAACACCATGAAATTTCCGCAGCCTTATCCACTTCACGAGATTGCCGCGCTGATCGATTGCGATTACGTAGGCCCGTCCGACTTTCCGGTCTACGGGATGAATGAAATCCACGTGGTGGAACCAGGCGATATCGTCTTTGTAGACCATCCAAAGTACTACGACAAGGCGCTGTCCAGTGCAGCAACCATTGTTTTGATTAACAAACAGGTGGATTGTCCCCCGGGAAAGGCGCTTTTGGTTTCAGACGATCCTTTCCGGGATTTTAACAAACTCACGCGTCACTTCATGCCGTTTAAGGCGCAAAGGGATGCCATTGACGATTCGGTAGAAATAGGCGAGGGGACCGTAATTCAGCCCAATGTATTTCTGGGCAGCAACGTCGTCATAGGCAAAAACTGCGTGATCCATCCCAATGTGGTGCTTTACGATCACACGGTTTTAGGCGACAACGTCATCATACATGCCGGAACGATCATAGGTGCCGATGCCTTTTATTTCAAGAAGCGTGATTTTGGGTATGACCCGTTGCTATCGGGCGGACGCGTGGTCATCAAGGACAATGTAACCATCGGGGCGTTGTGCACCATTGACCGCGGCGTGACCGGCGATACCACCATTGACGAAGGAACCAAACTGGACAATCAGATTCACGTGGCCCACGATACTTATATCGGAAAGCGTTGCCTTATTGCGGCACAAACCGGTATTGCAGGATGCGTAATCATTCAGGATGGCGTGACCATCTGGGGACAGGTTGGCACCAACAGCGGGATTACCATTGGCAAAAATGCCATTATCCTGGCGCAATCGGGTGTAACCAAATCCGTCGAGGGCGGGAAAAGCTATTTTGGCACGCCGGCTGAAGAAGCCCGTGAGAAACTAAAGCAAATGGCATACGTCAAACAAATTCCAAACCTATTGGACAAACTTAAGTAATGGGCAAAAAGCTAATTCAGGAGTTTTACAATTCAGATGCTATCGTAAACCGCGAAGTCATGGGCCGCTACCTTCATCCTGAAGTATTGGTCGAATGGCACAGCACCAAAGGATTTTTAACGCTCAACCGTCAAAAGATACTGGAACTGTCGGATGAAATGAGCCGTGCTTATGTCAGTTCCCGGTACAAAATCAGCCATATCATTTCCAAGAATGATCAGGTGGCCGTGCGCTATTCGCATTATGTCAAAACGGTCGAAAACCCACGCGAAGAAATGTTACTTGCTCATTTTATTGTCATCTGGGAGTTGCGCGACGGCTTGCTTTACCGCGGATTCCAGATGAGTCAGCTGTAAAAATCCACCGCTGCACAATTACCTTGGCGCAAGCCTTGAATTTTGAACTTTAAACCCTATTTTTGTACCACGTTTAACAAAAACCATAACCAATATAATGAGCGTCTTAGTCAATAAAGATTCCCGCATTATCGTTCAGGGCTTCACAGGAAGCGAAGGAACGTTTCACGCAACCCAGATGATTGAATACGGAACCAACGTTGTAGGTGGTGTAACTCCCGGAAAGGGCGGAACCGAACACTTGAACCGTCCGGTATTCAACACCGTAAAGGATGCCGTTGAAAAGGCGGGAGCCGATACGTCGATCATTTTTGTTCCGCCTGCCTTTGCCGCCGACGCCATCATGGAAGCCGCCGACGCAGGTATTAAAGTGATCATCACTATTACCGAAGGGATTCCCGTAGCCGATATGGTGAAGGCGTATGACTACATCAAAGGAAAAAATTGCCACCTGATCGGGCCTAACTGTCCGGGTGTTATTACGCCAGAGGAAGCCAAGGTTGGCATCATGCCGGGTTTTGTGTTCAAAAAAGGCACCGTGGGTATCGTGTCAAAATCCGGAACGCTTACTTATGAAGCTGCCGACCAGGTAGTGAAACAAGGATTGGGTATCACCACAGCCATCGGGATCGGAGGCGACCCAATCATTGGAACTACAACCAAAGAAGCCGTAGAATTGCTGATGAACGATCCTGAAACCAAGGCCATCATTATGATTGGCGAAATCGGCGGACAGCTTGAAGCGGATGCTGCTCAATGGATCAAACAGGACGGAAACCGCAAACCGGTCATCGGATTCATCGCAGGTGAAAGTGCGCCAAAAGGACGTACGATGGGACACGCGGGTGCAATCGTGGGTGGTGCTGACGACACGGCCCAAGCAAAAAAGCAAATCATGCGCGACAACGGAATCCACGTGGTCGATTCACCTGCCGAAATCGGAAAGAAAGTAAAAGAAGTTTTAGGATAAAAGTTAGCCCGGTTCACCCCGGGCTTTTTTATTTTTTTTTAGTTTTGGATTCCTTAAACCTTAAACTATGGCAGATACCTGTAAAAATTGCGGTGAAACCATAACCCTTAATTTTTGTGCCGGCTGCGGTCAAAAGAAATTTAAGCGCATCGACGCGGGTTACGTCAAGGACGAGATGCAGTACAGTGTGCTGCACATGAACAAAGGCTTCTTCTATTCGGTAAAAAAACTGATTGTAAACCCGGGAAAAACAGCGCGGGAGTACATTGACGGCAATCGGGTCAACCACTACAAACCCATACTGCTTGCTTTTGTTATTGCAGGTATCGCAACCTTTACCTCATTCAAAGGGCTTGGACTTTCGGCCATTTTGCAGCGTTATTATGCCGAACAGCAACTATCCTCGGCCTTTTCCAATGACATGGTGACCGTACTTCAGGGTTGGAATGCCTTTATCATGCTGGGACTGATTCCGTTCTTTGCCCTCACTACATGGTTGGCGTTTAAAAAGTTTGGCCATAACTATTTTGAGCACATGGTGCTAAACGCCTACTTTATGGCTTATTACACCCTGATCAGCATTGTACTTATTTATCCGATCCTGTTTTTTGTCCGGGACGTTCCCTCAACTTTTGTCTCGATTTCACAAATGTCAATCCTGTTGGCGCCCGCACTTTTGCTTTGGTTTTTTCGGGGATTCTATCCTGAAAAGCGCATGAGCAGTATCGCGGTAAATCTGGCCGCCACATTTACGCTGTTAATTCTGGGTTTTTTGATTTTGATGACGCTTTTTGTACTGGGCGCTGTTGTCTATGCTATGATATCCGGCCCGGAATCGCTGGAATACATAAAGCAGAACTCCAATTAGCCGTTATAAAACCTGCTATCCCAGGCCTGCGCATTAAATTGGCGACCGGTCATAAAAAAGCCCCACATCAGCACAAAAAACAGCGACTTGAACGCAAACAAAAAGATGATGGTTCCGGCCATTGGGATTTTTTCAGCCATCTGATCGGTAGGTAAAATCAACGTGGTAATCGCCGTCAGCGCCAGGCAAAACGCAGTAAACCAGCCCAAACTACGCAAAGGGTAAACCAGCCATTTTCGCACTGCCGAAAGTTCCTTTCCCCATTGGTGAACCAGGTAATAATATCCGTTGCCGATTGGTATAAAAAGCAGCGGATCGTTGTAATTATCAAGTGAAAAAGCTTTTGCGGGCGCGGCAATCCTGAATCCTGATAGCGTTATTCCGTGCAGTTGTTCCAATCTTCGGATGGCTGAGATTGCCTCCTGTGGAAACTCTTGCCGGAACTGCGAACTTTCCAAAAAACGCAAACGGTAGTCGATGCAGATTTTCCGTATATGCCTAAGGTGAAATATCCTGTCTGTTTCCAATAAATCAAACTTGAGTAGGTTGTTTATCTGCGAAGGACGCGACAAGTTGGCAAGAATCATCTCCCTATGACGTTGGTTTTCCTCAAGTAATGCGGCAACTTTCGCTAAAATTTCGGAGCCGTCAGACTGGCGTGCGCGCATCAGTTTTTGGGTGAGATTGACTGACATAACCTTGATTTTACTGTAAAGATAAGACACAGATCCATTGCCCAACCCCCAACGATTGTTAAATCCGCTTAAAAAAATGAGATACGCAACTTTAAGATAAACTGCAGATTTTCTGTATCCGATGTCCAGCGTTGGGGTGTATCTTGCAAACCCCAAAGGTTTTTAAAACCTTTGGGGTTTACGCAAAAATCCCGCTTACAGATGATTGACAATTGTCCGGAACGTCAAGTTGATGCGCGGCTCATGAATCCTGGTCGTGGGCGGAAGGCGATGCAGCCAATGCTTCTGGGTTTCGCCCTTCATTAACAGCAGGCTTCCGTGTTCAAGTACGATCTCAACTTTTTTGCCCGTTTTCTTGTGTTTAAAGGCAAATTTACGCGCCGCACCAAAACTCATCGAGGCAATGGCACCGTTTTTCTTTAAATCAAGCTCACCGTCGCTGTGCCAGGCCATGCCCTCGCTACCGTCGTGATATAGGTTGAGCAGGCAGGAATTGTAGGTTTCACCGGTTTGGAGTTCGGCAAGCGTTTTCAACTCCTGTAACAACTGAGTCCACGGCAAAGCTACCTTGGTTGTTTTTGAGTACGAATAGGAAAAGGGCAAACTTCCGTACCACGCCACTTTGCGCTTGGTGTAAATAGTTTTTCCAAACATTATGGCCTTGTCGGGTTCCCAGGCGATCGACTCAAAAAGAGTGTGGAAAATTTGCGTTGCTTGGACGCTGTCGCAGACGGTTCCAAAGTAAAAAACCTCTCCGTCAAAAGGCAGTAAATTTTGAGTTGGAAGTAAAGGAAAAAGCATCCTCCAAATTACAAAATGTCTGGAAAAAACCGCGCTTGTCAAATCGGGCAATTCGTTTATCTTTGGGCGTTGCGAATCGCACGAATTTAAACCTATAAATCATGAAATTACTTGAAGGAAAAACGGTCATCATTACAGGTGCCAGCCGTGGAATCGGCAGGGGAATAGCCCAGGTTTTTGCATCACATGGTGCTAATGTCGCCTTTACATATAGTTCGTCGGCTGAATCGGCCCGCGCGCTCGAGGCGGAACTTTCCGCAATGGGAACCAAGGCCAAAGGCTATCAGTCAGACGCCGCCGATTTTAATCAAGCTCAGGAATTTGTCGATGCCGTTGTCGCCGATTTTGGGTCGGTGGACGTGCTTATCAACAACGCGGGTATCACCAAAGACAACCTTTTGATGCGCATGACCGAGGAAGATTTTGACAAAGTGATCGACGTCAACCTCAAATCAGTCTTTAACATGACCAAGGCCATCCAGAAGATTTTCCTCAAACAACGCTCAGGATCGATCATCAACGTAAGTTCGGTGGTGGGCGTAAAGGGCAATGCCGGACAAGCCAATTACGCGGCATCAAAGGCAGGCGTGATCGGTTTTACAAAGTCGATCGCACTCGAACTGGGCTCGCGCAACATCCGATGCAATGCCATCGCGCCAGGCTTTATCGAAACTGAAATGACGGCCAAACTCAACGCCGAGGTTGTTCAGGGCTGGAGAGATTCCATTCCGCTTCGCCGCGGGGGAACGCCTCAGGACGTGGCCAATGTATGCCTCTTCCTGGCCAGCGACCTTAGCGCTTACGTAACCGGACAAGTGCTCAATGTCGATGGTGGCATGCTAACCTAAAAAACATAAGTCGTGAAAAACAAACTTACTCTGGTCTTGGGCGTTTTTGCCCTTTTTAACCTTTCGGCTCAAACGGCGGGAAGTCTTGACAACACTTTTGGAAACAGCGGAAAAGTGCTTTCCGGCCTGTTCCACGTCCAGGAAGCCTATGACATGGCGGTACAGCCTGACGGCAAAATCGTAATCGCCGGACGGGCTAAGGCGCTGTCTACCGGATCAGATTATAACTTTTACGCAATCCGTTTCAATGCCGACGGTACGCCTGACACTGGTTTTGGAAACAATGGAGCGATTCTTATCGACATAAAAGGCACCAACCGTTTTGACCAGGCATATGCCATTGCACTCCAGTCCGACGGTAAAATCGTTCTTGCTGGATCGGCCGGACTGGAAAACAACAACGGAAACTGCCATGCCGGATTTGTAAGGCTTACCGCCAACGGTGCGCTCGACCCGAGTTTTGGCAGCGGAGGTATCGTATCATTTCCGGTAGGTACAAACACAACCAATCCGGAGTCGCGCATGTATGACGTCCTGATTCAGCCCGACGGTAAGATTCTGGCCGGTGGTATGGCGTCCAACAATTCGTCGTTTGACGATTTCGCACTGGTTCGCCTCAACCCTGACGGAACCCTGGACACTGACTTTAGCAATGACGGCAAACACACGGTTGATTTTGGATATGTTGCTGATTTTGGGTCGGTACTAAATCTCAACAGTGACGGGTCTATCTTCTTGGCTGGCAACACCAACGAGGATTTGGGGATCGTCAAATTGTTTGATTATGGCGCCGTCGACACCTCTTTTGGCGTCAACGGCAAAATGACCATCGACACCGGAAACGGCAGTTACTACCTTCAGGGAGTTGCCTGGCAACCTGACGGGAAAATCCTCGTAGCCGGCCGGACCATCGCTACCAATTCCAATATCAAACTCAACAAATACAATCCCGACGGCAGCGCTGATACATCATTTGGTACCGATGGGGTCGTGGAAACTGATGTCGACAGCGGAAGCACTGACAGGGCCTCACGTGGACTTTTGGTGCAAAGCGATGGAAAGATAATCGTAACCGGCGAAGTAACCACCGGATCGACCGATTATTTTATGGTTTTGCGCTATCTCGAAAACGGCGCGCTCGACAATTCGTTCAGCAATGACGGACAGGTGCTCACCAGCTTTGGCGTTGGATTCAGCGCCGGCTACTGCGCCGAGTTTCAGCCCGACGGAAAACTGCTCGTGGCCGGAACTTACGGATACAGTTCAGAGTGGGACGTGGCTGTGGCGCGTTATGCAACCGGAACACTGTCGACGCAATCGACGGCTATCCCATCGCTGGTAATGTACCCAAATCCGGCGCAGGATGTGGTGTTTGTCTCGCAGGACGGCACGGTGAAAATCTTTGAACTCACGGGTAAAAAGGTTTTGCAGGCCGACGTTACGGCAGGTCAACCCATCGATGTGACCGCGCTTTCCCCGGGGACTTATCTGATCGAACTGACGGGACCAACCGGATCCAAGGTTGAAAAACTCATCAAAAAATAAACTGAAAGCTGCCTGCGGGCGGCTTTTTTTATAAACTTTCCGCTTGGGCTTGGCGTTTAAAATTTAGTATCTTTATCAGCCATAAAATTGTCTATGTCAACCGGTACCGTGCTTTGGCTTTTACTTTCCATTTTGATAGCCGGGGCGATAGCCTATTTTCAGTATTTCCACAAATCCGTATCAAAAAGCCGCATCCGGCCGGTTTTGGCTGCTTTGCGCTTTTTGGGATGCCTGGCACTATTGGTTTTGCTGATCAACCCGATCATCACGCGCAGTTCATTCGAAGTCCAAAAGACGCCTTTGGTGGTTTTGCTGGACAACTCGGCATCCATAAAGGAGCTCAAGGCTGACCAGGCCGCAAAGGATGTATTGGAGGCCTTCAGGAAAAGCAATCTCGACGAGCGTTTTGCACCGGCTTTTTTTAAATTCGATCAGGATTTGAATCCGATTGATTCATTGGCTTTTGACGGAAGACAATCCAATCACGAAGCTGCTGCGCGGGGAGTGGAGGAGATTTACCGCAGTTCCCGATTCCCGACAATTCTCTTAACCGACGGGAATCAAACCAGAGGAAGCGATTACACCTACAGCTTTTCCCGCGGCCCGGTTTTTCCGGTCCTTCTGGGCGATACCGTTCAACATCCGGATTTGCGGATTGAGCGCATCAACGTAAACAAATATGCCTTTCTCAACAACCAATTTCCGGCCGAGGTGTTTTTGCGATATTCCGGAAACCGTCCGATAAGCGCACAATTCACGATAAGCCAGGAAGGGGAGGTGATCACCCGACAGTTGGTAACCCTGTCGCCTGAGCAATCTGCACAGACTTTGCAGGTTTTGCTGCCTGCCAAAAAATCAGGAGTGTGTCAGTTCGTGGCTAACCTATCGGGCAATCTGCAAGAAAAAAACACCTATAACAACTCCAAGCGTTTTGCCGTCGAGGTGATGGACCAAAAATCAGGTATCGCACTCGTATCGGCCATTGCGCACCCGGATCTGGGCGCCATCCGCCGAAGCATCGAAACCAATGCTCAGCGCCAGGTTACACTGGTCCGCCCCTATGAGCTCAAGGATTTATCGCCTTATAACGTACTGATTTACTATCAGCCCGTGGCCGCGTTCAAGCCGGTCTTTGAACTCAATAAACAAGCACGCCTCAATACCCTGACCATCACCGGAATGGCTACCGATTTTGAATTCCTCAACCGCGAACAGTCGGTTTTGGCTTTTCGCAACAGCGGACAACCTGAAGATTATCAGGCCATGCATCAGGCTGATTTTACCGTCTTTGCCCAGGATGACATCGGCTTTGGCAAACTTCCGCCATTGGAACATCCATTTGGTGCCGTTACGGTCAAACAACCTGTAAATACATTGCTTACTGCTACGATCCGAAACATTCCAGCCGACGCCCCATTGCTTACGTTTACTGAGGCCGGTTCGCGACAGGCGTTCCTGCTTGGTGAGAACATATGGAAATGGCGGATGCACCTGCATGCGCAAAATGATTCGTTTGATGAGTTCGACCGTTTTCTTGACAAAACCATACAGTTTCTGGCTACCAGTGGGGTAAAAAAATCGCTGGTAGTCAACCATGAACGTTTTTATAATTCAGGGGATGCGATTGAAATAACCGCCCAGTATTTTAATAAGAACTATGAGTTTGACCATACCGCCCGCCTTACTGCCACGGTGGTCAACAAGGCCAATCGCCAAAGCCGAACCTACGACATGCTCAAGGGCCAGAATTCCTTTAAGGCCAATTTAGACGGATTGCCGGCGGGAACGTATCAGCTGACGGTGCGCGAGCGTCAGTCAAATGCGGTGTACAACGCGCAATTTGAGGTGCTGGAATTTGATATCGAAAAACAGTTTGTCAACGCCGACACCCAAAAACTCAAACAGTTGGCCGAAACCACCGACGGACAGGCCTATACGCCCAATCAGGTGGAATCCCTGATTAAGAAACTGGCGGCCGACGAGGCTTTCGCTCCGGTACAAAAGAAAGTCACGACCAAGTCGCCGCTTATTGACTGGATCTGGTTACTGGTTGTAATTGCTGCCGCTTTTAGTTGTGAATGGTTTATCCGCAAATACCACGGAATGCTTTAATTTTGCGCTATGAAATGGTGTTTCTTATTGCTGACCGTAATGGGTCATGCCCAATGGAATGACAATCTGGACTTGGCGCGTCGCGAGGCACAGCAAAGTGGAAAAAAAGTGCTTTTGTATTTTTCGGCGGCCGAAAGGTGTACGCCTTGTCAGGATCTTGAACAAAACGTTTTTGCTTCGGCTGAATTTGAAGCCTATGCAAGTAAACACTTTGTATTGGTACAACCTGTTTTTGACGACACTGCGCCCTTTCACGAAAAAGCCGATAACTTGCTGATCGTTGAAAAATATAACAAGGACGGATTCTTCCCGTGGGTGGTGATACTGGATGCAACCGGCAAAATCGTCAACAAGGTTGGACAATACAACAATGAGTCCCCGATTGAGTACCTAAAACGCCTCGAAAGCCGCTAGGACGCCTGATGCACCTCAAACAATTGCGCCTGACTTTGTAACCGTTCGATTACCATGTTCATCATCCGCTTATTAAGGTTTGAGGAATTCTTGATGTAGGTGTGATATTCCTCAATCGTAAACATCGCGATTACCATGCCTTTTAGCGAGTTGCGAAACTTGATGTCCTTGTGGATGGCATTGTCAATAAACGCCAGTTTTTTAGCCACGGGATAGTGGTAGAAATCTCCTTTGTACTTATCGACATAGTTCCGAAAGGCCGCTACAAACAGGTCGTTCTGGAGCTTAAGGATCGGGCGGATCGTCTGGTTTTGGAAAATCTCATCAGGCGAGGCATTTAGCGTATTGCCAATTGCACCGCCGCGAATCTGGAGTAATGAATGGTCGCGCGTTTCCATGATTAAGGTTTTCCTTGAAGTTAAAAAAAAACCGCCCGGATGTCCGGACGGCTTTTACAAAGTTTTAAACAGTTTATTTGATCGTGAATGTTGCACGGCGCACCAATCGGCGGGCAGCTTCAGAATCTTTATCAACAGAATTGTCTTCGCCGTTTGGCAGGATGTTGATTCTCGAACCGCTGATTCCGGCTTTTACCAGAATATCCTTGACGGCATCGGCACGACGTCCGGACAGCGCGTTGTTGTATTCGCTTGCCCCAATCTCGTCGGCATATCCCTTAATGTCAACTGTAGCGTCCGGGTTGTTCTTTAGATAGGTAAGGACAAAAGAGATGTTTTGCGTTGAGGCCTGAGTTGGTTTGGTACTGTTAAAGTCAAAGAAGACAGATACGTAACCTACATTGATCAGGCGCTTGACCACTTCCGAGTTGTTGCCCTCAGCCACGGCCGTATTGATGCGGTTATCCATGTACTTCTCAAGTTCGTCGGCCACACCGTTTTTGTTCAGGTCGACCATACGCCCTTTGGCATCGACAGCCACACCGGCAATAGAGTTGTTTTCGACATCCAGATAATCCGGCACACCGTCTTTGTCAGAATCGTTCATCATGGTCTCGAGTTCGCCTATGCGCTCGTCAAGTGCCTTGATTTCCTCAATTCGGTCATCAGGAATGACAGCCCAGTCGCCGTGCAGGTTTTGCTCGCCAAACGAAACTGAAAGTCCAAGTGAAAACATATACATGCTTCCAGCCAGGTTGTTGCTTCTGGAAGAGTATGAACCGTCCCAGTTAAAATGTTGACGGATGTTTGAATTCATTGAAAAATCGGCGTAAACCCCTACGTTCTTAAAGACACGCAATTGAGGGGTCAAGCCAAACACCACCCCGCCATTGTATTCGTCACGACCTTCGTTTGGACCCATCTGAGGCGTCATGCGCGCGGCCTGTAAACCGGCGTGAGCCAATAGCCCGAAACGGCCGGCCATTTCTTCAAAACTCAGCAAGCGTACCAGGTTGACAACACCCTCGGCTCGCAGACCGATAACCTGCATTTCAAACGGAAGACTTTCAGATCCGGAAAGGTCGGAAAGATTGTCGTAAGTGAAACCTAACCTCACACCAAACTTTGGACTGGCCATGTAGCGCGCTGCCAAGTGATAGTGGTTGACATTGACCGCAAAATGTTTGTTGGGGTTACTGGCGTAATATCCTTCGGCATATGGCTTAATGCCTTTGCTCGATCCCACGCCGGCTTCGATGGTCCATCGGTTGTAGCTGTCCAGTGGGTTTTCTTCCACCCGGTCAGGAACGGTGTCCTGTACGCGGTTTTGCGCAAATCCGGAAACTGAAAGCGCTAAAATGGAGAGCACAAGTAACTGTTTTTTCATAGAATTGGTTTAACATCAAGTTAGTTAAATGCAAATATAGACAAATACATTTTAAAAGTAGAGGATGAAAGACGTAATTTTACAGTTAAATAACCATGTTAATGCGTAATTCAGAGATTTTTGTCACCGTTGATGCGGTAGTTTATACCGATGAGATTCACCGCAAAATCCTGCTCATCCGCCGGGCTAAAGAACCCTTTGCGGGGTTGTGGGCACTTCCGGGAGGTTTTGTTGATGTCGATGAGGATTTGGCGGTTGCTGCCAGCAGAGAATTGACAGAGGAAACAGGGATTGAAGCCACTCCGATGGGTCAGATTGGAGCATTTGGCCGTCCCGGACGCGACCCAAGGCAACGCACGGTATCGGTAGCTTATCTGTTTAAAGTGCCGGCCACAACCGCGGTTTTGGGTGCCGATGACGCCGCCGAAGCCCGCTGGTTCCCGGAAGCCGAATTGCCATCATTGGCCTTTGATCACGCTGAAATCGTGGAACATTCAAAAACCTTTACGCTATGAAATTCCAAACCCGAAAATGGGTAAAACCTGAAGATCTAAACCCAAACGGGACGCTGTTTGGAGGCCGCCTGCTGGCGTGGATTGATGAGGAAGTTGCTTTGTTTACCGTCATGCAGCTCGACAACCCGAAAGTGGTGACTAAGTACATGTCTGAAATCAACTTTAAGAGCGCTGCTCGTCCTGGCGATATTGTTGAAATTGGGATCGATGTAGTGAAATTTGGCCACACGTCCATCGTGCTGAAAAGTGAAGTGCGAAACATCATGACCCACGACACCATCATCACCATCGATGCCATAACCATGGTAAGCCTTGGCCCGGACGGACGGCCGACACCCCACTACAAAACGAGCCTCAAAAATCTGGATTAGGCCGCTGAAAAGTATTTGCGTTCGATATAAAACGTACCAAAAGGCAAAAGTGACGCAGCACAAATGATCAGGAATTTGTTCCAGGGCCAGTTTTGCTCAAATTTAAGCATGGTGGCCAAGACCAGATAACCGATAAACAATACGCCATGCGCCATGCCCACCGGATATAAAAATGTCTTATACAACTCGGGGTCGGTTGGTTTTATCACCAGCATATTAAAAAACAAAGCCAGGTAGGAAACACCCTCGGCCAGGGCCACCAATCGGAATAGTTTGGTCATTTTTTTGATTTTTTGCAAAGGTACGAACGCATGGCACATCCTGATTGCATTTTATAAGATTTGGGCTGATTTAACTTTTGTTTGACTAAAATCGTGTAAGACACCTGGAACCAAAAATGATGAGTTTTGCAAGGCTATAGAAACAATGTTCGCCCAAACTGCCACGCTCATCATAAGACTTCCTGAATCGGTAGAGGTTGCGGCAGGACCGTACGCCATCCGTAACAAGGCCGCTTTGTTGCGCACACTTTTGGCCGCCTTTAGGGATATTCGCTTGGAATTCCTCTACGCCGGCCCGCCACTTTTAACCCATCCGGCCAGCGAACCGGGCACGACTTTTATCATCAATGTGCTTCAGGCTGATGAACGATTGCTGGACACCAACATTCCGCGCGACATTTTACTCAAACGATTTGAAAAAGAAGTCCGATACAGTCCGGAGCATATCATCATCGACTCGGGCATGGAAAAACGCCGTCTGATTGAAATCTACATCAACAATAGAAATATCTATTCATAAAACCCCTCGACGAGTTCTCCTGTCCTGAAGCGATTCACCATGGCGTGGGCAATGCGAGTTGGTTCAGGAATACGGTAGCGGCCAACACATTGCATCATAATGTCGAGCGCTGATTGCGGATCCGTAAGATGTCCGGGCGAAACAAAAACAGGTTTCACCGCCATTTTGGTCCTTAGTGCATATCCGGAAAGTTCGGCCTTGGCATAGATGGGACTGGTGCTAAATTTTTCCAGTTCAGGATTGTTGTAGTCGCCGTAAAGCATCGTTTTGGCACAACCAATCGTAGGCTGATCGGTAAGGATACCAAAATGTGTTGCGATTCCCAACCGCCTTGGATGGAGCACGCCCTGACCGTCAAAGACCAAAAGATCGGGCTTTACGCGCAACTGATCCCATGCTTTGGTAATGGCCGGCATTTCGCGAAACGCCAGGTAACCTGAAACGTATGGAAATGTTGTCTCGGTTACCGCCAAGGAGTAGGAGAGAAGCTTTAAGTCAGGGAATGAAAGGACCACAACGCCAGCATATACCGTCGGGCTACTTTTGTTAAAGGATATGTCGGCACCGGCAATGGTTCGCGGCGTTTTATTGTAAGGCTGGAGGTTGATGTGCGCAGCCAACTTTTTTTGCATTTGTGTAGCCTGCGGAATGGTTAACTCGTCGTAAGATATCATGGTTTTGGGGCTAAAACTGACTGAATTTAGCCATTTCCGTCCAAACGGTTTTGCATTTTAAATAAAAATTAACCCAAAAAAATAAACGGTTCTTAACATCAAGGATTTGGGTAAAACTGATTTTAAGCCGTACTTTTGCAAATTCGACAAAACCGCATGTCTTTAGACCACGAAATTCCGGAAACCAAAACGCTTTATGGCTATCAGCAAGGCGATATCGACGCTATTTTTGAGCGACTCGACAATTCGCGTCCGGATTATCACCTGCTGTATCAGTTGCCGACGGGTGGCGGAAAGACGGTTATTTTCTCTGAAATAGTGCGCCGATATCTGGCCAAACACGACAAAAAAGTGGTCGTTCTCACCCACCGGATAGAACTCTGCCGTCAAACCTCACGGATGCTGACCGGCTTTGGCGTGGTCAACAAAATCATCAACAGCAAAGTCAAGGAACTCCCGGACCAGCATGAGTATTCGTGCTTTGTCGCCATGGTAGAGACGCTAAAAAACCGCATCAACGACGGCAAGCTTCACCTGGATAACATCGGGCTTGTCATCATCGACGAGGCCCACTACAATTCCTTCCGGAAACTGTTCCGGTTCTTTAAAAAATCTTTCGTACTGGGTGTTACCGCCACGCCGCTGAGTTCAAACATCCGCATGCCGATGAATGAGAACTACGACGAACTCATTACCGGCGACACCATTCAATCGCTTATAGACAATGGGTTTTTGGCGCGTGCCACAACCTACAGTTACGATGTTGGACTTTCGTCGCTCAAGGTGGGCATCAACGGCGACTATACGGTAAAATCTTCAGAGGAATTGTACTCAACTTTCCTGATGCAAGAGAAACTTTTGCATGCGTATCAGGAAAAATCGCTCGGGAAAAAGACACTTATCTTTAACAACGGCATCAACACTTCGCTTTACGTGTACGACATGTTCAGGGAGGCCGGCTATCCCATCCGCCATCTGGACAACACCACGCCACCCGATGTGCGACGCGAAATCCTGCTGTGGTTCAAGAAAACGCCTGATGCGGTACTGACTTCGGTTGGGATATTGACCACCGGATTTGACGAACCGACGGTGGAAAGCATCATCCTGAACCGCGCCACCAAGTCCCTTACGTTATATTTCCAGATGATTGGCCGCGGGTCTAGGAGACTGCCGCACAAAAAAGAGTTTACCATCATCGATTTGGGCAACAATGCCGCGCGTTTTGGGCTGTGGAACGAACCTGTAAACTGGCAGCACATCTTTAAATCGCCCGAACTTTATCTTGAAAACCTGCGCGAAGATGCGGAAATTGAGATGAATTTTCGCTACACCATGCCGGCGGCCGTCAGGGCACTTTTTGCCAACACGCCCGATGTGTCTTTTGACGTTGACGAAGAGCATCGGATGGCCATGGCTTCTGGGCAAAAATCAAAGGTGGTTTTTGAGCGTTCACTGCAGCAGCACGCCCGGATGGTTGTGGACAATGCACGCGATCTTCCGCACGCCCGTGCCCTGATCAGGGAGCTCGGTTACGACATCGAATCGCGGATGAAACGCTATGCCTCATGCCTCACCAACAGCAGCAAAAACTACAAAGAATGGCTGATTGAGGACTACAAGACCAAACTGCAACTCACGGCGTCAAAAATGATGCGCGAAAAACTGTTTTAATCTGTTAAAGAGCGGCTTAGGTGTAACTAAACAATCGACGAAATGCATATACATACGACGAACGCACACCAATGTGCATTTCATCGACTAATTTATGCTTTGAACTAAAGTTTTTTCAAAAACTCATGCGGTAATCTACTTTTGTTTCAGAATTATGCAAAGTCCCCAAAGACTTAGCCTGAACCAGGAACAAATGAAGAAGAATTACGAAGTTTTACTAATCCTCGAAGGGACGTATCCATACAATGGCGGTGGCGTTTCGACATGGGCCCACATGTTGTGCGAGAAAGTAAAAAATGTAGACTACTCGCTGTATTCGATCAACGCGGATTTTGAAGTTACCCCAAAATACAAACTCACCGACAATGTCCGCAAAGTGGTACAGGTTCCCATGTGGGCACCGCTTGAGCCACGGGAGTTAATGGATTACGGCAAAAAGTACTACAAATTCATAGAGCGCAAGGAAAACAACGACGACGCCGACCTTCGCAATGAGTTCCTGCCTATTTTTGAAAGACTCATCAACCACATCTACTCTGACATTACCGATGTTGAAGCACTGGACGACACCATCTTTGACATGTGGAGATATTTCCAAAACCACGACTACAAGAAAACAATGCGCAGCTCCTTGGTGTGGAACGCGTTCTGCTATCAGGTAACCGGAATTTTGTCGTCAGACGATATTCCTGATGCGACGCTGTTTGACCTGACCGTGGGCATGCGCTGGATTTACCGCTTTTTGATGCCACTTTCAGTAGACGTGCCAAAGGCTGATATTTCGCATTTGACGCTGTCAGGTTTCCCGGTAATTCCGGCACTGGTGCTTAAATACAAATACGGAACGCCGCTGATTGTTACCGAGCACGGGGTTTTTATCCGCGAAAGGCTGATTGCCATCAACGGTGCAGAGTATTCGTTCTTCCTGAAAAAAATGCTGATCAAATTCTCAGAGTGCATCACCGAACTGGTGTATTACAAGGCGGATAAGATCTTGTCGGTAAACAAATTCAACATGACCTGGGAAAAGCTATACGGAGCCAACCCTAACAAAATTGAGGTTATTTACAACGGGATTGACCACCAGCGTTTTGTGCCGGCTCCCAAGCCTGAGCACCTCAAGGGAACGCCTACGGTTGTTGCGGCCGCGCGTATTTTTGAGCTCAAGGACATTTTGACGATGATCCGCTCATGTGCCGTTGCCAAACGCACTATCCCTAATGTCAAATACCTAATTTACGGCGACAACAATGCTGTGCCCGAATATACGGCTCAGTGTGAAAAACTGATTGCCGAACTCGACCTCAAGGACAACTTTATCCTGGCAGGCTACCACTCAAATCCCGAAGCGCTCTTTTGCGAGGGCGACATATCGATCCTGACGTCAATCTCTGAAGGGTTCCCGTACACCGTACTGGAATCAATGAGTTGCGGAATTCCGGTTGTGGCCACCGATGTAGGAGGCGTGACCGAAGCGCTCGATGCGTCTTGCGGCTATATCTGTAAACCCAAAGACCACGAGGAGATTGGGAAAAGAGTCGTGGAATTGCTCCAAAACGAAGAACTGCGGCGTCAGATGGGGATCAACGCCCGCAAAAAAGTATCGGAGAATTTCACTATCGGAAAGTTCATCAGCGAGTATGAAGCCGTTTATGAACGAGTAGCGAGAGGTATAGATAAACAAGTTGTTGAACCAATCTTCCTGGAACTTGAGCAACGACAGGCAGCCTCATAGAAAGCTTCTCGAAAATCTGAATTCCACCAACCGCCCCCAAGACCTACTAATGGAAACCCAGAACGAAAACATTAAGTCGCTGATTGCCGACATACGGGACCGTATTGGTCGTCCGGTAAGCAATCGCGTGGTGATGGCAACGATAGAGTCACTCGGCATCCGCAACAAGGACACCGAGGCTGATTTTGGCATTCCGTCGCTATACGAGTTGTCTGACCTTGTGTATTACGAGTTGACAACATCGCCTGAATACGCCGGCGCCAAAAACCTCAAGGAACAGGAAGCGCTGCAAAAAGGGCCGCGAACCATTCAGGTTTCCGACTATCTCTGGGTCAAGACCAAAATCTTTTTTGAATACTACCCCAAAGGCATCCTGCATCTTTTGCCGGTTGCGCTGCAGATTGCGTGTATCATATTCTTTGGATACTCGCTCTGGACCTTTGTAGGATTCAATCACGTTCAATCGACAGCTGTGGTACTGGGCGTTATTGTCGGTCTTATATCGACTGCCGGATTTGTACAGGTGATAGGGCGGCAGGCTTCCTTTTACTGGAATCACGAAGATTATATCATGGTGCGTGAAACGATCAACTACCTGTTGCGCATCGGGTCGAATTCGATCTTTGCTGTGTTGATAGCCATTTTCCTTTGCAACTCATTCCTGCACCTTTATCCGTTTGGCGTATTGTCGATTGCTTTTGCGTACGCCTTGTTGATCGGTTTGCTGGTTTTGGTACTGGCTCCGCTGCACACCATCAAGCAGCGCTGGGTAATCAGTGTGGCCATTACGATTGCGACTGCGGTGGCCATCGCCCTAAAAACCTTTACCATTTTGCCCATTTATGTAACGCATTGGGTGGGAATTGCCGTGGCGATCTTGATTTCAAAAGGATTCATCGAGCTGTTTTTTCGCAGGATTATCAAGCAAAAAAGCGCCAAATCAAATCTCAGGATTCGACCCAACGTGCTGTTCTACAACAATTACAGGTACTTTTTATACGGGACGATGCTTTATGTTTTCGTCTTTATCGACAGGATTCTCGCCTGGTCGAGCACCAAGGACGCGCAGCCGCAACCTTTTGTCGTTTACTTTGACAAGGATTATGAACTGGGAATGGACCTTGCCATCGTGATTTTCCTGCTTTTGGCCGGTGTTATGGAATATGCCATTGCATCGTTTGCCCGTTTCATGGACATTGCGCAAAAAAACACCTCTTTTAAAACCCCGAAAGAATTCAACCGAACCCTCAAAAAAATGTACTGGGGCCATATCCGGACCCTTTGGATTACGGCGGCACTGGTTGGTGTGTTGATTTACTCGTATATTACACAGCCATGGGGCTACCGCGCTCAGTTTCAGGAAAATCTTGACGAATTGAGTATCCGCGTATGCATCGTTGGCGGACTGGGTTATGTATTTTTGGCCTGGGGAATGCTCAATACATTGTATCAGTTTACGCTCGATCGTCCCTCAGGTCCGTTAAAGGCGATGGTACTCGCCACTGCGGTGAATTTTGTGGTAGGCCTGGTGCTGAGCCGTTTTGTGGCGTATGATTTTGCCGTTGTGGGAATGGCCGTCGGCGCCTTCGTTTTTATGTTGCTCACCCTGAGGCGAAACCTGAAATTTTTTAACCAACTTGATTATTATTACTATGCGGCTTATTAAACTCTTTTTGTTTTTGCTGCCGTCGGTAATTACCGGGCAGCCCCAGGCAACGACGGACGCCAAAAGCACATTTTTGGTGTGCTATGGCCGACTTGATCCCGCTCTGGTCAAAGGATACCGCCTGGTGATTCTGGAAGCTGCGCATTACAAGGCGCACGAAATCCAACTCATGAAAAGAAACAACGACTGCGTTCTGGCCTATAT
>CAKUAD010000004.1 GCA_934636265.1 uncultured Flavobacterium sp.
GTGTTGGCAACTCTCCCGTGAGGAGTTCAGTCTTGTTCTGCAAAAGTTCCCAAACAAATTGGTCGTTGTCAACATAAGTAAATCGGCTAAAAACCGATTCTCCCTTTTGAGTGATTACCGGTACGCCCGCAGGGTTGGCCGACAAGGCAATATTAAGCGTCCGATTCAGGAAAAACGCCAACCGGTAATCTTCTAATGGCGTGTGGATGGCTATGAGTTCATAGTCAGGTTCGTCAAACTCGTTAAGGTTTAGTCGGGTTATTGCCATTTGGCGCAAATATGGCGTAAATATACTGCTTATGAGCGACAAAAACCTCGCAACAAAAGGTAACGAACCGTTAAACTGTTAACGAAATCGTTGTAGTTTTTGGCCTTGCCGTTATTTTTTGTCGATTCTTTCCTGAAACGCAAAATAAGCGCGCTGGGATGCTTTTTCCTCGGCTTTCTTTTTTGAGGTTGCCCGTGCTTTGGCAACGAGTCGGCGGTCGATGCTGAGTTTAACACCGTAGTAGCGTTGGCCGTCAAGTGCGTTGTCCTCAAAAACGTCGTAGTGAAATGACTTCTTTTCCTTTTGACACCATTCTATCAGCAGGCTTTTGTAGCTGATGACCTTGCCTTCCAGACGGCTGATGTCAACATAAGGTTCAATTACCCGCTCGTGGATAAACTGCTCGCAGTAGGTATAACCCTTGTCCAGGAAAATGGCGCCGATGAGGGCTTCAAAAATATTTCCGTGGACGTTTTCGCCAAAGTTTTGCACGGGAATTTTGGTCTCGATAAATCGCGCCAGGTTAAGGTCACGCCCCAATTCATTGAGGTGTTCCCGGCTGACAATTTTTGACCGCATCTTGGTGAGATAGCCTTCGTCGCCAAGGGGAACTTCGCGAAATAGGTGCGCCGCAATGACCGATCCCAGCATGGCATCGCCCAGGAATTCCAATCGTTCATAGTTGATGGCTTTTCCGTTCTCGTCCACCTTGTTTGATGACCGATGGGTGAAGGCTTTTTGATAGTAAGCCAAGTTGTTGGGCGCAAACCCAAGTATTTTTTGCATTTCATCAAAAAAAATCCCGACCTCATGTGAACGGGATTTTTTCCATATTTTATTAATGAAACGCATTCTTCTAGTCTTCAATCTTTTTGAACAGCACACAGGCATTGTGGCCGCCAAAACCAAAGGTATTGCTCATGGCCACTTTGATGTCGCGTTTTTGTGGCTTGTTGAGCGTGAGGTTAAGTGATGGGTCGATGTTCTCGTCAACTACTTGATGGTTAATCGTAGGAGGAACGATGCCGTGTTTGATAGCCAGGATCGATGCGATGGCTTCGATGGCTCCGGCCGCACCCAGCAGGTGACCCGTCATAGACTTGGTCGAGTTGATGTTGAGGTTCTTGGCATGGTCTCCAAATACGGCGCTGATGGCTTTGAGTTCGGCCACATCGCCCAGCGGAGTCGAGGTTCCGTGAGTGTTGATATGGTCAACGTCTTCCGGCTTCATTCCGGCGTCGCGAAGGGTGTTTTTCATTACTGCAATCACACCGATTCCCTCCGGATGCGGCGCAGTCAGGTGATACGCATCCGACGACAAACCGCCGCCGCCAAGCTCGCAATAGATTTTGGCGCCGCGTTTTTTGGCGTGCTCGTATTCTTCCAGAACCAGCGCTCCGGCACCTTCGCCCAATACAAATCCGTCGCGGGTAGCGTCAAACGGGCGCGAAGCTGTCTGTGGACTGTCATTGCGGGTTGAAAGCGCATGCATGGAGTTGAATCCGCCCATTCCGGCAATGGTAATGGCCGCTTCTGATCCACCGGAGATAATCACGTCGCACATGCCCAAACGGATGTAATTAAAGGCATCGATCAGTGCGTTGGCCGACGAAGCACAGGCTGAAACCGTAGTGTAGTTAGGTCCCATATAGCCGTTGCGCATCGAGATGTGTGCAGGGGCAATATCGGCAATCATTTTTGGGATAAAGAACGGATTGAATTTGGGCGTACCGTCGCCTTTGGCATAGTACATCACCTCTTCCTGGAAGGTCTCGAGCCCACCGATTCCGGCACCCCAGATGACGCCAACGCGGTATTTGTCAACGTTGTCAGGAGTAATTCCGGCGTCCTTGATGGCCTCGTCACTCGCCACGATGGCGTATTGTGAAAACTTGTCCAGACGGCGCGATTCCTTGCGGTCGATAAAATCCTCGACTTTGAAATTTTTTAGTTCGCAGGCAAACTTGGTTTTGTGCTTCTCAGTATCGTAATAGGTGATGGGAGCCGCACCGCTCACTCCGTTAACGAGGGAATTCCAATACTCCTCAATGGTGTTTCCAATAGGGGTAAGTGCTCCAAGGCCTGTAACTACAACTCGCCGTAATTCCATATAGATTGTTTGGTATTAGTCATTTAAGAAGCAAAACCCATGGTCTTAAGGATGGATATCACAAAAAGAACATGGGTATTGCAGTATTGTTAAGCTGCACAAGGCAGGCTTTAATTCAAAAAAATAACGACACCCACGCTCGAGCTATGGGTGTAGGGTATATTATTTTTTGGCTTCTTCGATATATGAAATGGCCTGACCTACAGTAGCAATGTTTTCTGCCTGATCGTCAGGGATTTGGATGTCGAACTCTTTTTCGAACTCCATAATGAGCTCAACGGTATCAAGCGAGTCTGCTCCCAAATCATTCGTGAAGCTTGCTTCAGCTACGACTTCGTTCTCATCAACGCCCAATTTGTCTACAATAATCGCTTTAACTCTTGATGCAATGTCTGACATAATCTTTAGTTTTAAATTTTAATTTAACGGCAAAAATAAAAAAGTTTGCTGTAATTCCAGTTTTATGTTTAAAAATGTACCCGCTAAAGTAGAAAATTATTTTGATTTAGCGTGTCCAAGTTGCTTTTGCGCCTGTTTTGTTCGTACTTTGCAGACTACCGCAATACATGAAAAAAATCGTCATTTTCGCCTCGGGAAACGGGAGCAACGCGGCGGCCATAATCCGTCATTTTAAAGACCACCAATATGCCCGCGTCGTTGCTGTGTATTGCAACAATCCGGCGGCGGGTGTCATCCAAAAGGCTCAAGATTCAAGCGTGCCGGTGCGTTTATTTGACCGTGAAATGCTAAATGGTGGAATGGTATTGCAGAATTTGGTAAAGGAAGCGCCGGATTTGATCATCCTGGCCGGTTTTCTATGGCTGTTTCCGGCGTCAATTGTCGCGAGGTTTCCCAGGCAGATCGTCAACATTCATCCGGCACTGCTACCCAAGTACGGCGGAAAGGGAATGTACGGGATGAATGTCCATCGCGCAGTGCAACAAAACCGTGAAAATTCTACCGGAATCACCGTTCACTATGTTGACGAGCATTACGACGAGGGTGATGTCATCTTTCAGGCATCGGTAGCGCTCGACGGTCGCGAAAGCTGTGAGGAAATCGCCGATTTGGTGCAGGAACTGGAGCACCGCCACTTTCCTCGAATTATCGAGCAGTTGCTTTTGCAGGGCGGTGTCTCTTCACAAAACCAATAATATGCATCAGGTACACATTTACACCGATGGCGCGGCCAAGGGAAATCCCGGGCCCGGCGGTTATGGCGTGGTGATGGAACTTGTAGGGACTGCTTATCACAAGGAGTTCTTTGAAGGGTTCCGGCTCACCACCAACAACCGAATGGAACTGCTGGCGGTGATCGTGGGTCTTGAAAAACTCAAAAATCCCGGGATGCGCGTTTTGGTCGTCTCTGATTCGCGTTATGTTGTCGACGCCGTGACCAAGAATTGGGTGATGGGTTGGGAAAAGAAGGGATTTGCCGGAAAGAAAAACCCCGATTTGTGGAGGCGTTTCCTAAAAGTTTACCGCCGCCATCACGTTGACTTCAAATGGATCAAAGGCCACAACAACCATCCTCAAAACGAGCGTTGCGACCAACTTGCCGTCATGGCCTCGCAGCAAAAAGAGCTGTCGGTTGATGCGTATTATGAGGAAGTCGCGTCGGGCGAAGGGGATTTGGGGTTCTGATAGGCGTCAGCAATAGAAAAACTGACCATTGAAAACCGGCGCCTGAAGACTCCCTGATTGGAAAAAGTAGGTCTGAAACTTTAAGATTTTTTACAGATTTTCTGTAGCCAGTCTAACGTTTTTTTTCGTTCGGGATAACCCATTCTTCCCCTACCCATTGGTACGAAGTTAGGTAGAATTCCAATTGGTCTGATACAGATAAACTATCCTAAATGTTAAACTTTAGGATAAGATTCAACGGCCACCACAGTTACGAATCCGCAATCCTGTGGAATCCGCGAGCTAATCGGTAGATAGTTCGTTCTTTTTTGGCGTGCCAATCGTCTGCATTGATTTGAAGGGTCATAAACAGCCGTGTTTTTAAGCGGATTTTACGCAAAAACAAATTGAATCTACCTTGTGCAAGCCGAGGGCAAGCCTTATATATCATGTTTTGGCGCGGTGTTCCCGGAGTCCCGAGGCAAAGTTGATCGCAGTTGCCGTTTGGTCAGCCTCATTGTAGATCAGCATCGCGGCTCCTTGTTGCTTTCGCGATAACTCCTTACCTTTGCCGCTTCAAAAAACAATCGTAATGAACAAATTACTGATCGTAGGTACGGTCGCATTTGATGCCATCGAAACGCCATTTGGCAAAACCGACAAAATTCTAGGCGGAGCGGCCACGTATATCGGGCTATCGGCTTCCTTTTTTAACTTGAAGTCGGCCATTGTGTCGGTGGTAGGCGATGATTTTCCGCAGGAATATCTCGACATGCTCATGGCGCGCGGTATCGATATTTCAGGAATTGAAATCGTACAGGGCGGCAAAACCTTTTTCTGGGCCGGCCGTTACCACAATGATCTGAATTCACGCGACACCCTGGTTACCGAGCTTAACGTTCTGGCCGATTTCCAGCCAAAAGTCCCCGCTGCTTATACCGATGCCGATGTCGTAATGCTGGGCAACCTGCATCCGTTGGTGCAAAGTTCGGTGTTGAATCAAATGACCAGCCGCCCTAAGTTGGTGGTTTTGGATACCATGAATTTCTGGATGGACTGTGCGCTTCCGGAACTAATGGACGTTATCAAACGCGTGGATGTCATCACCATCAACGATGAGGAGGCGCGTCAACTTTCGGGCGAATACTCGCTGGTAAAGGCTGCTGCAAAAATTCACACCATGGGTCCAAAGTATGTAGTGATCAAAAAAGGAGAGCACGGGGCATTGTTGTTCCACGGATCGGAAGTGTTTTATGCTCCGGCCCTTCCGCTTGAGGAGGTATTTGACCCAACCGGCGCGGGCGATACTTTTGCAGGTGGATTCTCAGGCTACATTGCACAAAGTGAGAATGTCTCATTTGGCAACATGAAAAACGCCATTATCTACGGGTCAAACCTGGCGTCGTTCTGCGTCGAGAAATTTGGCACCGAGCGCATGGAATCGCTTAGTTCCGGAGAGGTTTCAGATAGGCTCCAACAGTTCAGGATGCTGACGCATTTTGACATCTCCCTGTAAAAATACGCCCCGTCATGGGGCTTTTTTATTTAATACCTGATCGATAGCGAATTGCTCCGGACCAAGGAAAGAAAATTAACAACATAAAATTGACAAATAAAAAACAGGATGACGTACATTTAAAGCACGGGTTGATTCAATGATTAATAATCTACCCGCAGCATTCTAAAGTATTATCTGTCAAATAAGAATACAAAAACACAACACACCTAATTTGCGATAATTGTCGGTTGTCAATTGTCCATTATCAATTTAAAAATGAGCGATCAACTTAAGCACGAATGCGGAATCGCGCTCCTGCGACTCAAAAAACCGCTGGAGTTTTACAAAGAAAAATACGGAAGCGCCTTTTACGGCATCCAAAAGATGTACTTGCTGATGGAAAAGCAGCACAACCGTGGCCAGGATGGCGCCGGATTGGCCAGCATCAAGCTTGACGTAACGCCGGGAGAGCGTTACATCAGCCGGATCCGGTCAAACCAGCCACAGGCCATCCAGGATGTTTTTAGCCAAATCAACCAGCGCATCAACGAAACCTTGGCCGAACGTCCTGAACTCGTTGACGATGTAGCGGCTCAAAAACGCGAAATTCCATACATCGGCGAAGTTTTTTTGGGGCACGTCCGATACGGTACTTTTGGCAAGAACAGCATCGAGAGCGTTCACCCGTTTTTGCGCCAGAACAACTGGATGCACCGCAACCTTATCGTAGCGGGAAACTTTAACATGACCAACGTAAAGGAGTTGTTCAATTCACTGGTCGAGTTGGGTCAGCATCCCAAAGAAGTGGCCGACACCGTAACCGTTATGGAAAAAATCGGGCATTTCCTGGATGACGAAGTAACTGATTTGTACCAGGAATGTAAGGAAGCTGGTTTGTCCAAGCGCGAGGCATCTCCCGTAATTGCCGACAAACTCAACATTGCCCGAATCCTGAGGCGATCCTCCAAAGGATGGGACGGCGGCTATGCGATGGCCGGACTTTTTGGACATGGCGATGCCTTTGTGTTCCGCGATCCGGCGGGCATCAGGCCAGCGTTCTTCTACGAGGACGACGAGGTTGTGGTAGTCGCCTCTGAGCGTCCCGTAATCCAAACCGTGTTCAACGTTCCCATCGAATCGGTTCGCGAACTCGAGCCCGGTCACGCCATTATCATCAAGAAGAATGGCACCGTCACCCAGGATTGTATTATCGAACCGCTTGTTAAAAAATCGTGTTCGTTTGAGCGAATTTACTTTTCACGCGGCAGTGACGCCCAAATTTATCAGGAGCGCAAAGAATTGGGCAGGCGCATTTTACCCGCAGTGCTTAAGGCCATCAATCACGATACCGACAATACCGTCTTTTCATACATTCCAAATACCGCCGAGGTTTCGTTTTACGGAATGGTCGAGGCGGCCAACGATTTTTTAAATCAGCGCAAAAACAAGGAAATCCTTAAAAAGCGCAACGTCCTGACTGAGAAGACCCTCGAGGAACTTTTGGCCGTGAAAATCCGGACCGAGAAAATCGCGATCAAGGACGCCAAGCTCCGGACTTTTATTACGGAAGACAGTAGCCGGGACGACCTTGTGGCACACGTTTATGATGTCACGTATGGCGTCATTCAACCCACCGACAATCTGGTGATCATCGACGACAGCATCGTTCGCGGAACCACACTTAAAAAATCCATTCTAAAAATGCTCGACCGATTGAATCCCAAGACGATTGTGGTTGTTTCGTCGGCACCGCAAATACGTTATCCGGATTGCTACGGCATTGATATGGCCAAGCTGGAAACCTTGGTAGCCTTTCGCGCCACCCTCGAGCTTTTAAAGGAAACCGGTCAGTATCACATTGTCGACGAGGTGTACGCCAAGTGCAAGGCGCAAGAAAATTTCAAGGACGCCCAGGTGGTCAACTACGTTACCGAGATTTACGCACCGTTTACTGACGAGCAAATTTCCGATAAGATTGCACAGATGTTATCATCAGATGAAATCAAGTCAGACGTGCGCATTATTTTCCAGACCGTCGAGGATTTACACAAGGCCTGTCCGCAAAATCTGGGCGACTGGTATTTTACCGGCAACTATCCAACTGCCGGCGGTAACCGCGTGGTCAACAGAGCCTTTATGAACTTCTATGAAGGCAAAGATGCCCGTGCGTATTAAAACACTGCATAAAAAAATGTCGTTTGTCGACTTTTTGAGTTTTTCATCTGATTATTTTGTTAAAAGCTTGAAGCCACTGTACATTTGAACCACCATAGCATTAGTAGGTTAAGTTTATGGTAGATTTGGGGCAAAAAGGGTGGTAGCAATACCACCTTTTTTATTTCCCAAAAAGGCATAAAAAAAACGGAGCTTGAATGGCTCCGTTCTTTTTTTCCAATCGCGAGATTATTTCTCCATGGCGTACCGGCGGGCAACTTCTTCCCAGTTGATTACGTTAAAAAACGCTTCAATATAATCCGGACGGCGGTTTTGATAATTAAGGTAGTACGCATGTTCCCAAACGTCAAGACCAAGAATCGGCGTTCCTCCGCAGCCAATTTCCGGCATCAGCGGATTGTCTTGGTTGGCCGTAGCGCAAATTTCAAGTTTTCCGCCATCGGTCACACAAAGCCATGCCCAGCCTGACCCAAATTGGGTAGCGGCAGCCTTCGCGAACTTAGCCTTAAACTCGTCAAAAGTTCCAAATGATTTCTCGATGGCATCCATCAAATCACCCTTGGGCTGGCCGCCGCCGTTGGGCGACATGACCTTCCAGAACAAGTTGTGGTTGTAAAAGCCGCCGCCGTTGTTGCGCAGCGCAGCGTTTTTCATATCGAGGTTGATCAAAATGTTTTCAATGGTTTTTCCCTCCAGATCAGTGCCGGCAACGGCAGCGTTGAGATTGGTTGTATAGGCGTTGTGGTGCTTGGTGTGGTGAATCTCCATGGTACGCGCGTCAATGTGAGGTTCAAGCGCCGTGTACTCATACGGAAGTTTTGGTAATTCAAAAGCCATAAACTAGATATTTAGCGGTTTGTAACTGTTTTTTAAACTAACTTCAAATGTAAACATTTAACTTTGGAAAGGTTTCACCGCTTATCATTTTTTTAGGAGCTTTATCCCGCTTTCCACTATAGCTTTCCCTCCTGGCGTCGGGAAAGGCTGCCGTTGCAATCGGGGCTAGGGGCCTTGCAACACATTGGGCTCCGCAAATCAAAAGTATCACAATATGCAGCGACCCGCATTTTCGCTTTACGACGCATCGGCCGGATCAGGCAAGACCTTTACGCTGGTCAAGGAATATTTGTCCATCATCCTGGCATCACCTTACGACGACGCCTACCGAAACATTCTGGCCATCACCTTTACCAATAAGGCTGTCCACGAAATGAAAAGCCGTATCGTATCGGCATTGTCGGATATCGCCTCACCGCAGACATCGGCAAAAGGCCTTCAGATCTTGGAACAAATCAGTCAAAAAATCGGGCAGGAACCAAGCCTCATCAAGGACAAGGCCCGCCGGATCATCCGCCACATGATCCACAACTATGCGGCGTTTGACATTTCAACCATCGACAAATTCACGCACCGCATCATCCGCACCTTTGCGCACGACCTTAACCTTCCGTCAACTTTTGAGGTTTCACTCGACACTGAAAATCTGTTGTCGGAAGCTGTTGACGCCTTGATTGCACGCGCCGGCGACGATCCTACGCTTACTCGTTTCCTGGTCGATTACACCATGGAAAAAACCGACAGCGACAAAAGCTGGGACGTATCGCGTGAAATTTTCCTCACCGGGAAACTCATCCTCAATGAAAATGACCGAACGGAACTCCTGCAACTTCAGGACATGGACATCCCGGAGTTTTCGGCCATCCGCAACCGCATCCGCGAATTGCTGGCTGAGCTTGAAGCGCAAAACGTTCAGCTTGCCAACAGCGCACTTTTACTGCTTTCTCATCGCAATGTCGAGCTAAAATCATTTTCGCGCGGAAGCTTTCCAAAGTATCTGCAAAACGTTGCCCAAGGCATCGATTGCGAACCAAAGTACGACAACCCTGACGCCATTCAGGTGAACAAGACAGCGCCCGACCGCGACCTGATCGAATCGCTAAAACCTGAATTGGTCGAGATTACCGATCCGATCTGCCGCAACAAAGGCCGAATCGCATTTTACCGCGCCCTGTTGCAAAACCTGACGCCGCTTTCCTTGCTCAATGCGCTGCAAAAGGAACTCGCCCGGATACAGGAAGAGCAAAATGTGCTTTCCATTTCTGAATTCAACAAAATCATCAACGATCAAATACGCGATCAGCCAGCGCCGTTTATTTACGAACGTCTGGGCGACCGCTACCGCCATTTTTTTATCGACGAGTTTCAGGACACCTCGGTCATGCAGTGGCAAAACCTTATTCCGCTTGTTGACAACGCCACTTCGTCAGAGGAACTATCGGGCGAGCGCGGCAGTATCATGCTCGTCGGCGACCCAAAACAATCCATTTACCGATGGCGTGGCGGGCGTGCCGAGCAGTTTATCGACCTTGGCAAAGAGCCGCCGCCGTTTAACAACAAGGAGCGTGAGGTCATCGCACTGGAAACCAACTGGCGCAGTCATTCCCAGGTAATTGACTTTAATAATGACTTTTTCACGTTTGCCGCCACCAGGTTCACACACCCCGATTATCGGGATCTTTACTCGGCCGCCAGCCAAAAGCACAATGATAAGAAAGGCGGTTACGTAAGGATTTCCTTTGTCGACCCCGATGCCGAGGAAAAACAGCAAATCTACCTGGACGCTGTTTGGGACACCATCCAGAATGTGCTCGCTCAAGGGTTTTCATACGGCGACATTGCCGTGCTCACCCGTAAAAAGAATCAAGGCGTGGCCGTTGCGTCGATGCTGACGGAAAAGGGGGTGCAAATCATATCGTCGGAGACTTTGCTTTTGGGCAGCAGTGCGCAAGTGCGCTTTTTGGTTG
The DNA here is from genome assembly GCA_934636265.1 of uncultured Flavobacterium sp. Classification (GTDB taxonomy): domain Bacteria; phylum Bacteroidota; class Bacteroidia; order Flavobacteriales; family Flavobacteriaceae; genus Flavobacterium. Next base: position 10,479 of record CAKUAD010000004.1, read on the forward strand.
ATTTTCTCAAGGTATTGTCCAATCCCCAGGATCTGGATGCCAAAGCCAATGTGCTGTATTTTATTGCCGATGCGCACGCCTTGCCGATACACGAATTTATTTCAGGCGGCGTCAGGCTTAATGATGCCGACCTTTCGTCGCGTTTTAAAGTCGATGGATTTGATTGCGACATACCGGCGCTCCGCAAGAAATCGCTGTATGAATCGGTTGAGACCCTCATCAGGAGTTTTGTTCCGGGCGGACAATCCAACGCTTATGTACAGCACTTTCTCGATCTGATACTGGAGCGCGAAACTAAGGCCAATTCCGGAATTTCAGAGTTTTTGGAGTTTTGGGACAACAATGGCATAAAATTCAGCGTTCCCACACCGCCGGCTGAAAATGCCGTTCAGATCATGACCGTTCACAAAGCCAAGGGGCTGGAGTTTCCGGTAGTGATTTTCCCTTTTGCCGACGAGCGTTTTTCATCGTCCAATAAAAATAAATTCTGGCTCGACGCGACCCAAGAGGATTTAGGTCTTCCGCGCGTCCTGGTCAATGATTCAAAAGATGTGGCCACATACAGCGACGCTTCCCGCGAGTTTTATCTGCAAAAAAAACAGGAAGAATTGCTGGACAACATCAATATTCTATACGTAGCGCTTACCCGAGCCGCCGAGCAATTGTACGTAATCTCATCACTCAAATTCAACAAAGACGGCCATCCGCCCGCCAACAGCCTTCCGGAGTTGTTGATGCTATATCTTGAGCAGCGGCAGATGTTTGACCGAAGCCAATCGGTGTATGAATTTGGGGAGGCCGTTCGCGTTTCCAAACCATCGGCTGGAGTGGCTCAGCCGGTGCCCATTTGCGGAGTGGCATCGCCCATGGACTTTAAGGCTATACGGATTGCCCGCCGCGAATCGGTCATGTGGGGTACATCGCAACAGGACGCCATCGAATACGGAAATCTGGTCCATCAGTTGATGGCCTGGATCCGCACAGCAAATGATGTCGAAACTGCTTTGCACCGCGCCGTGGCTGAAGGGATGATTCCCATAGGACGCGCCGATCAGGTTTTGGCCAGCGTCGCATCAATTGTAAACCATCCGGAACTGGCCGGTCATTTTTCGCCTGCAAACACCATCCTTAACGAGCGCGCCATTTTGAGTCCGGGTTTAAGCACGATGATCCCTGACCGTGTCTCAATAGTGGGAACGTCGGCTTATCTGCTTGATTACAAAACCGGTGCGCGCCTCGCCGCCCATGAACAGCAGCTCGAACAATACGCCGGTGCTTTGGAGTCGATGGGCTTTGAGGTGGCAAAAAAGTCATTGGTCTACATTGGCGAGCCTGTCAATGTGGTACATTTGTAACCCAAAACAATCAACTATGTACGGAAAAATAAAAGACTATCTGCAAAGCGAACTCAAGTCAATCGAAGACAACGGGCTTTTTAAGAAGGAACGCATCATCACATCGCCGCAAGGCCCGGAAATTACCATTTCAACCGGTGAAAAGGTGCTGAATTTTTGCGCCAACAATTACCTTGGACTTTCATCGCATCCGGAAGTGGTGCAGGCCGCCAAGGACGCGCTGGACAGCCGTGGATTTGGGATGTCGTCGGTGCGGTTTATTTGCGGTACGCAGGACATTCACAAAACACTCGAGCAAAAAATCGCTGCGTTTTACGGAACCGAGGATACAATCTTGTACGCTGCGGCATTTGACGCCAACGGTGGTGTTTTTGAGCCACTGTTCAACGAGCAGGATGCCATCATCTCTGATTCGCTCAACCATGCGTCAATCATTGATGGGGTGAGGCTTTGCAAGGCCATGCGCTATCGGTATGAAAACAACAACATGGACGACCTTGAGGCACTACTCCTCAAAGCCAATGAGGCTGGTGCGCGCTTTAAGATTATTGTGACCGACGGTGTCTTCTCGATGGACGGCCTGGTGGCTCCGCTGGACAAGATTTGCGATCTGGCCGACAAATACGATGCGCTGGTTATGGTTGACGAATGTCATGCGGCCGGTTTTATTGGTGCAAAGGGCAAGGGAACTCTCGAGGCGAAGGGCGTGATGGGCCGCGTGGACATCGTAACCGGAACGCTTGGTAAGGCGCTTGGAGGTGCCATGGGCGGATACACCACGGGCAAAAAGGAAATCATTGAAATGCTGCGTCAGCGTTCACGTCCGTATCTGTTCTCAAACTCGCTTGCGCCGTCTATCGTGGGCGCTTCTATCAAGGTTTTTGAACTGCTGGAGCGCGATACGACACTGCGCGATAAACTGGAGTGGAATTCAAATTATTTTAAGAAAGGCATCAAGGCTGCAGGTTTTGATATCATCGATGGCGATTCGGCCATTGTTCCCGTGATGTTATACGACGCCCGTTTATCACAACAAATGGCGGATGCACTATTAAAACGCGGCATCTATGTGATAGGGTTCTTCTTTCCGGTCGTGCCAAAAGACAAGGCGCGCATCAGGGTACAACTTTCGGCAGCTCACACCAAGGAGCACCTGGATAAAGCTATAGAAGCCTTCACTTTGGTAGGCAAGGAATTACGGGTAATTTAACAAGGCTTTTTTGTAAAAGGAATGTTATTTTTTTAACATATTCCTTTGTGGTTAGAATTTAACACCATACTTTTGTTTCCAATAACTTTGTAACTAAAAAATAAAAGCAAGTATGAAACATCTTAACAAAATCGTTGCTGCGGTTTGTTTGGTTATGGGATTGAGCACTAACGCTCAGGACAATAACAACAAGTGGGCAGTGACTTTCGGAGCGAATGCTGTCGACACGCGATTCAGTGCGGCATCGAGGTTGGAAGACCAGTTCTCTGAGTATTTCAATGCACAGGATCACTGGAACATGCTGCCTTCAGTATCTTACCTTACAGTTTCACGTTACGTGGGTAGCGGATTCTCGGTAGGATTGACAGGTTCAATCAACAAAATCACTAAGTTTGTAGGTGAGCGTCCTTACCTTGATGGAGGCGAGTACCCTGTAACTAACCCTGGCGACCTTAACTATTATGCTGCTGACGCAATGGTTAACTACAGCCTGATGGAACTGATCGGCTCTAAATGGTTTGACCCATCAGCTCACATTGGCGGTGGTTACACATGGTTTGGTGACGAAAACAGCTCTGGAACCGTTAACGGTGGTTTGGGAGTTGCATTTTGGTTTACTGAAAATGTAGGCCTATCACTCCGCTCAACCTATAAGCATTCATTTGAGGAGAACCGCAACGAGTTCCCTTCACATATGCAACATTTTGCTGGTCTGAGCTTTAAGTTTGGTGGCAAAGACACTGACGGAGACGGCATCTATGACAAAGACGATGCTTGTCCGGAAGAAGCCGGTCCAAAAGAATTCAACGGTTGTCCTGACCGTGACGGAGACAAAATCATCGACAAGGAAGACGATTGCCCGGATGAGGCTGGTCTTGCTGAGTTCCGCGGATGTCCTGACACAGACGGAGACGGTGTAATGGATAAAGAAGACGATTGTCCTGAAGTAGCTGGCTTGAAGTCAATGCGCGGATGTCCTGATACTGACGGTGACGGTGTAACTGATAAAGCTGACAAGTGTCCAACAGTTAAAGGACCTGCTGAAAACGGTGGATGCCCATGGCCAGACACTGACGGCGACGGAGTTCTTGACAAAGACGACAAGTGTCCGGATGTTAAAGGAACTGTAGCTAACAACGGCTGTCCTGAAATGTCTGAAGAGCAAGTGATGAAGCTTAACGCTTACGCCAAAACAATCCTGTTCAACAGCGGTAAGTCAACTTTCAAGAAAGAAACTTATCCAGTACTGCAAGCGATCACTGCTATCCTGAAAGAGTTCCCACAATCGCGTTTCATGATTGAAGGACACACTGACAGCGACGGAAAAGACGCTATGAACCAGACACTGTCTGAAAATCGTGCAGCTGCTGTTAAGAACTACCTGATCGAAAACGGAATCGACGCCAGCCGTCTGCAATCAGCAGGTTACGGTGAGTCTCGTCCAATCGACACTAACAAAACAGCTAAAGGTAAAGCTAACAACCGTCGTGTTGAAGTGAAACTGATCAAGGAGTAATCCTTAGCTTAGCAATATTTATTAAGAAAACGCTCCGTATTTACGGGGCGTTTTTTATTTTTAGCTCATGGCAACCTTTTTAGATCAGCTTGCAGGATATGTTGTTGAACACTACGGCAACCAACTCACCCAAACCGTTGTAGTTCTTCCCAGCCGCCGTGCACGGGTTTTCTTTGTCGAGGCGCTAAAACGTAACGCGCAGCAAACCTTGTTTTCGCCGCAAATCATCAGTATCGAAGATTTTGTGTCGGAAATGTCCGGCCTCAGGACTGTCGACAACATTGAATTGCTGTTTGAATTCTATGACGTTTATTGCAAACATCACGGCACACCACCGCAAAAGTTTGAATACTTTGCCCACTGGGCGGTCACCATTCTTCAGGATTTTAATGAAATCGACCGATATCTGCTCAAGGCGAAAGCCATATTGACGTATCTAAAAGACATTGAGGTGCTCAAGCGATGGGGCGTGGAACCTGGCCAGACCACCCAGCTTATAGCCAACTATCTCCAGTTTTGGGAACTGTTGCCGGATTACTACGACAAACTGTACGAGCACTTGCTAAAGACGGGTCGCGGGTATCAGGGTATGATTTACCGCGAGGCCGTTAAGAAGCTACCCATATTTTGCGAAGCGAACGTACATCGGAAATTTGTTTTTGGCGGATTCAATGCTCTGAATAAAGCTGAAGAAGAGATTTTTCAAACCCTTGTCGTAAAAGGACTTGGCGATATCATCTGGGATTTTGACGAAGCATTTCTCAAGAACGATCACCACGACGCCGGATTGTTTTTAAGGCGATATAAAAAGGAATGGCCTATTTACCGAAGCCAGCCTTTTAAGTGGCTTGACCGCTCGTTTGAAGCATCCAAAGACATTAGGATAATCGGTACGCCCAAAACAGTGGGTCAAGCCCGGATTGTAGGCGAGATACTGGAACGAGAAGGTGCGGCCAATACCGCTGTAATCCTGGGCGATGAGAACCTGTTGCTTCCGGTGTTGCATTCGCTTCCGGACAGCGTTCCCGGCGTCAACATCACCATGGGTTATCCGGCTAAAAACAATCCCGTTCAAATCCTGATCAACCGACTGTTCCGATTGCACACTGGTGCAGTAAAGCGCTCGGGATCAGGTTATGTCATGTATTACAAGGATGTCCTCGAAGTGCTGACCCATCCGCTTGTCGCATCTTCTAGCGGAGCCCGCGCGGTGGTCGATCAGATACGCGCCCGAAATTACACCTTTGTCCCGCAGGCCAAATTGTTCGAATTTGTAGGCGAATCGGGCGCGCTGTTTACCCTTTTGTTCACCAAATGGACCGACAGTTCCAGCGTTTGCGAGCTTTTGCTGTCGATATTGCTCGAACTCAAAAAAGGTTTGCAAAAGGACTCGGATGACGACAGGATTGTGCTGGCATTTTTATTCGCTGTCTACAAAACCGTCAACAAGTTGGCGACCTATTTTGAGGCGCACCCGGATGAATCGGTAGAAACCCTGTACAGCCTTTACAAGCAAATTATTGATTTGGCTGAGGTGTCGTTTGAGGGCGAACCGCTTACCGGCATTCAGGTTATGGGCGTACTGGAAAGTCGCACCCTCGACTATGATACAGTTATCGTGACCTCGCTTAATGAAGGAACTTTTCCAGCCGGAAAATCGCACAATTCATTTATTCCGCACGACGTAAAACGTGAATACGGACTGCCGACTTTCAAGGAAAAGGACGCGATTTATACCTACCATTTTTATCATCTGCTCCAGCGAGCCAAAAAGGCTTATCTGATTTACAATACCGAGAGTGAAGGACTGGACGGCGGAGAAAAAAGCCGTTTCCTGACGCAGCTGGAGGTTGAGCCCATGCCTGCGCATAATCTGTCAAACGAGATATACAACGCGGTTTTGCCAAGCGAGGCGTCCGGACCGATGCGCGTACCCAAAACGCCACAAATCATGGATCGGCTTAAGGAGATTGCCCAAAAAGGATTTTCCCCTTCGTCGCTCACGGCCTATCTGCGCAATCCGATCGTCTTTTACAAGCAGCGTATCCTGGGCATTTCAGACGCTGATGAGGTTGAGGAAAGCATCGGTTTGAACACCTTGGGCACCATTATTCACAACGTACTGGAAACACTTTACCGACCCTTTATCGGCGTAAGCCTGACACGGGAAATTGTCGAGGGATTCCGCAGCCAGGTTGACGACGTGGTGCTGGAAAAGTTTAGACACGAATACAAGGACGGCGATTTTAACCGCGGCCGAAACCTTCTTGCTTTTGAGGTAGCCAAGCGAAATGTCCAGAATTTTATCACTCTGGAACTCGACGGGCTTTCAAATGGTGATGAGGTGGTGATACTATCGCTGGAAGATAGCTTCTCCAGAAATATCGAACATCCGGGCCTTCCGTTTCCGGTTACGCTTGCCGGGAAAATCGACCGGCTGGAATTGCGCAACGGCATTTTGCGGATTCTGGACTATAAAACGGGAAAGGTCGAACCCAAAGATATGGTCCTCAAGTCATTTGACGACATGCTCGACATCAAGTTCGAAAAGGTCATTCAGGTCCTGGCGTACGCCTATATGTACGAGCCCCAGGCCAAGGGAAAACCAATCGAAGCTGGAATCATTTCGTTTAAAAATATGAAAGACGGTTTTATGCCTTTTACATTAAAGGACGAATTTTCCAAACAAAGCGTCATCCTTGTTTCGCCCGATGTCCTGGAAGCCTATTGCGCCGAGTTGGTCAAGTTGCTTTCCATTATTTTTGATCAGGAAATACCGTTTGAGGAAACCGTCTAGAATTATAACGATTTCAGGAAATCCATCAATACTGATCCTATGTCGTCGCGATTTTCAACCGTGCTCATATGGCCGTCGGGAAAGGTAACCAGCGTGGTTGACGGATGTTCGGCCAGACCTTTGTGATCGGCGATGGGCAACACGTCGTCTTTTTCACCCAATATTAACAAAACGGGAAATTTGGCTTCGTGAAGAATTCTTTCGCGATCCTTGCGGATTTTCATGCCTTCCAGCGATGCAATGACACCCTGAAGCGGCGTTCTGAGCGCCTGTTCTTTGACGTCTTCGACCTGTTTCCGCAGCGTTTCACGGTTGCTTTCGCTAAAGAGATTGGTCACCGACATCCGAACAAAATTGGCGTAATTTTCCTTAACCGCGTGGATGGCCCGGTCGCGGTTTTTCTTTTTGTCGTCGCTGTCGGCCTTAGCGGTCGAGTTTAGCAGGGCGATGCCTTTTACCATTTCCGGATAAAGCTCGGCAAACGCCAGCGACACATAGCCGCCCATGGAATGCCCCACCAGAATCACTTTGCGCAGTTTGAGTTCATGCAAGACTGAATGCACCAGATCAGCATTGTCTTCCATAGTATGCAGATAGCCAAGCGGATCGGTATGGCCGTGCCCCAGGAGGTCAATGGCAATTATGCGGAAGCGTGTTGACAGTTCTTGGATGAGGGCATTCCACATGGTTTTGTTTTCAAGAAATCCGTGCAGGAGGACTACGGCTGTTCCCTTGCCGGTATCGGTGTAAGAGACCAGCGCATTTTTATAATTGGTGATGTGTTGGTTGTTCATGATTTTTAAAAAAAGAAACCTGCAAGTGCTCCTGCAGGTTTGCGTTATCAGTTCATTAATTCTTCAATTTCGTCGGCTTCAATCGGGATGTTGCGCATCAGGTTAAACGGTTGGCCGCTTTCCTGTACCACGACATTGTCTTCCAGCCTGATGCCAAATTTCTCTTCCGGGATGTAGATTCCCGGTTCGACGGTAAAGACCATATTGGCCTTCATCGGCTCGTAAAGAAGGCCGTAATCGTGTGTGTCGAGCCCCAAATGATGCGAGGTTCCGTGCATAAAATACTTTTTGTACGCCGGCCACTCATGATTTTCGTTTTGCACGTCCGCTTTATCCAAAAGTCCGAGTCCGAGTAATTCAGCCGTCATGACCTTGCCAACTTCAACGTGGTATTCCTTCCAGAGCGTGCCCGGGGTCAACATCTTGGTCGCCTCGTCCTTGACGCGCAATACGGCATTGTAAACCGCTTTTTGGCGCTCTTTAAACCGTCCCGAAACCGGAATGGTGCGCGTCATATCACTTGAATAGTTGGCATATTCGGCGCCCACGTCCAACAGCAGCAAGTCGCCCGCTTTGCAGATTTGGTTGTTCTCGATGTAGTGCAAAACGTTGGCGTTGTTTCCCGATGCGATAATCGGGGTGTAGGCAAACCCTTTTGACCGGTTGCGGATGAATTCGTGAATGAATTCGGCTTCAATTTCGTACTCGGCAACACCAGGCTTGACAAATGAAAGTGCGCGTCGGAACCCTTTTTCAGTAATGTGGCAGGCGTGCTGGATCAAATCAATCTCCTCCAGTTCCTTGACCGATCGGATTCGCTGTAAAATAGGATTGCTCCGCGCTACGCCATGGGCTGGATAAGCTTCCTTCCACCACTTGACAAATCGCGCCTCACGGGTTTCCGTCTCGACAGCTGCCCGATAGTGTTCGTTGGTGTTGATGTACATCGTATCCGTGTACGTCATGATTTCATTGAGCACTTTTTTAAAGTCCTGCAACCAATAGACGGTTTTGATGCCCGACACCTCAAAGGCGCGCTCCTTGGTGAGTTTTTCACCTTCCCAAACCGCGATGTGATCGTTGGTTTCACGCAAAAACAGGATTTCGCGCAAGTGTTCATACGGAGCGTCGGGACAAAGCAAAAGGATGCTTTCTTCCTGGTCTACACCGCTCAGGTAAAAAATGTCCCGGTGTTGGGCAAAGGGTAAAGTGCTGTCGGCGCTAACCGGATAAATATCGTTGGAGTTAAAAACCGCAACGCTCTGTGGCTTCATTTCGGCTGTGAATTTTTTGCGGTTTTTTACAAACAGATTCCTGTCGATGGGTAGGTATTTCATGTTCAAAGTTTATTTTATCAAATATAAGCCAAACTTTATGCACTCGTGGCAACAACTTTAATAAACCAGCTGGCAGGCATCGGTGACGGCTGACCGCCCCAAACTATTGTAACGCTAAAAGTTCCGGATTCAAAAACCCTAAAACTGGTAATTTTAAATTGTTCGGCCGCCTGAATTTACAAGGGGTTAAACATGATTTAAATTCATTATAAATAGCAAAAAGCTTTGTGAAAAATATCGCCGATACGTTATTTTTGTATCACTTTTTTCAAACAATTTAACACACCATGGCAAACTCTGCTCTTTTAAAGTCATCCCTTGCCAAAAAATACTGGATGGCGCTGACGGGATTGTTCCTCTGCCTGTTTTTGGTAGGGCACCTGTTGGGAAACCTGCAACTCATTTACGGAGATGCGCTTCAGTTTAACCAGTACGCACTGTTCATGACGTCGAACCCGGCGGTCAAGGTGTTGTCGTACGTAACGTACATCTCCATTATCTTCCACGCGGTTGATGGTATTTTGCTCACCATCCAGAACCGCAAAGCCCGCCCAATCGGCTATGCGTTCGAGCGTCCGCAAGCAAACAGCACCTGGCAGTCGCGCAACATGGCCGTGCTTGGAACGCTGATTCTGGTGTTTATTGTGACACACATGGTAAACTTTTGGGCCAAAATGCATTTTGACAAAAACATGCCGTTGCAAACCGTGAGCATTCAGGCTAATCCGGTGCTTCCGCCACAGCAGTATTACCTTACCACAACCGGCAGCTACCTTCCTGTTGATGGTGTCGAGGTTAAAAACCGCACCGAGTTTTTCAGCAAAGAAGTTGATGTAAAAATCGGCGAAGGCTACAAAGACCTCTATAAGATAACCGTGGCGTTTTTTAAAGACAAGCAATACGGGCTGGTTTATACCTTGCTTTACGTTCTGGCGATGGGTGTTTTGGCTTTCCACCTCAATCACGGGTTTGCCAGTGCCTTCCAGTCATTGGGTGCCAACCACTCCAAATACAACGGGCTGATCCGCGGCTTTGGCTTTTGGTTCTCTGTTCTGGTTCCGTTGCTTTTTGCCATTATTCCCCTCTACATTCATTTCGTTCTTAAAGCGTAAGACATGGCCTTAGATTCAAAAATTCCTGCCGGTTCCATTGACAAAAAATGGACTGACTACAAAAACCGCATCAACCTGGTCAACCCGGCCAACAAGCGTAATATCGACGTAATCGTCGTCGGAACCGGTCTTGCCGGAGGTTCGGCGGCCGCAACACTGGCCGAGTTGGGCTATAACGTTAAAGCTTTCTGCTTTCAGGATTCACCTCGCCGCGCGCACTCGATTGCCGCACAAGGAGGTATCAACGCCGCTAAAAACTATCAAGGCGATGGCGACTCAACTTTCCGACTGTTCTACGATACTGTAAAAGGTGGCGATTACCGCGCCCGAGAAGCCAACGTTCACCGTCTGGCCGAAGTATCAGCCAACATCATCGACCAATGCGTCGCTCAAGGAGTTCCGCTGGCCCGCGAATACGGCGGACTTTTGGACAACCGTTCGTTTGGCGGAACCCTGGTTTCCCGGACGTTTTACGCCAAGGGACAAACCGGACAGCAACTTTTGCTCGGCGCTTATTCAGCCATGAACCGTCAGATAGGACGCGGCAAAATCAAGATGTACAACCGTCATGAAATGCTGGATCTGGTCATAGTTGACGGAAAAGCCCGCGGCATCATCGCCCGTAACCTGATTACCGGCGAAATCGAAAGACATTCGGCCCACGCCGTGGTGATCGGTTCGGGCGGTTACGGAAACGTGTTTTACCTGTCTACCAACGCTATGGGAAGCAATGCCACCGCAGCCTGGAAAATCCACAAAAAGGGGGCGTATTTTGCAAACCCATGCTACACGCAAATTCACCCAACCTGTATTCCTGTTTCAGGCGACCATCAATCAAAACTGACGCTGATGTCAGAATCGCTGCGCAACGACGGACGCATCTGGGTTCCTAAAAAACTGGAAGATGCCCAAGCCATCCGTGAAGGCCGTCTTCGTCCGACGCAAATTGCCGAGGAAGATCGCGATTACTATCTCGAAAGGCGTTATCCGTCATTTGGCAACCTGGTGCCGCGCGATATCGCTTCACGTGCCGCCAAGGAGCGCTGTGATGCCGGATTTGGCGAAAACTGGCGAGGCCGTTTATCTTGATTTCGCATCGGCCATCGAGCGTTACGGAAAAGACCAGGCCCGCATCCGTCACCTTGACGAAAACGACAGGGAACTCGTTCGAAAACTGGGCAAGGAAGTTGTCGAGAGCAAGTACGGAAACCTTTTCCAGATGTATGAAAAAATCGTCGACGAGAACCCGTACGAAACGCCCATGATGATTTATCCGGCCGTTCACTATACCATGGGCGGAGTTTGGGTTGATTATGAACTGATGACGACCATTCCGGGTTGTTACTGCATTGGCGAATCAAACTTTTCTGATCACGGTGCCAACCGCTTGGGAGCTTCGGCCCTGATGCAAGGACTGGCCGACGGCTACTTTGTATTGCCATACACTATTGGGAATTATTTGTCAGCCGATATCCGCACCGGAAAAATCCCAACCGACACGCCTGAATTTGAAGAGGCCGAGCGCAACGTTCGCACCCAACTGGAGAAATTCATCAACAACAACGGCAAGTACTCGGTTGACCACTTTCACAAAAAACTGGGCAAGATAATGTGGAACAAGGTAGGAATGGCCCGCAACGCCCAGGGATTGGCCGAGGCTCAGGCTGAAATTGCCGCCTTGCGCGAGGAATTCCACCGCGAAGTGCGCGTTCCCGGAACGATGGATTCCTTTAACCCTGAACTGGAAAAAGCCATGCGTGTGGCCGATTTCCTGGAGCTTGGCGAGTTGTTCGCCAAAGACGCCCTGCACCGCAACGAATCCTGTGGCGGTCACTTTCGCGAGGAGTACCAAACCGAGGACGGCGAAGCCCAGCGCGACGACGAGAACTTTGCCTACGTAGCTGCGTGGGAATACAAAGGAAATCCAAGCGACGCGGTACTTCACAAGGAGCCGCTGGTGTTTGACAATGTGAAACTGGTACAAAGAAGTTATAAGTAATACTAACCGGAAAGTCCGGAGCATGACTTTTGGCTTTCAACTTTTGCTGAATTATGAAACTGAAACTCAAAATATGGCGTCAAAAAAACGCCGCCGACAAAGGGAAAATGGTTGATTATGACATCAACGATGTATCTCCCGACATGTCATTCCTCGAGATGCTCGACGTCCTTAACGAGGGTCTGATCAACAAAGGCGATGATCCGGTTGCTTTTGACCACGATTGCCGCGAAGGAATCTGCGGGATGTGTTCGCTTTTCATCAACGGAGAGGCGCACGGTCCGGACCGCGGGATTACCACCTGTCAGTTGCACATGCGTAAATTTAAAGATGGAGATACGATATTTATCGAGCCGTTCCGCGCCAAAGCTTTTCCGGTAATCAAGGATTTGGTCGTTGACCGCAGTTCCTTTGACCGCATCCAGCACGCCGGTGGCTTTATATCGGTCAACACATCCGGAAACACCATTGATGCCAACGCCATCCCGATTCCTAAAGACGATGCCGACAAAGCCTTTGACGCCGCCACCTGCATTGGTTGCGGAGCCTGTGTGGCCAGTTGTAAAAATGCGTCGGCCATGCTGTTTGTGGCCGCTAAAGTGTCGCAATTTGCCCTTTTGCCGCAAGGAAAAGTCGAGGCTGCCCAGCGCGTGCAAAACATGGTCGCGCAAATGGACGCCGAAGGTTTTGGGAACTGTACCGTAACCGGTGCCTGCGAGGTTGAATGTCCTAAGGGAATCTCGCTCGAGAATATCGCCCGCATGAACCGCGAATACCTCGTGGCCAGCGTAAAATAAAGTGTTTTAAAGTATATAAAATGAAAGCGATTCCAGTAGGGGTCGCTTTTTTTTATGGCGTTGCCTGCGGCCCGCGCTGTTCGCTGCAAATCCTCACTGCGTTCCGGGTTTTCCGCTGCCATCGCTAACGCGTCGGTCGCCGGGAGTTATTTGTTACCTTTGGTAAAAACTCCTTTCATGAAACCTGGGATTCTTGGTCTTGCGCTTTTATTTTTCACCGGCGCCATCTCTCAAAATCTTCATCAATTTGTCAATCCGTTTGTAGGGACTGGCGGACACGGACATACCTTTCCCGGAGCAACGTTGCCTTACGGAATGGTGCAGCTATCGCCCGACACCCGTATCGACGGAAGTTGGGATGGTTGTTCAGGGTATCACTATTCGGATTCTGTCATTTATGGATTTTCGCACACCCATCTTAACGGAACCGGAGTTTCAGATTTTGGCGATATCATGCTGATGCCTACCATGGGCGTTCCCGAATTTGAACCATCTGCTTACGCATCCTCATTTTTGCACGCCAATGAAAAAGCATCGGCCGGATATTATCAAGTCAAACTGGACAAACACAACATTGACGTAAGGCTTACGACTACAACACGGGTCGGCTTGCACGAATATACCTTTAACAAGGGCGGGCAGGCCAACATCATCCTCGATCTTAACCACCGCGACAAGCTGACAATGGGCGAGGTGAGGGTCATCAACCCCACGACGATCGAAGTTCTCCGAAACAGCGAGGCCTGGGCGCGTGATCAGCACGTTTTTGCCCGAATCGAGTTTAGCGTTCCGGTCGCTGTCACAAAAGTTGACGCCAACGGATTTGCGCCGTCTAAAACCACTGACGCATTTTTTGCCGGGAGTATTTTAAAACTTGCTTTTTCGGCTGCGGTAGAACCCAATGACAAGATAATGGTCAAAGTGGCGCTTTCTCCAACCGGTACACAAGGCGCTGCCAAAAACATGACGGAACTTCCGGGCTGGGATTTTGAGCAAACACTCGCTGCCGCGCAAAAAGCCTGGGACAAAGAACTTTCACGGATTTTGGTAGATACTGATGATTTGACTCATAAACGCATTTTCTACACTGCGTTATATCACACTATGATGCAGCCCAATATCGCTCAGGACATCGACGGAAAATACCGCGGTCGCGACATGCAAATCCATCAGGCCGACGGCTTTGACTACTACACAGTTTTCTCGCTTTGGGATACTTTTCGCGCCGCACATCCGCTTTACACCCTCATCGACAAAAAACGCGCGTCTGATTTCATCAATACTTTCCTAAAACAATACGAACAAGGGGGCAGGCTTCCGGTATGGGAACTGGCCTCCAATGAAACCGATTGCATGATCGGATACCACTCGGTTTCCGTCATAGCCGATGCCATGGCCAAGGGAATAACAGGTTTTGATTATGAAAAAGCTTTTGAGGCTGCCAAACATTCGGCCATGCTGACTCATTTGGGGCTGGAGGCTTATCAAACTAACGGTTTTATCAGCATTGATGACGAACATGAGAGCGCTTCAAAAACGGTTGAATATGCCTATGACGACTGGTGTATCGCCCAAATGGCCAAAATGCTGAATAAACCTCACGATTACAAATATTTCATGGAGCGATCGCAATATTGGAAAAACCTTTTTGACGCTTCTACCGGCCATATCCGCGCCAAGAAAAACGCCGGCTGGGACAATCCTTTTGATCCGCGCGAAGTCAATAACAACTATACCGAGGGAAATTCGTGGCAGTACTCGTTTTTTGTGCCGCAGGACATTCCCGGGATGATCGAGGCGTACGGAGGTAAGGCAAAGTTTGTGGCAAAACTCGACGATATGTTCACGGCGCCATCGGCCACAACAGGACGGGAACAGGTTGATATTACCGGGCTGATCGGGCAATATGCACATGGCAATGAGCCCAGCCATCACGTGGCTTACCTCTACAACCACGCAGGAGAGGAATACCGGCACAAAGCTGCTGAAAAAGTCCATTATATTCTTGATGAATTCTATAAAGACGCGCCCGACGGCCTGATCGGCAATGAAGACTGCGGGCAGATGAGTGCCTGGTATGTGTTGAGCAGTATCGGGTTGTATCAAGTGACGCCCGGCAAAGCGCATTGGGACACGGTTCCCGGTATTTTTAAATCGGTGACCGTCGATTTTGGAAACGGGAAACAGGGACGGATTGAAAACGGCAAAGTGATTCAGGAAGGGACGATGTTTGGTTTTGACGTCCCACCCGATTTTGAGAAGACAGAATTTGATGTCATAACGCCCGTTCCCGTAATCACATCACCCGGAAAGGCCTTTCTCGACAAGATGTCGGTTGACATTTCGGCTGGTGTCGGCCAAGTTTACTACAAACTGACCAATACTGATTTTGTAAGGTACACTGAACCGGTCACGCTGAGCCAATCGGGTCAGGTGATGGCTTATGCGGTACACAATGGCGTTAAAAGCAAGCTGGTGACCGCAACTTTCTTCAAAAAGCCCAACAATTACAAAGTGACGCTGGCATCGGTTTACAATCCGCAATATCATGCCGGTGGTCCGCAAGGTCTTGTCGACGGTATTCGCGGTAGTGAAAACTGGCGTAAAGGCGATTGGCAAGGCTATCAGTCGCAGGATTTTGAAGCGGTCATCGATTTACAAAAGCCGTCGGCGAAAAGCCAGATCAGCGCCACGTTTTTACAGGAAAGCCGCTCTTGGATCCTGATGCCGGTCGAGGTTGAGTATTTGGTTTCCAGGAATGGTGTCGATTACAAATCGGTTGGAAAGGTGGTCAATACGTTGAATCCTAAAATCACCGATCCGACGATTCTTCCATTTGAGGTGAATTTCCCCAAACAAAAGATTAGGTACGTTAAAGTGCGCGCCAAAAATTTTGGAAAGTTGCCTGATTGGCATCAAGGGTTTGGCGGAGACGCTTTTATCTTTGTTGACGAAGTGGAAATAAAATAGTGTAAAAATATATGTAGACATGGTTGTTTCATTAGTCCAGTCATCAATTGTGTGGGAGAATCCACATGCCAATCGGAACATTTTTCGCGACCTTGTCATAAAGGCTGACAAGGCCGATCTGTTTGTGCTTCCGGAGATGTTTACCTCGGGGTTTACCATGAATCCCGCGCCTGTTGCCGAAACAATGGGTGGTGAAACATTAACTTGGATGAAGGATCTTGCCGCTCATAAGGATGCTGCCATCTGCGGAAGCGTGGTAATTAAGGAAAACGGAAATTTCTACAATCGGTTCCTGTTTGCTGAGCCCAGTGGCGACGTTCACCATTACGACAAACGTCATCTTTTTACTTTGGCTGGCGAACATCAGCAATATACTGGCGGACGCGACAAGGTAATCGTGTCCTTTAGGGGCGTAAGCATTTGCCTGCAGGTTTGTTATGATTTGAGATTCCCTGTTTTTGCCCGGAACACTGAGGATTATGATCTTTTGATTTATACCGCAAACTGGCCTATGGTTCGGATTGCAGCCTGGGATGCGCTTTTAAAAGCCCGAGCGATAGAAAACATGTGCTATGTTGCGGCCGTAAACCGGGTTGGCGTTGATGCAAACGGACATCAATATGTGGGACATTCGCAAGCCATCGACTTTTTGGGAGCACCGATTATCGAACCGTTTGAATACCAGGGGACCTTGTCGTTTACCATTAACCTAGAGGAAATGCTCAGTACGCGAAAACGGCTAGGATTCCTTAATGACCGAGACGGCTTTACGGTACACTAAAGGGTTGGTCGACGTCCCAGTTGGCGCGAACATCAATTCCTTTTGGAAAGTAAATCACCTGTTCGCTTTGCCGTTTTTGGAGATAACTGCCCGTGTCCCATCGGCGATTGCGGTTGTCGTCGTAAATAATACGCAGTGTGTACAGCATCGGGTCTAAGCCCATAAAATCTACAGAAACAGGCCCGCCAATTGTTGTGTCGTAGCCTATATAATCAACTGCTTTTATCTTTCCCTTTTCATCGGTAAGTTGCACGATTACAGGGAGGCGGTTTAAATTTTCGAGCGTTACGCGTAGGTTGCCGTAATCTGAGGTATTTTTCGTGGTAAATGAATATTTGAGCGTGTCGTTTACGGCACCGTAAAAATCAGTCAACGCACCGGGCATGGCCACCATTTTGTACTTTTCGAGCGGCTCTACGGGAAAAATCAATTGGTAAAACATGTTTCGTTCATCATAAGCCGTTGTAAAAGTCACCGCCGACGAATCCCGCTTGGTTACCGTGATTTTGGCCGGGTCAAACCCTACCAGCGGACGCGAACTTTTTAGCGCCAGGGTGTCCCGCAATGAAAGGCTTCCGGTTTGTTTGGGCGAAAAACTCAGCGTGTCGCCTTTTTGTTTTTTTAACTTGACGGTAAAAGCTTCATTGTATTCCCCACGGCTGACAGACAGGCGCAACGAGTCGGCGACAACGGGTTGATGCCAGACGTAAAGCGAGTCTTTTTGCGGAAATTTGGTAAGCATTGTCGGGATTTCGAGATCGCCATTGACGAGTTTTACCTTGACATCTCCGGTATGGCCTTCGTAGCCCAGGATCATTTTGTTTCCTTCCGTCTGCGAGGGTTTAAAGGCTTTAAAAGGCAAATCCTCGGCAAACAATTCCATTTCGTACAAGGTGTCGTTTGGAACGGATATGCGTTCGCGGTGAAAGCCAATCTTATCGGTCTTTGGGTCAAACCGGTTGTTGCTGTTATTGTCCTTGAGTGCAATCAGGTAGTAATTACCTGCCTTTAAATTTTCCAACAGGAATACTTTGGCGCTGTCGAGTGTGTTGGTTACATAGCGCGGTGGCTTGTTGTAAATGGTCGAATCAGTAAAAGTCTCGGCCTCGTATAACATCACCGATACAAAATTATCTGGATTCTTATTGTAGGCATCTTTGATGACACCTCCCAGTTTTAGCGAGTCGATATACGACCCTGTCGAGAATACATATTTAAACTGCGGATACGGATTTGCCTCGTTGTTGTCTTCTATGGCCTGCCCAAAGTTGAAACTGTAGGTGGTGTTTGGCATCAACGAATCCTTGATTTTGATGGTAATCTTGCGGCTTGCCGTCATGGGGAAAATCTCGGGCGCTTTTTCCATTGGCGGCGAAATTATAAGCTGCTTGTTGACATTTTTGAGTTTGACATATTCATCAAAGACCAGTTCGATTTCCTTACTGTTAAAGCCAGTGCTGAAGTTTTTTGGAAAACTCATCTTAAGCACCGGTGCAAGCGTGTCTTTTGGACCGCCGTCAATGACTCCGCGTTTTGCGCAACCGGTTAAACATGCCAGAAAAATTATGAAAGCCAAGGTAAAGCCCCGCATCGCAATTGATTTATGCCACAAAATAACGATTATATTTTTTGCCTGCATAATCTTTTGGCTTAACTGTGGGCGTACGCCATGCATGCAATGCTGATACGGCTTCTTGGAATTTTGAGCAGCGCTCTCCCGCAGCCTTCGAGCGTCGCTCCGGTGGTGATCACATCATCCACGACCAACAAATGCATTCCGTGGTCGCGCTCGGTAAAGTTTGCCTGAAAAATTTCGGAATGACTCAATGCCCGCTGAAAGAGATTTTTACGCGTCTGGGTTTTGGCATATACAACTCTTGACAGTAAATCTCCCCTGACGGGAATCTCCAAAACCTCAGATAGTGCATGGGCATATTCCATCACCTGATTGTATCCGCGCTGACGAAGCCTTCGTTTGTGCAACGGAACCGGGACGATGGCGTCGGGCACTAAAAATGTGGGTGAATCCCGCAAGAGATGCCCGTAAAACAGTCCCAATTGCCGGCCAACCGCTTCCTGACCGCGGTATTTAAGCTGTTGAATCATTTGTTGCACAATGCCTTTTTTATGATAATAGCAAAGTGCCGATACGTGTTCGACTGGAATCCGACCGTAAAATTTTCCAAAAGCTTCGTTGTCTTTAAGCAAATGAAAGTTCGTCAGCGGTAAATTGTGTCTGCAGGCGGCACAAATCGCAACCTCACCAGCCGTCAGAAGCCCATCGCAACCTGAACAGACGGGCGGAAAAAACAAAGAAATAACATTTTGTATCACAGGCGTATAATTAAAAGCGAAAGCTACTGAAAGTTGGGCGTAGCCTGGCTGCATTTTTTCTGTACCTTTTGTTATTTTTGCACCACTATGGCAAAACAAGAAGATTTTTTTAAAAGTGTGATTTCGCACGCAAAGGAGTATGGGTTCATTTTCCCGTCGAGTGAAGTGTATGACGGCCTGAGTGCGGTTTACGATTACGGTCAGAATGGCGTCGAGCTAAAAAAGAACATCCGGGAGTACTGGTGGCAATCGATGGTGCAACTGCACGGCAATATTGTTGGGATCGATGCGGCCATTTTGATGCATCCCACCACCTGGAAAGCGTCGGGACACGTAGATGCTTTTAACGATCCGCTTATCGACAACAAGGATTCCAAAAAACGCTATCGCGCCGACGTCCTGATTGAGGATTACTGCGAAAAAATCAATCAAAAGGCCCAAAAGGAAATTGACAAGGCACGCGAGCGTTTTGGCGACGCCTTTGACGAGGATCAGTTTGTCACGACCAACGCACGCGTGGTTGAATATCGCGCCCGTCAAAAGGAAATCCTTCAGCGAATGGCGCAAGGGCTGGAATCGGGAAATCTCGAAGACGTCAAGGCGCTTATAGAAGAGCTGGGCATAGCCGATCCGGAAACCGGGTCAAAAAACTGGACCGAGGTCCGTCAGTTTAACCTGATGTTTGGTACTAAGCTGGGTGCTTCGGCCGACAATGCCATGGATTTGTATCTGAGGCCTGAAACCGCGCAGGGAATTTTTGTCAACTTCCTGAACGTACAAAAGTCCGGGCGGATGAAGGTACCGTTTGGCATCGCGCAAACCGGAAAGGCCTTTCGCAATGAAATCGTGGCCCGACAGTTTATCTTTAGGATGCGTGAGTTCGAGCAGATGGAAATGCAGTTTTTTGTGCGTCCGGGCGAGGAGATCAAATACTATGAATACTGGAAAGAGACGCGTTTAAAATGGCATCTGTCACTGGGATTGGGCAAGGAGAATTACCGTTTTCACGACCATGAAAAACTGGCGCATTACGCCAATGCCGCCGCCGATATTGAATTCAACTTCCCCTTTGGTTTTAAAGAACTGGAAGGCATTCACTCACGCACTGATTTTGACCTTAAGGCGCACGAGGAATATTCAGGTAAAAAACTACAATATTTTGATCCTGAGCTAAACGAGAATTATGTGCCTTATGTGGTTGAAACGTCCGTTGGCCTGGATCGTATGTTTTTGGCTATTTTCTCAAAATCCCTGCAGGAAGAAACCCTGGAAGACGGTTCCGTTCGCACGGTGCTAAAATTACCTTCAGTCTTGGCTCCGGTGAAGGCTGCGGTTTTGCCACTGGTAAAAAAAGACGGTCTTCCGGAATTTGCCCAAAACCTTGCGGACGAACTTAGATGGGATTTTAACGTATCTTATGATGAGAAAGACGCCGTAGGTCGCCGTTACCGTCGTCAGGACGCCTTGGGGACACCATTTTGCATTACGGTCGATCATCAGACACTCGAAGATAATACCGTTACCATCCGCCACCGCGATTCCATGCAACAGGACCGCGTTCCGGCCAGCAAGGTGCGCGATATCATCCTTAACGAGGTTTCGATGCGCAACTGGCTAAAAAAGGCGCTTTAACGCTTTCTTTTGGCCGAAACGCCTTTGATGACTGCCAATTTAAATGACTCCGGGGGCCTGACCTCCGGATTTTTTTTGGCCGCAACCGGGCTGCGTCTTGCCGGATAGGCTTTTTCCGTAAGTGGAGTCAAAAGTGCGAGGTGTCGGTTTGAAAGCCGCATCAACGCCCACAAACCTTGCATCTGTTGACTAAACACAGGATTTTCCTGGTATTTTTCAGTGAAATACTCCTTGCTGTAGATCATACGCGGCTTGGTCTGCAACGCCAGCAGGTTATCGGGATCCAATCGGCTAAAGAGGAATTCGTCAAGAAAGGCTGCAATTTCGTCGGTATGGTCGGCGGCATCTTCCCACCCAATGCCGTAAAATTCAAAAACTGATTCGAGAAAGGCGTCGGGAATGGTGAGAATCCATCGGTAAACCAGATCCGGATTAGCCTTAAAAAGCGTCTTTATCGTTTTTTCGCGGACGTTTAGCTTGTAACGATCAAATCCTGTGACAAATCGGATGCGCTCTACAACCGTATGGTCATCAAAGCTTTGGAGCATGGTGTCGGCGGCTTTTGCGTATTTAAGCTCACTCAGGTATAGTTGGCCTTGTTTATTTGCTTGAGTAATGATCTGACATACCTTCAAGGCAATATGGGGTTCGATGGCTAGTTTAAGGGCAATGTCGCCGTTTTGTCCGCGAACTTCAAAGTGTCTGTTTTCCTGAATGGCATCCAACAGGTCAACCGATATTGGAATGTTTCGGCTCAGATGGATTAAAAAATCATACAACCAACGCGTGGACCGTCCGTCATAACCCAATGCGCGTTGAAAACTGCGTTTTTCCAAAACGGGTTCAAGTTTGGGCAAAATATAGCACTCAATGGTGCGCTTTCCAACGGGCAACCCGTTATGTTCGTGGCCAAATAAGCTTTTGAGTGTTTCCATGTTATTTTTTCAGGCTTGATAGCCAATCCAACAGATTGAGTTTGTCCTCGGCCGTTTGGGCTGCGGGTATTTGCTTTTGGCGGGTCTTTTTTAACCCGAGCGCCTGCCGGATTCGTTGTTGCATAAACCAGGCGGACTTTTGGGTGATCCCTAGCGTTTGGGCCAGCGCTACCGAGGTCGTGGCCGGATTTTCCTGCATCAGCCAGATGGCCTGAAACCATGTGCGTAGGCTTAAACGCGAATGGTGAAATATCGTTCCGGTTTTGGCGGTAAAGTATCGGGCTGTGTCCCTGCATCGGTACATTCCGTTGGCACATTCGTACACTTTGCCTGTTGGCGAAAACGGACTGGTGACAATCCCGTTCCACCGCGTCCTGTCAAGGTATTCCAAGCAACTTTTTTCATCGGGGAATAACTGACTGAAGCGTTCCAAACTGCTCATATTCAGGATTTAGATTTTAAATAAATCATTTTTAATATATGGGGTAAATATAGATATAATAATTTTATTTTTTTTAAGAGTGTTTGCCATTCGACGATAAAATTTACCATTCATAAAAAAAACTTAAGGAAATCAGTGTGTACACTTGTGAGGGCGGAATTTGATTGCGCCGTTAATGTAATTTAGCAATGCCCTAACTACCCCTGCTGATGCCCCACCAGGCATCATGAAGTATTCGTATATTATCATTGACGACAACGCTGACCAAGTGGCTGCAACCAAGGCTCTTGCCGATGGGTATGCCGGTTTGTTGTTTGTTGGCTCGGCCGATAATTATGAGGATGCATTGGATCTTATCCTTGACAAAAAACCTGATCTAATTTTCCTGGAAACCACCCCCGACACTGCCGAGAGTGGGCTTTCCTATCATCTGATGGATGCGGCCTACCGGTTTCTAAAGCAGGAGCCCCGGTTTGTGATTACGTCAAAAGATGGGAGCACGGCCCTTAATGCCTTGCGTCGGAATGCGTTTGATTTTTTGATAAAGCCAGTGGCGCCAAGGGATTTCCGACAAGTAGTTTTTAAACTTGAAAAGGTGGCGATGCCCACCGCCGTCGCGCTGCCAATTTTGTCGGAACCAGTTATTCAGCCGGCCACGGTCGTGGATTCCGCTGGGGAGGAGGCAATGCCGGAAGATTCCGTTAAAGCAAAGCCGATAAAAAAGCAAGGCAAGCCGGAAAAGCCGGATGTTCCCGACCAAAAGGCAGGTCACGAGGATGAGCTTGTAATTGAGGAAGCGCTGCCGGAAATTGCGCCCGACACGACTAAACCGTTGATCATTTGTGTAAAATCATATGGCGATTATCGTTTTATCAATGCGGATGACATTTGCTATTTGCAGGCCGACAACAACTCGACCGATCTACACTTGGCTAATGGCGAGATGATTACCGCCTTCAAGACACTCAAGCATTTTGAAAATGTTTTGAAGTCGCCGTTTGTAAGGATACACAACAGTTATATTGTCAATATTGACTATGTTTCCCGCATCCACACCGGGAACTCAGTTTGCTACATCAAAAATACTACTACCAAGTTGCCGTTCTCGAAATCTTACAAAGAGAATGTCGATGCGATACTCCACAGCATCACAAAAGGCAATTATCTGGAAATTTAATTTTTCGGATACTCAAATTTGAGGTTCATTCACTCATAAACAGCTACCATTCACCAAAAGCGCCGTAAATTCTTACGTGTAGCGAGACATCCTTTATAGTTTTACATCGTCTAACACCGCTAACGGGGCGGTATTAAACCAAAAAAAAACTAATAACAATATAACGTCTCAAATTTAAAAAGTCATGAAAAAAGCAATTTTCACATTTGGACTGTTCTCGCTGATGATGGTTCTTACGTCTTTTACTAATCAAACTGAAATCGGTGGTGGTCGTCCCCCAATCTTGGATCCTTTCACTGCGGATTATGAAATCGGCGGTGGTCGTCCGCCAATCCTCGATCCTTTTACAATGGATAAAGAAATCGGTGGTGGTCGTCCCCCAATTCTTGATCCTATCGTAGGACATGAGTTGAGCGGAACTAGTATGCCAGTGATTACAGAGTAGAACTTAGAGATAAAAACTTTATAAAAATTTGAGGACTGTCATTGACAGTCCTTTTTTTTATATTTTAGATGCCTAAATCCGCATTTCTTTGAATAAGAATCTTTTCTTCTCCCTTCTTCTCGCGGTATTGTCCTGCTCGGAAACTCCGGATAAGGCCAGTGAAAATAGTCAAAATCCTGTTGTATTTAATAACCGGGATAAGATGTTTCAGACTCTTGTTCTACATTATGAACAGAGAAACTGGAAAGCTTTCAAAAATATATCTGAAGTTCTAATTGAAGATGCTGAAAACGCTAAGGACACAAAAAATTTAGCTAAAGCATATAGGTATCTGGGAGCATATTACAAATCAATCGCAGTTTATGATAGCGCATATTTATACTATACTAAAGCGGAGAGGCAATATCGGACTGTAAAAGACGAGGCAAGTTTGATAAATGTCTTGTTGAATAAGAGTGTTGTTCAATATTACGCGGGAGATTATGTAGGTGCTGATAGAACTATTACGGAGGCATATCTCCCTGTTTCAAGATCAAAGGACTTTGATCGGATGTATGAGATCAACAC
Source organism: uncultured Flavobacterium sp. (assembly GCA_934636265.1). GTDB lineage: Bacteria > Bacteroidota > Bacteroidia > Flavobacteriales > Flavobacteriaceae > Flavobacterium. The sequence goes on from CAKUAD010000004.1 coordinate 34,679, forward strand.
AATGATGGGGCTAATTGCGAACGAGCTACGCGAATACGAGCGTGGTATTGACTATAATTTAAAAGCACTTTCAATTGTAAGGAATAATAAATTAGAGGGGAGGTACCAAGAAGCCACCTGTCTTAACAATATTGGCTACGCCTATTTAAAGCTCGAGAACTACGAAAAAGCAATTAACTATTTTGAAAGCGGTTTGAGAAGTACGACCATAAGTAAAGATCAACCAGCGCTTTATAGTCTTTTACTTGACAATCTAGCTTACGCAAGATTCAAGAGTGGAAATGACAAGGACCTTCCCCGACTTTTCTTTGAAGCATTAAAAGTGAGAAAGGAAAATAGTGAAAACTCGCTGATTGTATTGAGTTATATTCATCTTTCAGAGTTTTTCGCTGACAGGGATAACCAAAAATCGAAGGACTACGCGGATACCGCTCTTTTTGTAGCCCGAAAAAATAAAAATCCGATTGATATCTCTTCAGCGCTAAAAAACCTCTCGGCAGTCGACGGCGAGAAATCTGCAAAATATTCTTCGGAACTGATTAGAATTAATGATAGTTTGCGTGGTGTGGAAGTAAAATCCCAAGAGAAATTTGCGCGTTTAGAACTGCAGACAGATGAAATATCTCAAGAGAAAGACAAACTCGCCGAACAAAACCGCAACCTGCTCTATTTTTTTGTTGGTTTTTTAATGATAGGACTTTTGCTTTTTGTGATTAGGAGTCAGCGGGCCCGAAATCGCGAACTGTTACTCATTCAGGCGCAGCAAAAAGCAAATGAAGACATCTATAACCTGATGATCAGCCAGCAAAACCGCATCGAGGAAAGTCGGATCCGAGAAAAAAAGCGAATTGCACAAGAGCTTCATGACGGGGTACTGGGGCGTCTTTTTGGTACCAGGCTAAACCTGGACAGTCTCAATAGGATGGGCGACGACGAAGCGGTAATGCGTAGGATTGAATACCTCAATGAACTCAAAAACATTGAACAGGACATCCGAGAGATATCACATGACCTTAACCGGGAGAAATTTGCACTGATCAACAACTTTCTGGCCATCCTCAACAATTTGCTGGAAGAGCAAAAGGCTTCGTTCAATACGCAAGTTACGTGCGAAATTGACGAAACAATAGATTGGGATAATCTGAGCAACACGATTAAAATCAACATCTACCGAATAGTTCAGGAAGGCTTACAGAACATGAATAAGTACGCTCAGGCCAGTAAAGTAAAGATTTCCATAAAATCAACGCCCGGCGGCCTTGCGTTAGTCATCGCCGACAACGGAATAGGCTTTGACACCAATTTGAAGCGCAAGGGAATTGGCGTGCAAAACATGATTTCCCGCGCCAATGAGATGCGGGGAGAGCTCAATATCCAGTCAAAAAAAGGGAAAGGCACCACCTTAAGTGTCGACATACCAATTACTTGAACTCAAATTTTAAGATTTTTTACATAAAATATGTAATCAAAGAGCTAAAAAGATTTCTAAATTTGACTCATAAACACCAGAACTTATGAGATCATTAATCGTTGAAGATCACTCCCTGCTGACTGAGGGATATCGCAAAATACTGGAGGAACTGCTTCCTCCGTCTGAATTAAAGGTAGATGAAGTACAGGACTGTAAATCGGCGTATGAGATTCTAAAAAAGTCGCGAAACAGTTATGATCTGATACTCCTGGACATTAACCTCCCATCGGACCACAAGCGAAACGTCGAAAGTGGAATTGACCTTATTCCGCTGATTAGGTCCACCAATAAAGAAAGTTTGCTGGTGGTCATCACCTCCCACAGCCAGGCAATTTTGCTATATGATCTTTTGCGGGAGCACCAACCAAACGGACTATTGGTTAAAAGCGACTTTAACGGTGACTCGTTAAGGCTGGCGTTTGAGAAAATTTTTGGGGGGACTCAAGTGACGACTGACTCGGTAACTGCGGCAGTTGATATCATTACGTCAAAAAAAGAGTATCTCGACCTGCACAACAGGCAAATCATCACATTGATCGCCAAAGGGATCAAGACTAAAAGCATGACCAAGTACTTGCCGCTTTCAACTAGCGCAATTGACAAAAGGAAAGCCCAAATCAAGGATTATTTTTTAATAAGGACCGGAAGTGACGAGGACATTGTACGTGAAGCAAGGAAATTTGGGTTGATTTGAGGAACATATTACATTGGTTATTTTTTGGATTTATATTAACATTCCTTTCATGTGAAGACAGGGAAAGGGGATCTTATGCCGAAAGATTAACTCAATGTACTCTTGATGCTAATGCCAGTAATCCCGAGAGAATAAATTGTCTTCGAAATATTAGGCACCAATTCAAGGATATGCACTTTAATTTGGAGACTATTGACAAACTAATTGTGAATAGTTACGCCCTCCATGATTCGGAAAGCTTTTATTTTTTTTCCCACAATTTTTTAAAGCTGGCAAAATCGAAGCAAGACACTGTGAGAGTTGCGAAGGGATATGAATATCTAGGGATTTTTCACTCGGAAAAATTATCATCAGACAGTGCGTTATATTATTTTAACAAAGCACTCAAAAATTCAGCAAATGCACGTCACCCGGATCTATATTTAAACGTTGCCAGTATTTATTTTGACTTGGGAAATTTTCATGAGAGTGAGAAGTACACAATAAAGGCTATGGAAGTTTATAAAGATCCACCCAACCCTATTGCGTATCGTTCGAATGTATTATTAGCAAATATTTCCGCAAATTTCGGAGACTATGACATGTCATTTAAAAAAATGGATGAGGCAATTGAAATTATCGAAAGGGATACGAAATTGCAAGCCTCCTTATCAAGAGAAATCCTATGGAATAACATCGGTGTAAATTATCAGAATATTGGCAAGCACCGTGAAGCTTTAAACTATTTTAATAAGAGCATAAATACTGTTCAATTTGAAGATGACGATCAATTATATGCGACATTAATTGATAATATTGCGTATTCGCGCCTCAAACTAGGAGAAATTAATAATCTTGAGGAATTATTTTTCAAAGCGCTAAATATTCGAGTATCAAAACATAATACCCCTAAAATTGTATTGAGTTATTTGCATCTTGGGGAGTTTTATATTGCCAAAGGCGCGATCGAAAAAGGACTTTATCATTATAATGCGGCTTACAAATTATCCCTGAAGTTTCACCTTATGGAGGAAAGGGTCTGGACACTGAAGCAACTAATTGTATACGACCCGCCCAACCAACAAGAATATATACAAGAATACATCAAAATTTCAGATAGTCTCAAAATCGTCGAGCGCCGCAACCATAACAAGTTTGCAAGGATTGCCTTTGAGACGGATGAAATCATCAAACAAAAGGAGGAAGCTGAACTCACCGAGCGCATTTACGCAGGTTCGGCCCTGGCAGTGATCGCCGTAATCTCACTCACCTTTACCACGCTCTATCAACGGTCAAAAAACAAAAAGCTTCAATTGCATAAGATCAGGCAAGAGGCCGACGCCGAGATCATGAAACTGTTGACAGTCCACCAAGAGGAAATAACCCAGGCACGCGAGGACGAGAAGAAGCGTATTGGCCGCGAATTGCACGATGGGGTTATGAACCGGTTGGCCGGTGCCAGGATACAGCTGGAGAAACTGGCCGAATCGCAGGATGTTGAAACAATCAGAAAATGTCTTACCCATATTGCGCAACTGCACAACATCGAATCAGATTTGCGCGCCGTTTCACATAACTTGAGCCGGGATAATGACGCGGCCCACCTTCACTTTTCGAGTATGTTGGCTACAATGGTCGAACAGTTAGCCGGCGACCGCGAAAATTACATCATCAGCACAATCAAATTCAACGATTGGAAAAGCCTTTCCAGCACTTTTAAAATCGGAATATACCGAATCCTTCAGGAAGCGCTCGGCAACTGCATCAAACATTCAGGTGCCGACCAAATCAAACTCACCATTACGGCTAATGATAACGAATTACGGGTCGCGGTCGCTGATAACGGGAAGGGATTCCCATTGGATGTCCAGTCAGATGGGATCGGTCTTAAGAATATCAGGATACGCGTTAAGGAATTAAACGGAACCCTCTCACTTTCCTCTGACGCCGGCGGAGGGACAACGCTTTCAATGGCTTTTCCGCTTAAGGACCATCGGGAAGTATCCCAATCAAAATCTTAACATTTTCGGCAGAAAATATGTATCCGTAACGGGAATAAACCCAGTTACTTTTACATAAAGAAATCAATTCAAACAATTTAAAAACAGTATTCCGGGGCAACAATCCCGGACAGGAGAATATTGTTCCGTTCTCCGACAAAATAAAGGAACAGGTGCAAAGTAGTTGAAGTTTGTTGGGCTTTGCATCGTGACGCAACAAACAAAAAAAGCAGCCTTACCTATTGTTGACGCTTAGTAAGACTGCAATTCAAATTTCAAAACACAAAATTATGAAAAATTTATTTTTTGCCGTAGCCTTTTTTTCGGGGCTTGTAACAACTGTAGCTCAGAGCAACAATCCGTTTAACGCCCGGGGAATCGATTTTCTTAATTCGTTCAAGATTCTGACTACCGATTACCGCGCAGGAAAAATCAAGTCACTTGACCAGCCGACGCTTGACTATTACAGCAAGACATTGCCCGGAAAGCCTATGGCGACTGTCGCGATGGCCGCCGCGGTGGTTGACGGGGTTAAAAAGTCGACGCCTGAAAGAGTAATTGAGCAATCTGGATTGTCCGCAGCCGCAAAGGATTTCCTTAAAAAGTCACTTCAGTATAATTCAAAAATCGACAATCTGGTCTCCCAGGTAAACTTGTCCAAGCTTTCGGCAAGTGAAAAGGAACTTGTTCTGACATCGATGGCCGTCACTTACCATCTGCGCCAATCCAAGGATCTTGATTCACCTATCGATCCCAACAGCCCGTGTACCGTTGACGGACAGCCTGCAACATGTGCCAGTGTGGGCGCCGGATTGGGGATGGTTATCGGGGGAGCAATTTGCGGGCTTCCCTGCGCTGTCGGCGGAGCACTCATTGGAGGGCTGGTTGGGTCATTAAAAGATTAATCACGTTTACATCTTGCGGCTAAAACCTGTATAATATGAAAAAAATCATTTGGTTATTTGTTGTGTCGGGATTGATATATATCCCGACTGTATTGTCCCAGAATAATTGGGGTGCAACGGCTTCTTACGGAATAGGTGAGTTAAAAGGCAACGATTCTAAAACCATGGCTTACGTCAACAGTTGGGGATTGTCATACGAGATTGGGTTTAAAAGTAAATACGGTCTTTCCTTTGAATTGAGACGTGGTGCCATCAGGACAAGTCAGATGCTTTCTGAAAACAGTGTCTTTGTTACGGATCGGTTTGCCGAAGCCGTCCTCGCCGGACGCAGATACTATCCAATTGGTGATTTGTGTATTATTTACGGCGGAGTTCAGCTCAATAGCCGCTGGATGTACGATCGTGAGGTTGAAAGCCCGGCGCTGGACACTCATTCCCGCAACATCGGGAGTACGTATGGCGCCGGCGCTTTTGCCGGAATCAGGACGGTAGTGAGTCCCAAGGTCACCCTGGACATTACGTTATTGGAAAATTATGATTTCGCGAAATCCTTTAAAAACAGCGAGGAAGAATTCCGTATCAATCAGGTTTCCCTCAATGTTGGTTTGCAGATTAGACTTTAATGTTTTTCTGTTGTCGGTTATGGCTACCTGGCAAGCAGCGCGGGGCCAGATTGCTGAACGCTTTGATGAGATTGTGAAAGACTCTACGCTATACCTTGTCACCGTGGGGAATCCAACCAAGGCTCATCTGATTGCCGGACAATTTTCATTACGTGACACCCTAAGTACCCATGTGGGCTTTGCAGCCAGACAAGATGGACAGCTTAAAGTGTATCATGTTACCGATGTGAATCCCAAAAAATCGGCATTGAGGAAAGAATCATTAGTTGAATTCCTCCAGACATCAAGGTATAACTATGTCAGTATTTGGCGGGTTGCCTTGTCAAATAGAGATTTTAGAAGCATAATGGATCAAATCGAGTTAGTTAGCCAACGTGAAGTTTCCTTTGACTATGACTTTGACTTAGCCAACGGTAACGCCCTTTACTGCTCAGAGTTTTGCGCCGCGATTCTCAATAGTGCAGTCATTGACGGTATGCATTTCGCGCCCGAGAAAAGGACACTTTCAGAGTTTTATCAAAAAGTGTTGAAACGTGAGGTACTTACCTATTATCCTGTAGACTTTTTCCAATCATCTTATCGAATGGTCAAATTGGCTGAGGACCGTCAGTAGTTACACGCCACGCCACTTTATTTTTTATACGCCATGAAAATTTCCAGATTCCCATTGTCCATAGTTTTATGGACACTGGGATTTTCATCCTTTGCCCAATCCAATTGTTACCCGGTCGAGTTTCACCATGGACAGCTTGTCGTTAAAATTGACAGTCCGGGCCGCTCGATAAGCCTAAAGTTTGATCCGGCCGCGCCACTTGAGATATTCGGGGATTCCGGGGTCGATATGAATTGGCGGCCGCCCACTGCTTTCACTAAGCAATTGCGTTGGGGACGGCGCCCCGTCGACATCTGTAAATCTGTTGATGGCACTCTTGGCTTTAGAGCCCTCGAGGGTATTTGGCTTCTGGATTTTGACCGCCATGAATTGTGCAAAATCAGCCGTGAGGAGATGGAATCATATAAGGCAAAGGGATTTCATTCCATCAAGGCCAGGCTGGACAACTCGGGCTTTTCGATCGTCATCGGGATTCACTGGAAGTCGTATTGGTTCAGGGCGAATTTCAAAGATCGATTAGCCATATCGGCAAGGCACAACAATCCTTTCAAGTTTTTAAATGAGCCGCACTTTACGGTAGAATCTACAGAGGGAAAACTTAAACTTTTTCCCAATAAACCCGTCCACTTCCTTCAGTCAAATTATAGTGTCAATATAGGTATAAATGACGCAAAACAATCCGTAGGGACTAACTTTATTAAATCGTTCAATTGGATATTTGATTTTCAATCCCGCCGCGTCTCTGCCGTTAAGAACGGACACAGTATCACAGGATTAGTAGTGCCTAAATTTGAGGTCGACATCTTAAAGGATTCGCTTTTAATCACCCGGCACCGGTTAGATACAGGGTTTAAGTTGGGCGACGTGCTTTTAAAAGTGGGGAACGTTGAGGCTTCAACAGCCAATCTTTGTCAGCTCGCCCAGATGATCGTCGAGGGTGAGCATCAGGTAACACTTCAACGCAATATAAAATGAAACACATCTTATCCATAATAAGTCTCCTTTGCGTTGGGTTTGTATATGCCGGCCCTGATGATCTCAACTTGGTCTTATCGGAGTTGGCCCGGGAACTCGGCAATGTCCGAAAGTGCTACGACGAGCGCCAGGTTGAATACAACCATTTTGAACGCCTTTGCCGGAAGCGTCTAGTACATGCCCGCAACCCAGACGAAAAACTCCAATGGTTGGTTAGCCTGGATTCGGTCAGGACCATACGCGAAAACCTCAAGATTGAAGAGACTGCCGATATTTCCCGCATCCGTTTCCTTAAAGGTGTCCAGATCCTTAGGGTTTTGTATGACAAAATACTTGGGCTCGACCATCATTTTGCATCGGTTCGGACATTTAATGAAATCAACAAAATATCAAATCCCAACAACTATCCGGAGTTTGCAAAGCTTAAGGATATCCTCGCGCAGGCCCGCAAAAAGGAATCCTCGCTCCAAATCGGGAGCATATTGGGAACCAACAGTGTCGCATCGATTGTGATGGCCCTCGGAAACATCATCAATTCCGGACTTTCCCGACGCGAACAACAACTTGAACTTGAAAAGGTGGAATGCATCATTGATTTTACCCTCCGGATGCACAATGACCTTAACACCATTTATTTTGAAACCGCATTTTTACAAAAGAGCAGTGACAAGGTTCGTGAAGACCTCGAAACTCTTTTTCGCGATTACACCAAACCCATCGGTTACCAATCACCGCTTTCCGTGTGCCGAAGCTCAGACGACTGGGAATCCGTGAAAGTCAAGACCGACCAGTATATGATGCTTGTCAAGAATGCCGACCCCGTTGCCAAGGCGCGGATGTCGGTCAATATCGACTTTCCTGTCGAACGGCTTTTGCAATTTATCACCCAGTACAATGCCTTTATCGACCAGGGCGGAAAGTTCTATGAAAAGTTTCGCATCATCCTGAACAGTTATGAAAATGAAAAACCGTGTCAATCCAAACTTCCGCCCGAATTCGGAAAGCTAAAACAGGACATTGACCTCGCCATTGATAAATTTAACACGGCTTATAAACCAGTCGAACTCAATGGGAGCAAGATGAAAGAAATCCTTTACGGCATCAACGAGTTTGACTGACGTTAAAATTTACGGCGGTTTGTCGAATAAGTGGGCCTAAAATTTTGCCGTTCGATAATTGTGTTAATTTTGTCACATTAACACCCTACCTATGCCGACCAGTTGCAACATCGTTATCGTTGATGATCACCCGTTTATCATTGAAGGATACAAAAATGCCATCAAGAGTTACTCGTCGCAATACGAGTTTACGATTTCGCAGGCCAACAACTGTAAATCGGCTTATGAAATCATCACATCGGCCGCCAAGCCTTTTGATATTGCGTTTTTTGACATCAGCATGCCGGCTTATGAGGAAAAGAATATTTTTTCAGGTGAGGATCTGGCACAACTTGTAAAAAAGGTGATGCCTGCCTGCAAGGTGGTGCTGCTGACGATGCACACTGAACTCATCAAAATCAACAACATCATCAAAACCATCAATCCAAGCGGGCTGGTGATTAAAAATGACCTCACGTTTGACGAACTCCTGGTGGCCTTTAATAAAATTCTCAAGGGCGAAACCTATTACAGCCAGACCGTGGTCAAGTTTGTCAGTCAGGCACAATCAGATACGATTAACATTGACGCGTTTGACCGCCAGATATTGTATCAGTTGTCAAAAGGCGTAAAAACCAAGGACATTCCCAGCTTTGTGCCGCTCTCGCTGAGCGCAGTCGAGAAAAGAAAACTTAGCCTAAAGGAACTATTAGACGTTAAAGGCGGCAGCGATGTCGATTTAATCCGCAAAGCCAAAGACAAGGGATTGCTATAAATTTACGGGAACCCGCATCTTGAATTGCGGGAAACCGTAACCGGGTTATGCTGCCCGGTCGTGATTTTTACCTGGTGAATCTGAAAGGGCACTCAGGTTCAAACCTAGTTTTGACACGGGTTATGCATTTGAGAAAGAAAGACTGCAACAGCGGTCTTTTTTTTATGCCATGGCGTTCCAGCCGCGTGCTTTGAGTTCCAGTTTCTGGCCTGCGCGGGTGTGCAAAAAGGCTCCGGGATCGGCAGTCATGTGCCCAATAACGGTAAAGTTTGGGTTGCCTTTAAGTTTGTCAAAATCGGCGATTGGAATCGTAAAAAGCAATTCGTAATCCTCGCCGCCGTTAATGGCGACGGTGGTCGAATCAATTTTAAATTCTTCGCAAACGCTGATTACAGCCGGATCGAGGGGGATTTTTTCCTCAAACAGATTACATCCAACACCCGATTGCTTGCAAAGGTGAAGTATTTCTGATGACAAGCCGTCGGATATGTCAATCATGGCCGTTGGTTTTATCTCTAATGCCGACAGGATTTCCCTCACGTCAGTGCGGGCTTCAGGCTTCAGTTGGCGTTCGATAAGATAGGTGTACGGCTCCAGATCCGGTTGGTTTTGCGGATTGACCAGATAAACCTGCTTTTCGCGTTCGAGCACTTGCAACCCCATATAGGCTGCGCCCAGGTCGCCCGATACGACCAGTAGGTCCTTATCTTTTGCGCCGCTTCGGAAAACGATTTCCGATTCATCCGCTTCGCCGATTGCCGTGACACTCAGGATAAGTCCCTTTTGCGAAGAGGTCGTGTCACCACCGATCAGATCGACGTGATAGTATTTGCAGGCCAAACGAATTCCTTCATACAATTCCTCAAGCGCTTCAAGCGGGAAGCGATTGGATATCGCAATGGAGACGGTAATATGCGTCGGTTTGGCATTCATCGCGCAGATGTCCGACAGATTCACAACGACTGCCTTATATCCTAGATATTTCAGCGTCATGTAGGCAAGATCAAAATGCACGCCTTCTACCAGCATGTCGGTCGAAACTACCGTTTTCTTGTCCTTAAAGTCCAACACGGCCGCGTCGTCGCCAATTCCTTTTAGGGTCGATGGTAAATTCTTCTCAAACGGCTTGGTGAGGTGGCTGATCAGCCCGAATTCGCCCAGATTTTCAATGGGCGTGCGCTCTTGGTTCTTATCTTCTAACATTTCTTGCGGATATAATGCAAAGGTACGGCTTTCCAATCCTCGAAAAAAAATGTGACTTCTGAAAATACTGCTGACACACTGTTGTCACTACACCCCGGTAATTCTGATTTAAACTTTAAAAGCAAACATTATGACCACACTTGAAAAAACAAGAGAAATCATCAGCCAACAAGAATTGTTGAACCACTAGCAAGGCCATCGTGCGCTTACTCGTCGCCTGATTGAAGCTTTTCCTGAAACGGACTTTTTTGAGTTCAACATCGAGGAATGCGCACGCCAGCGCAACTCACCGCCGAACTTTTATCTATCGGCGCGCCGGCCATGACCGCCATCGTCAACAAACAGGTCACGCCGTACAGTGAGCCCGAAGGAATCGCGCGTAACAAAGCCGCCTACCTTGCGCAATGGGATGCCGAAATCTTCACGTCAGTATTCGATAGAACCTGGGGCAATCTTGAACTGCGATTTGCAGGCGAAGATACCGGATATGACATCCGCGGCCGCTGGTTCAAACCGGGAACGCGTCTGGTCGATGCCGACGACTATGATCTGATCGTAGCCAAAACCGACGTCTGGTCCGGACGCAAAATGACCATAGAAGTAATGGATGAAAATGTGTCGGGCATCCTGATTGCCGCAACACTTTACCATCACATACGCGCGTCAGCCGCCGCCGGACTCGTTGCCGCGGGAGCGCTTTAGCGAACAAAGCGAAACAGAAGAAATTAAAAAAGCCCCGAATTTTTGCGGGGCTTACTTTTTTAGTTCGGCCTTAGTAAGACCTTATGACTTAATCATTCAGTTTCAAAACCGCCATAAACGCCTCTTGCGGAATCTCTACGTTTCCAACCTGGCGCATGCGTTTTTTACCTTTTTTCTGTTTCTCCAAAAGTTTACGCTTACGCGAGATGTCACCGCCGTAACACTTGGCCGTAACATCCTTGCGGAGCGCTTTCACGGTTTCACGTGCGATGATTTTCGCACCGATGGCCGCCTGGATCGGAATGTCAAACTGCTGGCGCGGGATGAGTTCCTTGAGTTTTTCGGTCATTTTCTTGCCGATGTTGTAAGCGTTGTCCGCGTGGATCAAAGCCGACAGCGCGTCAACCGTATTCCCGTTGAGCAAAACGTCAACCTTAACAAGATTTGAGGTGCGCATGCCAATCGGATGGTAATCAAACGACGCATATCCCTTTGAAACCGTTTTCAGTCGGTCGTAAAAATCAAATACGATTTCGGCCAGCGGCATGTCAAAACTAAGTTCAACGCGTTCCGGCGTCAGGTAAGTCTGGTTAGTGATTTGTCCGCGCTTTTCAATACACAACGACATCACGTTCCCAACAAAATCAGCCTTGGTAATGATGGTCGCCTTGATAAACGGCTCTTCAACCCGATCCAATTTTGAAGGCTCCGGAAGGTCCGACGGGTTGTTTACGATGAGCGGCGTATCGGGTTCTTTCTTGGTGTACGCCAAGTACGATACGTTGGGAACCGTCGTAATCACAGTCATATCAAACTCCCGCTCCAAGCGCTCCTGGATAATTTCCATGTGCAGCATGCCCAGGAATCCGCATCGGAAACCAAAGCCAAGCGCCGCCGAACTCTCGGCCTGAAACACCAGCGATGCATCGTTAAGCTGGAGTTTTTCCATCGATGCGCGCAATTCTTCGTAATCCTCAGTGTCGACAGGATAGATTCCCGCAAAAACCATCGGCTTTACGTCCTCAAACCCCTGGATCATATTGGTAGTAGGTGTTTTCGCATCGGTGATGGTATCGCCCACTTTAACTTCTTTCGCTTCCTTAATTCCGGAAATCAGATAACCTACGTCTCCGGTCGAGATGACTTGCTTGGGAACCTGATTCAACTTCAAAGTCCCGATCTCGTCGGCAAAATACTCATTGCCGGTAGCCATAAACTTGATTTTCTGTCCTTTGCGGATTTCGCCGTTCTTTACGCGGAAAATAACCTCAATCCCGCGGAACGGATTGTAAACGGAGTCGAAGATTAGCGCCTGCAGTGGTTCCTGCAGATCGCCCTTTGGCGGCGGAATGCGCTCGATGATGGCCGCCAGAATGTTCTCGACGCCAAATCCGGTCTTGCCCGACGCGTGAATGATATCCTCAATCTTACAGCCCAGCAATTCCACAATGTCGTCACTTACCTCTTCCGGGTTTGCGCTGGGCAAATCCACCTTGTTGAGCACCGGAATGATCTCCAGGTCGTTCTCCAGCGCCAGGTAAAGGTTAGAAATCGTCTGCGCCTGAATGCTCTGCGCCGCATCGACAATCAAAAGCGCGCCCTCACAAGCCGCAATCGATCTGGAAACCTCGTAGGAAAAGTCCACGTGGCCCGGCGTGTCAATCAGGTTTAAAATATAATCCTCGCCCTTGTATTTGTACTCCATCTGTATGGCGTGGCTCTTAATGGTAATGCCGCGCTCGCGCTCCAGGTCCATGTTGTCCAGGAGTTGCGCTTTTTCCTCGCGCGCACTCACGGTCTGGGTTGCGCTCAAAAGCCGGTCGGCCAGGGTGCTTTTCCCGTGGTCAATGTGCGCGATGATGCAAAAATTGCGAATGTGTTTCATCAGTCGAAAGTCATAATGTCATGAAGTCATAAAGGCAAAATGGCCGTCTGACCTTGAATTGTCAATTCAGAATTGTCAATTTATTTGGGCGTTGCCTTTGGCCGGGCTGTCCGCTTTATCTTTTTTAAAATCCCCAACCCCGGGCTTTTAAAAAAGGATGCCGCTTCCATCCCTAACGCGGGCTCCCGTGGTTCTTTTAATCTGCAAAGATAATTGAAAACCTGTCGCTTTACTGATTTTGTCGTAATTTTGCCGCATGGTAAAAATAGGCCACATCCAGCTACCGGAATTCCCGCTTTTGCTCGCTCCCATGGAGGATGTCAGCGATCCGCCTTTTCGCCGGCTGTGCAAGCAACACGGCGCCGATTTGATGTTCTCGGAGTTCATCTCGTCCGAGGGATTGATTCGCGACGCCATCAAAAGCCGGCAAAAACTCGACATCTTCGATTACGAGCGTCCGGTGGGCATCCAGATTTTTGGCGGCGATGAAGAGGCCATGGCCATGTCGGCCAAAATCGTCGAAACCGTCAACCCCGACCTGATCGACATCAACTTTGGCTGTCCGGTAAAAAAAGTGGTTTGCAAAGGTGCGGGCGCTGCCGTTCTTAAAGACGTCGATTTGATGATCCGCCTTACAAAAGCCGTCATCAAAAGCACCAGCCTTCCCGTAACGGTCAAAACCCGCATAGGCTGGGATCACGACATGATCAACATCGACGAGGTGGCCGAAAGGCTCCAGGACATAGGTGTACAAGCCTTATCAATCCACGGCCGGACGCGCGCCCAGCTCTACAAAGGCGAGGCCGATTGGTCGCACATTGCCCGGGTCAAGAACAATCCGCGGATTACCATGCCCATATTTGGCAACGGCGATGTCGACTCACCGCAAAAAGCCCTCGAATACAAAAACAGATACGGCGTCGACGGCATTATGATCGGCCGTGCCGCCATTGGTTATCCCTGGATTTTTGACGAGATCAAACACTACATGAAAACCGGAACCCTGCTTGCGCCGCCCACCATGGCCGATAGGATCCAGGCGGCCCAAAACCATCTCACCTGGGCCATGGAATGGAAAGGCGAGTGGACCGGCATTGTCGAAACCCGTAGGCATTACACCAACTACTTTAAGGGAATCCCGCACTTTAAGGATTACCGCCAAAAGCTCGTCACCAAAGACACCGCGCAGGAACTTCACGAGGTTTTTGATGAAATCCGCGAGGCATTTGCTGATTACAAATTTGCCTGATGACGGTTCGCCAGGCGCATATCAATGATCTCGACAACATTTTGCAGGTTGTGGAACAGGCGCGCCAGATGATGCGCGAAACCGGTAACATGACCCAATGGTCAAACGGTTATCCGTCGGCGCAAACCATTCTCGACGACATTCAATCCGGACACGGATTCGTGATTGCGCACGACGGCCGCACGGTAGGCTATTTCCACTTTTCCCACGGACAAAGTCCTGAACCTACTTATTCGGTCATCAAAAACGGCCAATGGCTCAATGATAAACCTTATGGCGTTATCCATCGCCTTGCATCCGGCCGATCAGTAAAGGGAATCGCCAAGGCCGCCTTTGATTACGCTTTCACAGCCATTGACACTATCCGCGTAGATACGCACCGTGACAATTTGCCTATGCAAAACTTCTTAAAGAAAAATGGGTTTGCGTACTGCGGGATTATTTATGTGAATGATGGAACGCCGCGCGATGCGTTTCAGAAAACCATTTCAACATAGAGAAAAAAAAACATTAAGGAAATAAGTTCAATCAGGAGTAACTGAATGTGCTTAACGCTCTTAATGTTTGATCAATAAACCTTGGTGGTGTGTTTAACTTAACATCATCGGAACATCCATCACCAAAAACTCAGCGGCACTGTTGGCTTTGATTGAAATTGAGTCGGTGTCCCAAATCCCGATTCCGTCGCGGGTGGAAACAGCTTGACCGTTAACGTTTAGATCACCTTTGAGGTTAAACAGATACACGCCATTGCCTTGCTTTTTGATTTTGTAATCCGTTTGGGTTCCGGCGTCAAAATCGGCCAGGTGAAACCAGGCATCCTGATGGATCCAAACGCCCTCATCTTCCGGACTTGGCGAAAGGATTTGCTGGAGTTTGTTTTTCCTGTCGGCAGGATTTAGCGCAAGCTGGTCGTAACGCGGCTTTACATTGCGCTTGTTGGGGAAAAGCCAGATTTGCAAAAATCGAACTTCGGCATCTTTGTTTTTGTTGTATTCACTGTGCTGGATTCCCGTGCCGGCGCTCATCACCTGAATGTCGCCATGGCGGATAACTGTTTTATTGCCCATGGAATCCTGGTGTTCCAAATCGCCAGCCAGCGGGATGCTGATGATTTCCATGTTGTCGTGCGGATGCGTGCCAAAGCCCATTCCGGCGGCCACGATGTCGTCATTCAAAACCCGCAGAACGCCAAAATGCATCCGGTCAGGGTTGTGATAAGAAGCAAAACTAAAGGTATGACGGCTTTGCAACCAACCGTGGTTGGCCAGTCCGCGCGTGTCGGATTTGTGTAAAACTAGGTTGCTCATAATGTTTGAAGTTGTGTGTGGTAAGTGATTGAATCCCAAAAGAGGCATCGGCTCGAGTGGCTTGAGCTCGTCGATGTGGTTGTTCATGGCGCGTAGCCCTGTGGCCGACGCGGCAATCATTCCGGCGCCAAAAAGGCCTTTCTTTAAAAACTCCTTCCGATCCATACCTATTTTTTATAAAACAAAGTTCGGGAACAAAAAGTAGCTGACACTTGATGTAGATTAAGAAAGCGGGCTGGCTGCGCCAGGGATGGCAGCGGGTATCCTTTTTTATCACGAGGTGTGGCTGTTTGGATGAGCCGCCCATAAAAAAGATAAAAGCGAACAGCCCGACAGCGGCGATGCCGTGAGGTGTAAAATTGAGGTTCTTTAGTAAACAGGCAGCGACGGTGTGGCGCCCAAAATCAGTCAAAAAATTTAGCCGTGATACGCGAGGCGGCAATCCACGAGGCTGCGATGCCCAGCGTCATAATGGTGAATATGACGATCAAAAGGTTGGTCATCTCAAATTTTATCGGATAAGCCAGACTGCTGGTGATCATGACAAATTCATATCGCTGTTGCAAAACGACGATGGCAACGCCCAGAATAAGCCCGATAATGCCGCCGCCCACGGTGAGCAGCGTTCCCTGCAGCAAGAAAATCCTCCGCAGGTCCGGAAGTCGCGCGCCCAGATGCCTCAGGGTTTTAAGGTTTGATTTTTTGTCGAGTATGGTCATGATTAGCGCCCCGATGAGGTTAAAAAGCGCGATGATGATAACCAGTGTAAAGATGAGGTAAACGGCGAGATTCTCAGTATTGAGCATCCGGTAAAGCGAATCGTTTAGCTGTGCGCGGTTTTTAAGGGTGACTTTGCCGTTAAAGATTGCGGCCGCTTCGCTGATGACCTGAGCTTCGTCGGCGCCGTTTTTTAGCTTGATCTCAACCGACGACACCCGGTTTGGCGGATACTGCAAAAGTTCCTGCACCAGCCCAAGATCGGCAAAAACGTACTTGGAGTCGAGGTCTTCATTGACGGTATAAATACCTACGGGCAACAACGCTTCGCGGTTAAAAGCCTGTTCGGGATTTTCGATCGCACCTTTGCCGGGCTTGGGGACGTATACTTTTAAAGCGTTTTGATAATCAAAAAGTCCCGCCGAGAGGTGTTGTGCCACGCCATAGCCCATGACGGCCTGAAAGGTATCCGGGGCAAGCCATTGCCCGTTGAACATGGATTTATCAAGGGGGTTTACCTGGGTGTAACGGCTGTCGACGCCCTTGAGCCAGGCTACCATTTCCTTGTCGTCGAACAAAAAAAGCACGCGCTCCTCGATTACCGCCGACTGGGCCAGAACGCCGTTTATGGATTCGAGTTTTTGCAGTTGCTGCGGTGTGGCGTCAAAGTACTTTCCGGTATTGGGAAAGAGTTTTACGTCGGGGTCAAAACTGTTGCTAAAGGAAAGGCTGAATTCCTTGAGTCCGCTAAAGACCGATAGCACCACAAAAAGCGAAAGAGTTCCTGCAATAATACCCAACGAGGCAATTCCCGTAATGATGTTAATGGCGTTTTGCCGGCTAAGGCTCAACACATACCGGCGCGCTATGTAAAACGCAAAATTCATCAGTGTTTTTTGCGTCGGGCAAGCAGTTCGCGGTTAACGATGGGGTTTTCTTCGCCCTTGAGCGCCTTGTCAATCTGCTCCATGTAATCCAGTGAATCGTCTATCCGGAAAATAAGGTTCGGAACGCGGCGCAGCTGCATTTTGACGCGCTGGGCCAAATCGTGCTTGATCAGTGGCCCGTTTGATTGGATGGCCTGAAGTGTAGAGGCGGCTTTGTCCTGCGGAAAAATGCTCAAAAGTACCGTGGCCACCGACAAATCAGTCGTCACCGCAACTTTTGACACTGAGATCACCAGGTTTGGAATGTTGTTTTTGCGTACTTCACCCTGTAAAATATCCACAAGATCCTTTTGCAAAAGCGCACCTATTTTTTTCTGACGATTGGTTTCCATGCCGCAAAGATACAAAACGCAAAATTGAAAAGCACCGCCGCGTTTCGGGTTGATTTTCAGGGCGGACATTTCGCGCTGTCCGCTGTATCTTTTGCTCACGCCAAAACGCCGGCGTCAGCAAAAGGATGCCGCTGCCATCGCGGCCGCAGTTGGTAATAATGATTATCTTTACTGGCAAATCCGGCAAATGAACAAAATTGAACACATAGGGATTGCGGTAAAGGATCTGGCCGCGTCCAACAAGATTTTTGAAAAGCTTATGGGCGCCGCGCCGTATAAAATGGAAGTGGTGGAATCAGAGGGTGTGAGCACCTCATTCTTTAGCAACGGGCCCAATAAGATCGAACTGCTCGAAGCGACAAACCCTGACAGTCCCATTGCAAAATTCATCGAGAAACGCGGCGAGGGAATCCATCACATCGCCTTTGACGTCACCGACATTGAGGCTGAAATGGCCCGCCTGAAAAATGAGGGTTTCATACTGCTCAACGAAACGCCCAAAAAAGGCGCCGACAATAAGCTCGTGGCGTTTTTGCATCCAAAGGGGACCAATGGCGTCCTGGTTGAACTTTGCCAGGAAATACGATGAGGAAGATTATACTGCTGGCCGTTTTCATGGCATTTTCCTGTTCGTCCAGCGATGACAACGGGCCAAAAGCGCCAACTTTCAACGTCAATCTATTGCTCAAAGGCTGGGCGTACGATAAAATAATAATAGAACAAGGCGAGTTTGACTATTCCCACAATCCGGGCTGCAATCTGGATTATTTTGGTTTTAGGAACAGGCCCGGGCAAGAGTATCAGTTTGAGGAAATCATTCATACCTTCGACTATTGCGCGTCAAACCAGACTTTTTTGGAGTGGGAACCCGACGGCGATCACGTCAATCTTTATTTCGGGGACTATTTCCTGGGCGAGTTGGTGATTATCAATCTCACTGACAACTCGTTGGAGGCGATTCTCGAGGCTGATTTTGACGGAGATGGTACAAGAGATCAACAGCATTTCAAGGCCATCCCGTATGATCCGTACGATAGTTTTTAAGGTACGGCTTTAAATTTGCTTGCAATGCCCAAAAAATATCGGTAATATTGCAGCCCGATTATGTCACCGGATTTCTGGTTGGCAAAAGGGAACAGGTCCTATAGCTCAGTTGGTTAGAGCACCTGACTCATAATCAGGTGGTCCTTGGTTCGAGCCCAAGTGGGACCACAAAAAACAAAAGCCTTACAGGAATGTAGGGCTTTTTTGTTTTGACGCAGAACAAAAAAATCCCGCATTCGCGGGACTCTTTGTTATTCGGGATCGTTCATTTTAAACGTCTCCATAAACTTTGTGGTATAATTTCCGGAAACATACGCCGGATCATCCATCAGTTGGCGGTGAAACGGAATCGTTGTTTTGATACCTTCAATGTAAAATTCATCCAGCGCGCGTTTCATTTTGTTGATGGCTTCCTCGCGGGTTTGCGCGGTAGTGATCAGCTTGGCAATCATCGAATCGTAGTTTGGCGGGATGGTGTATCCGGCGTAAACATGCGTGTCAAGCCTTACCCCGTGACCTCCGGGTGAGTGCAACACCGTGATTTTACCCGGCGACGGGCGGAAGTCGTTATAAGGATCCTCGGCATTGATGCGGCACTCGATAGAGTGAAGTTGCGGGAGGTAGTTTTTACCTGAAATCGGCACACCGGCAGCCACCAGGATTTGCTCGCGGATCAGGTCGTAATCAATCACCTGCTCGGTAATGGGATGTTCAACCTGAATGCGGGTGTTCATCTCCATAAAGTAAAAATTGCGGTGTTTGTCAACCAGGAATTCAACCGTTCCCGCGCCTTCGTAGTTAATGAACTCGGCAGCTTTTACAGCAGCCAACCCCATCTGTTCACGAAGTTCATCGGTCATAAACGGCGACGGCGTCTCCTCGGTCAGTTTTTGGTGGCGGCGCTGAACCGAACAATCGCGCTCCGACAGGTGACAGGCTTTTCCGTAGGCATCGCCCACAACCTGAATTTCAATGTGGCGCGGCTCCTCGATTAGTTTTTCCATGTACATACCGTCGTTTCCAAATGCAGCAGCGGCTTCCTGACGGGCGCTTTCCCAAGCTTTTTCAAGCTCTTCTTCCTTCCAGATGGCGCGCATTCCTTTTCCGCCGCCACCGGCCGTAGCCTTCATCATGACGGGATAGCCAATCTCTTTGGCTACTTTTTTGGCCTCTTCAAGCGAGCCAAGAATTCCGTCCGATCCGGGAACGCACGGGACCCCTGCCGCTTTCATCGTGGCTTTGGCGGTAGCCTTGTCGCCCATTTTCTCGATCATCTCCGGCGAGGCTCCAATAAACTTGATGCCATGCTCAGCGCAGATTTTGGAGAATTTTGCGTTTTCTGACAGGAATCCGTATCCCGGGTGGATAGCATCGGCGTTGGTGATCTCGGCTGCCGCTATAATGTTGGCCATTTTTAGATATGACAGGTTGCTGGGCGGAGGACCGATACATACGGCCTCATCAGCAAACTTAACGTGAAGGCTCTCGGCGTCGGCGGTAGAATAAACCGCTACGGTCTTGATGCCCATTTCACGACAGGTCCGGATGACGCGCAAAGCGATTTCACCCCTATTGGCAATGAGTATCTTTTTAAACATGTGCTTGAGTTTAAATTTTAAATTGTTAAAAGCGTCTGGTTTATCGAGCTATTACAATTCAAAAGTTTATGACGGGTCAATCAAAAACAGTGGCTGGTCAAATTCAACCGGGGACATATCGTCAACCAGAATTTTTACAATTTTTCCGCTGTGTTCTGATTCGATTTCATTAAAGAGCTTCATGGCCTCGATCACGCAAAGAACGTCGCCTTTCTTGATGGTTTTGCCCGCTTCAACAAACGGTGGCTTGTCCGGCGACGGCTTTCGGTAAAACGTACCAATGATGGGCGATTTGATGGTGATGTATTTTGAATCGTCTTCAGATGAGGGTGCAGCTGCAGGTGCGGCTGGAGCAGCGGGCGCGGCCTGGGCAACAGGAGCCGGAGCAGACGCAGGAGCGATGGGAGCGTGTTGCAGGTAAGTGATTTCAGGCTGGGCTGCATCAAGCGTGGTTTTGATGGTGATCTTGAAGTCATCCATTTCCAGCTTAACCTCGGTAGCGCCTGATTTGGCAACAAACTTAATCAGGTTTTGAATTTCTCTAATATCCATATGTATGAATTTTGGGTTGTTTAGTTTTTGTCGTATGCCCATTTAAGGTAGATGGCTCCCCAGGTAAAACCACCGCCAAAGGCTGCGAAAATGAGGTTGTCACCTTTTTTTAGTTTGTCTTCAAAATCGCTAAGTAAGAGCGGGAGCGTTCCGGAGGTTGTGTTCCCGTACCGGTGAATGTTGACCAGAACTTTTGATTCCTCCAGACCCATCCTTTCAGCCGTAGCGTCAATGATGCGTCGGTTGGCCTGATGAGCCACCAGCCAGTCAACGGTGTCGCGGGTGAGGTTGTTTCGCTGCATGATTTTTTCGCTCACATCGGCCATGCCCGTAACTGCGTATTTAAACACGGTTTTGCCGTCCTGAAACACATAATGCTGGTGGTTTTCGACGGTCTCTTTTGATGGCGGAAGGAGCGATCCTCCTGCGTCAATCTTAAGGTATTCGCGCCCGATTCCGTCAGAGCGCAAAAATTCATCCTGCAGTCCGAGGCCTTCGTAATTGGGCTCAAACAAAACCGCGCCCGCACCATCTCCAAAGATAATGCACGTGGCGCGGTCAGTATAATCAATGATTGATGACATTTTATCGGCACCAATCAACAAAACCTTTTTATATCTGCCCGACTGAATGTAGGCTGCGGCCGTCGACATTCCGTAAAGGAAACTTGAACAGGCGGCCTGAAGGTCATAGGCAAATGCATTGGTTGCTCCAATCTGGGTGGCAACGTAAACGCCAGTCGAGGCAACCGGCATGTCGGCCGTTGTGGTTGCCATGATTACCATATCGATTTCAGCCGGGTTGATACCGCTTTTTTCAATCAGATTCCTGGCAGCCTGTATGGCTAAAAATGAGGTTCCTTTGGTCTTATCCTTCAGGATCCTGCGTTCCTTGATTCCGGTTCGCGTCGTAATCCATTCATCGGTGGTATCCACCATCGACTCCAGGATTTCGTTTGACAAAACATATTCCGGAACGTATGCGCCTACTGCGGTGATCGCGGCTGTAAGTGTACTCATAAGAGGTCGAGGTTTTCTTTCAGAAAACAGTTTACAAGGGGCTGAAATTACAAAAAAAAATGCAGGACAAATCAAAATCCGGTAATTTTTGATCGTGATTTGATGCAATAAAAAAAACTCTCACCAGGTGAGAGTCAGTATTTCACATTGCGAAATTCTTAGGCTTCAGCAACCTGTTTGTCAATTACAACCTGGCCGCGGTAATACATTTTACCTTCATGCCAGTAGGCGCGGTGATACAGGTGAGCCTCGCCGGTTACCGGACAAGTCGCCACTTGAGCAGGAGTCGCCTTGTAGTGCGTTCTTCTTTTATCTCTTCTGGTCTTGGAGACTTTTCGTTTAGGATGTGCCATTATCGTCTTCTTTTATTTATCTTTTAATAATTGTTTCAATTTGTCCCAGCGCGGATCAGTTTCCTGTTCCACGATTTTTACCTCTTTGACAGCCAGTTCGTCAAGTTTTTTCAAGGCTTCAGAGTTAAGTGATCCGTCCTTTACCCCGGGGTGAACCCGCTTTTGGGGAACCGACAGCGCGATCATCTCATAAACATATTGTGAAATGTCAACCTGGTGCTCGCCGTGCGGAAGAATCAGCAACTCTTCATTATCATTGTTGAATTCTTCGCCAAACTGCACAACCAAGTGAAATTTCCCCTTAATCGGCAGGTCAAAAAGCTCGCTGGTCAAATCACAGGGAACAGTAACGCTTCCCTTGTGCTTGAAATCCAGCTCCAACAAGGTGCTTTTTTTCTCGAACACAACGTTTATCGTTACATTCGCCGCTTCAAATTCATGATAATCAAAACCTTCAAAGAACGCATTGTCAATCTGGTACTCAAATTGGTGCTTTCCGAGTTTCAACCCCGCAAACGGGATCAAAAAATCATACTGCTTTTTCATTTCACCAAAAATTTCCCTGCAATTCCCTCATGAGAATTGGAGCGCAAAGATACGAATTAATTGTAATTGAAAAAGTTCGGCGGTATTTTTTTATCAGCCGTGCTTTTCTTTAACTTTTAGCGGGTTGCGACTGATCTCGGCATGCTGCTGCCTTGCGTGAAATACATCAATAGCCAGAAACACGGCTTCCTTAAACGAAGTGTGATCGGCCAAGCCTTTGCCGGCAATGTCAAACGCTGTTCCGTGATCGGGCGATGTGCGAATTTTTGACAATCCGGCCGTATAGTTCACGCCGCGCCCAAAAGCCAGCGTCTTAAACGGAATCAGACCTTGGTCGTGATAGGCCGCAATCACGGCGTCAAATTTTTCATATTGTCCGCTGCCAAAAAAACCATCGGCCGGGTAAGGGCCAAATACCAGCGTTCCGTTTTCAAACATGTTGCGGATTACAGGTTGCAAAATTTCTTTGTCTTCCTTGCCGATAACGCCGCCGTCGCCTGCATGCGGATTCAGGCCCAAAACGGCAATCCGCGGACGCGTAATGGAAAAGTCCTGAATGAGACACTGCTTGACGGTGTTTATTTTTTGGCGGATGAGTTGCTCGTTTAAGTGTGACGCCACTTCGTTTACGGGAACGTGATCGGTCAGTAAACCAACCCGCAGTCCGTCCTGAACCATAAGCATCAGGGCATTTCCTTCCAGGTGTTCGGCCAGGTAATCGGTATGTCCCGGAAACTTGAACTCCTCCGATTGTACGTTGTATTTGTTGATGGGCGCGGTCACCAGAACGTCAATTTCACCGTTTTTAAGTGCATCGGTGGCGGCTGTAAAGGAGCGGATGGCGTAGGTTCCAAGTTTTTCGTCGCTGGTGCCGGGCTGTAGTTCGACCTGGTCGCGCCATACGTTCAGTACATTTACCTTTCCGGGAACGGCTTGATCAATCTTATCGATGCCGTGAAGCGTAATTTGCGATTCCAGCGTTTTTTTGATGAATGACAGGACTTTGACATTCGCAAAGATGATGGGTGTGCAATTTTCCAGCATTCGGGAATCCTCGAATGTTTTCAGGATGACCTCGCCGCCGATGCCATTGAGATCGCCAATTGAAATGCCTACCAGGATGTTTTCGGCCCGCTTTACCATATAATCGCTACTTTTGGAAAGCAAATGTAGCAAATTAAATATGTTTACAGGAATTATCGAGGCCATGGGAGTGGTCCGCGAGGTTGTCCGCGATGGTGGAAACCTGCGCCTTACATTAAGCAGTCCGTTTACCGATCAACTCAAGATTGATCAAAGCCTGGCCCACAACGGGATTTGTCTTACGGTGGTCGACATCAACGGCAGTGATTATACCGTCGAGGCCATTGCGGAAACGGTTTATCGCACCAACATCGCCGACTGGCACGTGGGCAATGAAGTCAATCTGGAGCGCGCCATGAAACTGGGCGACCGGCTCGATGGCCATATCGTTCAGGGACATGTCGATCAAACAGCCATTTGTACCGCCATGGAAAGTGATAACGGAAGCTGGCGTTTTACGTTTGAGTATGACGAGGGTCAGGAAAACATCACAATTCCAAAAGGATCCATCACCGTTAACGGGGTGAGTCTTACCGTGGTTGATTCCGCCCCGGGAACTTTTAGCGTGGCTGTTATTCCGTATACTTATGAGAACACCACGTTCAAACACCTTGGAGTCGGGTCAAAGGTGAACCTCGAATTTGACGTGATCGGGAAATACGTATCGGCACTGTACCGACAAACGACCAACGAATAAAAAAAACTCCGGCTTACTTAACCGGAGTTTTTTTATGTGTGTACAAAGTGTAGATTCCAAAAATCAAAGCGGCACCCATTAAGATAAGAATCCCTCCATCTATGGGTAATCCCGGAGGTGGCGGTGGCGGCATCGACGGCGGTGGCGGCGCCTCGGCCAGCGCGTCCGCAATCGGAAAAATAAGTGCCAATAGCGTTAATGACCTTTTAGGGACAATTTTCATAGGGTGTAAAAGTAAATAAAAAATCTTTCCAACAAAATTTTTGAACAAAAAAAGGCCTTTTTCAAAAAATCGACAAAATTTCCTTTATCTGCGCGGTATTTAACTTAAAATCAATACCGTTGCAAAACTTGGAGCAAAGGTAATTAGGCCTGTTGGATTTTGGGTAATCTAAACGTAAAATTTTACGCTTTGTTTTGGCGATATTCTATTTTATACTCGTTCTAAATGAGGTTACTACCTAAAATTACGCCCCTTGTAAAATACCGTTTCGGGATCGCGTTCGTCGGCCCGCGATATGGGCGCCTTAAAAGCTCCGTCCCCATCGGCCATCTGCCTCAAGTAGCCGGACAAATCATGACATTTGCGCGCAATAACGTGTACCACCTGGCCTTCTATCTGAACTTTTCCTTCAACCATAAGCAGTCGCGCCTGTAGGATTTCCCTGCGATAGGCTTCAAATACTGATTCCCAGACTACCAGATTGGCAAAGCCCGTTTCATCCTCGATGGTCACAAACAAAACACCCTTGGCTGTTCCGGGCCGTTGCCGTACTGTTATCAGTCCTGCAACCTTAACTGAATCACCGTTTTTTAGCATGGTGAGACTGGAAGAGGGCGTTACACGCAAGGCGTCAAGTTCTTGGCGGATAAAAGACAACGGATGTGCTTTGAGCGACAATCCCATCGCGATGTAATCCTCAACCACCTGTGCGGCAGGACTCAGCAGGGGTAGTGACAACTGGCCTTCAGAAGCGCTTTGGGACGGCTGTCCGCCAAACAGTCCTATAGGGTTGTCCCGCAGCGACGATACCTCCCAAAGTGCCTGCCGTCTCTCGAGTCCGATAGATCTGAATGCGTCGGCATCGGCCAGTTTTTCCAGGGCCATCATCGAGAGACCGGCATCGAGCAGCTGGTTGACACTTGTAAATGATTCACTCCGGCTATCGCACAAAATCTGCGCGTCGGCAAAAGGAAAGCCTTTAATTTGCCGGAATCCCAACCTGATGGCGCAGTGCTTTCCGGTTTTTTCCTCCAGCGTGTTGTCCCATTGGGAGTGGTTGACGTCAACCGGACGTACGTTTACGCCATGTCTTTGGGCATCGATTGCAATCTGGGCAGGTTGGTAAAAACCCATAGGCATGCTGTTGAGAAGTGCTGCCGCAAAAACATCGGGATAATGACACTTGATCCACGCCGAAACATAAACCAGCAGGGCAAAACTGGCAGCGTGACTTTCCGGAAATCCATACGAGCCAAAACCTTCGAGTTGTTTAAAAACCTTTTCGGCAAACTTTGGTTCGTAACCGTTTTTAATCATTCCGCCTATGAGTTTTGCCCGCCAGTCGCTCACTTCGCCACGGGCTTTAAAGGTAGCCATGCTTCGCCGCAACCCATCGGCCTCGGCAGGTGTAAATCCGGCAGCCACAATGGCGATTTCCATTGCTTGTTCCTGAAACAGCGGAACACCCAGGGTTCGGCCCAATATGTCTTCCAGTTCCTTGGATGGGTAAACCACCGGATCAATCCCGTCGCGCCGCCGCAAATAAGGATGCACCATGTCGCCTTGTATGGGGCCGGGCCGTACAATGGCGACTTCAATCACCAAGTCGTAAAATTTGTGTGGTTTGAGACGCGGTAGCATCGACATCTGTGCGCGGCTTTCAATCTGAAAAACGCCCAGGGTATCGGCTGCACAGATCATATCATACACGGCGGGATCCTCGGTTTTGTTGACATCGGCCAACGTCAAATTGACGCCATGATGGAATTTACACAGGTCAAATGCTTTGCGGATACACGTCAGCATGCCCAGTGCCAGCACGTCTACTTTAAGGAATCCCAACGCTTCAATGTCATCCTTGTTCCACTCGATGGTGGTGCGGCCGTCCATTCGGGCGTTCATTACCGGACACAGATCAGACAGTTTTCCCTGGGTGATGACAAAGCCACCGGTGTGTTGGCCCAGCTGGCGCGGGAATCCCACGTATTGCCGGGTAAGATCCAATACTTTTTTAAAGTGCGGATCGGCTAGATTAAAGCCTTGGGTGGTAATCCGTTCATCCTCAAGTTCATCCCTGAATTCCCAAACGGAAGCCGCGAGTTTATCTATGGCATCGGCGGACAATCCCATCGCTTTGGCCACATCGCGTATGGCGCCTTTCCAATGGACCTGCGTGACCGTGGCCACGATGGCGGCGCGATCCCGTCCGTACTTCTCATAAATATACTGGATGACTTCTTCCCGGCGTTCGTGTTCAAAATCCACGTCGATATCAGGAGGTTCGTCGCGCGCATCCGACATGAAACGCGCAAACAACAGGTTGAATTTTGACGGATCAACCGACGTTATTCCCAGGCAATAACACACCACCGAATTGGCTGCCGAACCGCGTCCCTGACATAAAATTCCCCGGCTCCGGGCAAAACTCACAAAGTCATAAACGGTTAAAAAGTAAGGGGCATAATTTTTCCGCTTCATAAAATCGAGCTCAAACCGTATTGAAGCCTCAATTTTTGCCGGAATGAGGCCGTTGAATTTTTCCTGTGCTCCCTGCCAGGCAAGCAGTTCAAGTTCCTCCTGAGGGGTGCGTCCGTTGGAGGTGATTTCTTCCGGATAGACGTATTTAAGGCTGTCGAGCGAGAATTGGCATGATTTGACAATTTCCTGTGTGGCAGCCAGCGCATCGGGATATTTGCGGAACAGCCGTTCCATTTCATCGGCTGGTTTCAGATGGCGTTCGGCATTGGGATAAAGCCGGAATCCGGCGGTGTCGATCGTGCATTTTTCGCGGATGCAGGTAAGCACATCCTGCAGTTGACGGCGGTCGGGATGGTGATAGTGTACGTCATTGGTGGCTATCATCCGGATGTTGAACTCGCATGCCAATTGGGATAGTCGGTAAAGTCGTTTGGCGTCGTTGGACTGATAAGACCTGCTGGCCCCCAGGTAAAGCGCATCACCCAGATTTTGATGGTATTCAGCCAAGGCAGATTTGAAATCATCCGCAAAATCAAAGTCCCGGTTTAGTTTTAAGGGCGCCACGATTATAAAGCGCATACCTTCCTTAAAGTTGTAGACGTCTTTTTTATACAGATGGCACTCGCCTTTCTCGGCGCGGCGGTTTCCTTTTGAAAGCAGTCCGGAAAGGCGTCCGTAGGCATGAAGGTCCGTAGGGTAAGCCAATAAAGGAGGGCCATCAATCAACTCCAGGTGACATCCCACAATGAGTTTCAGTCCCGCTTTTTTGGCCGCAACATGTGCGCGGACCACACCTGCCAGCGTGTTGTGGTCGGTGATGGCCAAGGCGGTGTAACCCATCGCCGAAGCTTGAATCACCAATTCATCGGGATGTGATCCGCCGCGCAGAAAACTAAAATTACTGGTAACTTGAAGCTCGGTATACATCATGCAAAAAATCCGTGAATAAACCATTTGGGCTGACCGTCGTAAGGACCCGCCCTGAACAGCCAGAACCGGGCGCCCTTTTCATCCTCTACACAATAGTAATCGCGGTACACGCCGCTGGCCAGCCACCATTCCTGTTCAATGCGCTCCGGCCCATCTGACCTCGCTACATGGTACAAGTTGCGCCGGTATCTAAAGAGCAGCGGCGGATAATCGGGCAGGGCGGCCGTTACCTCGATGGGTTCGGGTCGTGGCAACAGATGAACCGGTCTGGGAATTTCCGGCCAGTCATCGGTGGATTTTTCCCATAACGGCCAGGCTTCCTTTACTGATCGCTCCGGCCAGTAATGTTGCGCCGCCAGGTATCGCCGCACTGATTCGGCTCCTGTCTTAACCATAATCCTGTCGATGAATTCTCCCATTTTGAGTTTGTCGTGCGACAGCTTTTCCCAGAGTGCGGCCTGTTCCGGCGTGACGGGTTCGGTTGCGGGCGCTTCCAGCATAAACATCTCAAATCCCAGATCAGGTTCAAAAACACCGATTTTATCCTTAAAAAGGCGGGCGATGTGCTGTGCATTCCGCGTTGGATGGCTGGTCCCGACCTCTGCTTTCTGGATGTTTCCGTCTGTCCGATACGCGTAAAATGCAGCTTGGCGCAAACCCAAACCCTCGTCGGCCAGACGTTGACAAATCCTTTCGAGCAAATACTCCAGGCCGATGCCAATTCCGGCAGCTGTTGCCACGGGTTCGGTACAATGCAGCCGTTCCTGATAAGCGGCCACGGGCTTTACGGGTTCAAGAAATTCCTGTTCCTGTCCCGCGGCCTGGGCCAACCGCTGCAGCAGCTTAGGTCCAAAACGCCGTTGGAGTGCGGTTCTTGGCATATCGGCAAAAAGACCTATCTGTCGCAAACCAAGTTTTTTAAGCCGTGCCAAAACGGTTTCATCCAGCCGCAAAGCATCGGGCACGAGCGGGCGCAGGGCTTCAAGTTGCTTGCCCGCTGGGATGATGCCTTGCGTGCCAAACCGCGCCATGCCCCAGGCGGCTCCAATCGTATCGGCCACCGCTATCCTTACCGTGTAGCCGTAACCCTGTAATTTTGAGGTAATGTTTTGTACATATTGAAGTTCTCCGCCCCAAAGATGCGGGCAACCTGTAATGTCCAAAATCAATCCGTCGGGAACGTCGATGCTGCAAACGGGCGTGTAGCCCATACACCATTCGGCCAGCGCAGTCAGCAGTTGTACAGTGCGCCCCGGCGGGGTTTTTACCATGTGCAAATCCGGATAAATCGCTTTGCAATCGGCCAGCACCATTCCCGGCCTGATTCCCCGTTGGCAGGCGAGGGTGTTGATTGAATCAACCACCATCCGCCCGCGTTGTGAAGAGGCCAGCACAAAAGGCCTTTCGCGCAGTTCAGGAGTTTTACGGGCGGTAAATTCAGCCAGCAAAAACGGAAACCATATGCAAGCATAACGGGCCATTATCCGGTATAGCGTTCCAAATTTCGGACAGGCAGAGCCGCCTCTTCCAGATTAACAAATTGACCTGACCAACTGACTTTCCAGGAAAAAGGCCGTCCATTTTTTACCCTTGTCAATTGCACTTCCCAACAACTGTAGCCTATTCCCGGCAGATGGCCCGCGGCAGATGGTAACGGCGTGATTTTCCATCGGGCGGCACAGGCCACGGCATTCTCAGAAAACGGTGAAAAACGGTGTATGAATCCGGTGACGCCGCTCTTTTCCGCCGCCAGCTGAAGTCTGCGCGATTCAGTAAAGCCCAAGTCGCGGATGTCGGCTATTACGGTGGTAAGCGCCTGGCATTTGAGCGCTTCCTCAGTGACCCACAAGGCGTCCTTTGTTTTTTTTGGATGTACAAATACGATGCGTTCCGGCTCCAGGCCAAAATGCCGCAATCCCGCGGGAAATATGGATCGTTCAGGCGATACCCACAGGCAAAGGCCGTCGCGTTGCAGGAGTTTTCCCGCAAGGGCCGAGATGAATCCGCTGGTCGAGGCGGCATCGGCGGGTTGATGGCTCACAAATTCATGAATGGCGCCCAGCGGAAAAACGCGTCCGGGAAACGCCGATTCAAACGGCGCCAGCCTATGCGTCCGATCACCTGAAGGCCGTCCCAAGCCTTGTATCGCATTGATGCGCGCCTGAAGCTCTTTGGCGATATTTCTTTTTTCAGTCTTGGTTTCCAAGATGTTAAAATTTTAAATGTTCAGTATTTCACAACAAAATTACGTATGTTTGTTGCATCAACTTACAACATTAACAATGTCCCTCTTTTCAGACAATCTTAGATACCTCAGGCTGAGCCGCAATGAAACGCAGCATCAAACGGCCGAAAGACTTGAGATAAAACGCGGCAGGTATGAACCGTACGAAAGCGGAAAAATTGAACCTCCGTATGAAATCCTCCGCAAAATTTCGAGGCATTTTGGCATCAGCATTGACCTTTTGCTCACCGTGGATGTCCGCAAGTATGACTTGACCGAGATGGTGAAACTCGACGATAACCGCATTGTCCTTCCCATCAAAGTCAATACTTCCGGAAAGAACCTGATCGAGGTTATCCCGCATAAGGCGCGCGCCGGATATCTCACAGGATATGCCGATCCCGAGTACATTGAAAGTTTGCAGCAGGTTTCAATCCCGCTTTTGGGTCCGGGCAAGTTCCGCGCGTTTCCGGTTGCGGGCGATTCGATGCCGCCGCACGATCAGGAGAGTTTGATTATCGGGCGATATGTGGAAAATCTGGGCGAAATCAAAAAAGACCGCACTTATATACTGATTACGGCCAGCGAGGGCATTACCTACAAGCGTTTGAGCAGGAAGAATCCGGATTCGCTTACGGTGGCCTCTGACAATCTGGTTTACAATCCGTATGACATCAAGTTGTCGGACATTCTGGAAATATGGGAGTACGTGGCGCACATCGGCCGCAATGACCAGGCGCCATCGGCCAATCCCGACGATCCCAAGACCATGTTCCAAAGCGTACTTCGCGAGTTGGATACCATCAAAAAGAAAATGGGCGAGGCCTAAAAAAAGCGGGAACTGATTCATCAATTCCCGCTGCTTTTTTATTTGAATGTGGTTTTAGTTCAACGTCTGGGTTAGCCAGCCAAAGAACTCGCGTTGCCAGGCAATACCGTTCTGTGGTTTAAGTACGTGGTGATTTTCTTCCGGAAAGTACACAAACCTGCTTTTGATTCCCAGCAACTGTGCCGCCTGAAATGCTTCCTGACCTTGCCCGATAGGCACGCGGTAATCCTTTCCGCCCTGGATGATCAAAATAGGCGTATCCCATTTTTTCACATAGTTGATAGGATTGAATTCGTTGTAGGCTTTTTGCGTAACGGGATCAGTCTCCCAGTATGCGCCACCGTGATCCCAGTTGTTAAAGAATACTTCCTCGGTAGTGCCGTACATGCTGTTCATGTTAAAGACCCCGCAATGGGAGATAAACGTTTTAAAGCGTTTGTTGTGGTTGCCCGCCAGGTAAAAAACTGAGTATCCGCCAAAGCTGGCACCCACGGCACCCAGGCGGCTTTTGTCAACGTAGGGAAGTGTGGCCGCATCGTCAATCGCTGAAAGATAATCGCGCATTACCTGTCCGCCCCAGTCTTTGCTGATCTGCTCGTTCCATTCAACGCCGTGCCCGGGCATGCCGCGACGGTTTGGCGCCACGACCACATAGCCCTGAGCTGCCATCAACTGAAAATTCCATCTAAAGCTGTACATCTGTGTAAGCGCCGATTGCGGTCCGCCTTGGCAATACAACAGTGTAGGGTATTTGCGGTTGGCGTCAAAGTTTGGCGGCAGGATAACCCAAACCAACATTTTTTTGCCGTCGCTGGTGGTTACATAGCGTCTTTCCGTTTTGCTGAGCGCCAGGCCTTCATAGGTTTTGGTGTTGACATGCGTAAGTTGCTTAAACGTTTTTTTGCCTAGGTCATACGAGTATATTTCCGGCGCGTGATTCATGTCATTCCGGCTGACAATCACCTGATTTCCGCTAAAGCCCACAATCGACGTCACGTCAAAATCGCCCTTGGTAACCTGTCGTACGGTAATGGCAATCCTGGTCACGCCCGGAAAGTTCACCTCGAACAGTTGGCGCGTTCCGTCGACAGCGGCAATAAAATATACTTTTTTGCCATCGGGCGACCATTTAAAACTCTCTACCGTTCCGTCCCAACCGCCGGTCAGGTTCATCGTGATACCTTTAAAACTCACCACGATATCGTTTTTGTCTGATTCAAAACCATCGCGTTTCATCTGGAGCCAGGTCAAATCACCCGCAGGAGAGAAATCAGGATGGGTGTCGTAACCCAGGTTTCCTTCTGACCGGTTTACGGTGGTTCCCGTAGTGATGTCGTATTCAAAAATATCGGTGTTGGTGCTCGTAGCGTATTCGGTGCCGGATTTGGCCTTGGTAACGTAAATGATTTTTTTACTGTCGGGCGACCAGATGTAATCCTCGTCACCGCCAAACGGCTTTTGTGGCGAATCAAATCGCTTGCCTTTCATGATGTCGATTCCCGTTGACTTGTCCTTGTTTTCCCGGTAGAAAACGTGGTTGAATTGGCCCGTATTCCACGTATCCCAGTGGCGGTAATCCAGTGCGTCATAAACGTACACATCAGATTTGTCCAGATCTTGATAGCGATCCTTGCCCAATACGTCATCGATGGCCACTGCCTCGTGGTATAGCACGTATTTTCCGTCGGGCGATATGTTTTTGTCCTTGAGCAACGCTTTGTAGTCCTGTACTTCAACCGATGCGCCACCGGCTATGGGAACAGTAAAAAACTTGTTCTGGCTTTTGTTTTCGGCCACCGACGGGGTAGCCACTTTATACACCACGTTTTTTCCGTCTTTCGAAATTCCCAAAGGGGTTACGCGGCCAAGTGACCACAACAGTTCAGGCGTCATGGTCTGCGCCGCCGATTCAAGTCCAATCATGGTCAGCGTCAGCAAAAAGATTTTTTTCATGGTTAAAAAATTGAGCCCCTAAAAGTAGTCAAACAAAGGCAACAAAAAAAGCTACCCCGGATGAGATAGCTTTTTTGAGGATTTGTTACCGGTTAGTTCCGTATAAATCGTTTGATGACGCTTTGTCCGCCGCTGGTTATTTCCAGCAAGTAAGTGCCGGTGGCAAGTTGCGAGACCAAGACTGATTCGCCTTCAATCTTTCCGCGTCCCACTTCCTGTCCAAGGGTATTGATCAGTCGGTAGGTGGCGTCCTCTCCGGCGCCTGAAACTTGCAGTACGTCACCGCTTACCGGGTTTGGATAAACGGTCAGTGAAAGTTGGGCACCTTCGTCAACACGCGCCCCTGAAGCCGAGATGTTCAAGCTGTAATCTTCAACTTGTCCGTAGTTAAACGATCCGCACGCAGCAGGCACCGCATTGTATCGCATAGAAACGCGCATTCTGGTTGTGCCGATGGACGCCCCCGCTGGAACGGTAATGGTCCCGCTAACCGAAGTGGCGGTGGTACGCGACCTTGTCCAGGCTGTTTCGCCGGCGTCCGCAAAGTCTCCGTCGCGGTTCCAGTCAATGAATACCGCATACCCTTCGCTGTAGGCTGATCCGGTCCATTGCGGAGTCACGGTGACGGTATAGCTGCCACCGCGCACCACGTTTCCTGTAATGGCGGTAAAGTCAGTATAACCTGTTCCTCCGGTCGAACTGTTGTCGATGCCGGCAAATTGTACGCGTCCGATGCGCTCGTCGGCTACGCTGTTGCCCTGTGAAGCACAGTAGGTGAGCGAGTTGCTCAGCGTGGTTACGTTTACTGTGTTGCTGTTGGCCGATGCATTTCCGGCGGCATCCTTGGCTCTTACGTAAAATGAATACGTGGTGGCCGCCGTCAAACCGGTAGCTACATAAGATGTGGTCGTTACGCTGGCCAGGAATGCCCCATTGCGGTACACATCATAACCGGTAACGCCTACGTTGTCGGTTGACGCTGTCCACGAAAGGTTGGTGCCGGTTTGCGTTGTACCCGATGCTGAAAGCGTTGGTGCCGATGGAGGCGTGGTATCAGCTACTGCGTTTTGGATGTTCAGGGTGTAATCTTCAACCTGTCCGTAATCAAACGATCCGCAGGCTGCAGGGATGGCATTATAGCGCATGGCAACCCGCATACGGGTACTTCCCAACGTTGCAGTTGCAGGAATGGTGATGCTTCCGCTAACCGGAGTGGTGTTGCTTGGTCCGGCAGTCCAGACAGCTTCGCCCGCATCATCAAAGTCGCCGTCTTGGTTGTAGTCAATGAATACTGCGTAACCTTCACTGTAAACCGTTCCTGTCCACTGTGGTGTAACCGTGATGGCATACGCCGATGAGCGGCTGACATTGGTTGAAATGGCCGTGAAATCAGTGTAGCCCGTGCCGCCTGTCGATGGGTTGTCGATGCCGGCAAACTGAACCCTTGCGATGAGTTCATCAGCCACGCTATTGCCTTGAGCCGCACAATAGCTGATGCCGGCTGACAGGGTTGTAACATTGACAGTATTGCTGTTGCCCGATGCGTTTCCGGCAGCGTCTTTAGCCACGACATAGAAAGTGTAGGCGGTGGCCGGAGTCAAACCGCTTACGGTGTAGGAATTGGTTGAAACCATTGCTTTGAAAGATCCGTTCTGGTACACGTCATATCCGGTAACAGCTACGTTGTCGGTTGATGCTGTCCAGGTCAGGTTTGTTGTTGTTGCAGTAGTTCCCGATGCGGCCAGGTTAGTAGGCGTAGTGGGAGCCTGTGTATCGCTGGTGCCGGAAGTAATGGTGAAGTTGGCATTTGACACATCAAAGAAAATGTGATTGCTTCCCTTGACCATGATGCGGTTTTGGGTTCCTTGCGTGTTTGGAATGGTAACCGCTTGCGATCCGTCGTTTGGCGTAGAAGCCAGGATGGTGTTCCAGGTGTTTCCGCCATCGGTTGAAATCAAAATGTCAACATTGGCGCAGTTTACGCCGTTGGCAGTGGTTCCGGCCACGTTCCAGGTTACGGTTTGCGTCGATCCGCCAGGGTATGACACAGCTGTGTTTGGAGCCGTTACGGCAAACGGACCTGCGGTGCCATTTACAGTTACAACCATGTCGTCACTGTTGTTTCCGCCGCCGCCAGCACGGTTGTCGCGTACCGTCAGGCGAAAGTTAAGCGTGCGGGCTACCGATGAAAGCGCCTCGACTGGAATTTCCGACCCCTGAGTGGTTGTAGCGCCCGCCAGTACCGATTGCATCCGCGGGAAATACCTTACCGGCGAAGTGGTAGGAAGATAAGATCGAAAGTTAGGTCCGGTTGTTTTGGTAGCGCTTGGATTGGCTGTAGATGTCGTGGCATCGTACTGCTCCCAGCAATAGGTAAGCGTGTCGCCGTTGGCATCTGACGCAACCCCGGTAAGCATAAATGGAGTGCTTTTGGGAATGGTGTAGCTGGCTCCGGCTTCAACCGTCGGGATGGCGTTTCCGGTAGGCGTGTTTACCTGGCAGGTTTTGTTTTTGATGTTGTTGGTAACCTGCTCGATGCTTTTGGCGTGAAAGTAAGGGTCAGAGTGCGGCTGGACATCTTTTGCCGTAATGCCCGCATAACTCATGATAGTCGATCCCGATCCCGGTTCGATGTGAGCGCCGGTTCCTTCGCTCGCGCTATGGGTAAAGGTGTGGTTGGCGCCAAACTGATGGCCAAGTTCGTGGGCCACATAATCAATGTCAAAATTGTCTCCTTCCGGAATGCCATCATAGGGCGAAGTGTATCCCTTTCCTTTTTGGTTGTTGACGCAAACGCATCCGATACAACCAGCGTTGCCTCCACCGCCCGAAGCCCCAAAAAGGTGTCCTACGTCATAGTTGGCTTCGCCGATCACAGCGGTCAGGGTCGATTGCAACTCGTTGGTCCATGCGCCTCCCGCACCTGCCGACGCACTTGAATAGGGGTCAGTTGAGGCATTGGTGTAAATCACCGCATCCGTATTGGCAATCAGCACGCAACGCGCGGCAAAATCTGATTCAAAAATAGCGTTGACCCGCGTCATGGTGTTGTTGATTGCGGCCAGAGCCAATGCCTTGGTTCCGCCAAAATATGCCGTGTACTCACCCGTTACCGACATGGCCAGCCTAAAGGTGCGTAAGGTAGCGTCGTCGGCGTTTGGCCTTGCCTGTTCGGCGTTGGTAACATCGATGGCCTCGTCGAGCACATGACATTCAAACAGGCTCAGCGTGGGCGCCTTGTCAGATTTGCGGTAAACGACATAGGTTGAGTTATCAGCTGTAAACGGCTCTATAAATTCAACTGGCTTTCCGGGCGATAGCTTCATCGTCCGCAAGCCAAGTGGCGAAAGGCTAAAGTGAATCGTCGATCCCGGATGGGTAGTGCTTTCGCCCACATAACTTTTAATCTCCGGATATCGCGCCGCCAGTTCCGCCTCCATGTTTGAGGTTTCAAAAACCCTGAAGCTTTCCATTTCTCCGGTCGCCGTCGGGAACGAGACCACCGTGTTTGACGACGCCTTGCCCATTCGTTTTGGGGCGGCGCTCAGCGCGTTTTGCAACTGCTGTGCATTCAGTTCATACAACTGCGGGGCGCTTATGCCCGTTTTGTTGCCCACCACCGCAGCCGCAGCTTTTTTGGAAGTGGATTTCCAGGCGCCTTGTGCATACGAGAATCCGCATACGGCAATAAGCGCCATCGAGAGTAAAATTCTTTTCATCAGTTGGTTAATTAGGTTAAAAGCACGTCAAATTTATGATTATTCATTTCACTTTAATCGGCGATTTCAAAAAATAATTAACAATACGATACGGGATATGGTTTTTGCATGAGTTATTCTTACAAAAAGTGTTAGATGCTTGGCAAGTTGTTAGAATCGCTTCAACTAATCAGGCTTGCCCGCCAGCTTTAATCGCGTATTTTTACAAAAATTACCCGCAATGGAACTTAGTTTTTGGGAAAGGCAACAATGGTTTTCCAATGTCGATTACACGATTGTAGGCAGCGGTATTGTTGGATTGCACACAGCGCTCAGGTTGCGCGAGCGGTTCCCCCAAAGCAAGGTCTTGGTACTTGAGCGCGGAACCCTTCCGCAAGGGGCGAGTACCAAAAACGCCGGATTTGCGTGTTTTGGCAGCCTGTCTGAAATTCTAGACGACCTGAATTCTCACACCGAACAGCAAGTGTTTTCGCTGGTCGAGAAGCGTTGGAGGGGACTTTCACTATTGCGCAAACGGCTGGCCGACCGGAACATCGGCCTTGAGCCTTATGGCGGATACGAGGTTTTTGAAGATACGGATGACGCGTTTGGCGGATATCTTGAAAAAATGCCCCATGTGAATGAACTGCTCCGCCCGCTTTTCAATGCTGATGTGTTTACCGCAAAGAAAAATGCATTTGGGTTTAAAGGCGTCCGTCCACAACTGATTTTCAATCCGTTTGAAGCCCAGATTAACACGGGTATGATGATGGATGCACTTTTGCGACAGGCGGTTTTGGCAGGTGTGATGATTCTTAACCGGCAGACGGTTACGTCCTATGCTGAAAAGGCATCAGAGGTTGAGGTAGTGCTCGACGATTTTTCCTTTAAAACCCGCCATCTTCTTTTTGCCACCAACGGATTTGCCCAATCCATCATCAAAGATGTCAAACCGGCGCGCGCCCAGGTCTTGATTACCTCGCCTATTCCCGGACTCGAAGTAAAGGGAACGTTCCACATCGACCGCGGATTTTACTATTTTCGCAACGTGGGAAACCGGATTTTGTTGGGCGGCGGACGAAACCTTGATTTTAAAGGCGAGACAACCACGGGTTTTGGGTTGTCAACCGTAATCCAGGACAGGCTTGAGGATCTGCTCTCGCATGTGATTCTTCCGGGTAAAGATTACACGGTCGAGCATAGATGGAGCGGAATCATGGGCGTTGGTGCTGCAAAATCGCCCATCGTAAAACAACTTTCAAACAGGGTTTACTGCGGTGTACGCCTGGGCGGTATGGGCGTGGCCATCGGAAGTCTGGTAGGAACTGAACTCGCTGATTTGGTACAAAATGATTAAACGTTTATTTGGATTTTTAAAGCGGTTGGCCATTTGGTTTTTCGTGGTGTCGGTTGTGTTGGTGTCGGTTTTCCGATTTGTCCCTGTTCCGTTTACGCCACTGATGGCTGTGCGGGCGGTTGAGAATATGACTTCAGGCAAGGAAATGGAATTCAGTCATGACTGGGTTCCGCTTTCGCAGATATCGCCCAACCTTCAGCGTGCGGTAATTGCCAGTGAAGACGGTACGTTTTTGACGCACAACGGTTTTGACTTTGAGGCCATGCAAAAGGCGATGAAAAACAACGCCAAGGGGAAAAGGCTAAAGGGCGGCAGTACCATTTCACAGCAAACGGCCAAAAACGTATTCCTGTGGCACGGACGAAGCTATTTCCGCAAAGCCCTCGAAGCCTATTTTACCGTATTGATAGAAGTTATCTGGGGAAAAGAGCGCATTATGGAAGTCTACCTTAACAGCATCGAGATGGGGACCAATGTTTACGGTGCGCAGGCCGCTGCCAAACACTGGTACGAAACAACCGCCCACAATCTCACCAAGCGCGAGGCGTCGGGTATTGCAGCAATTTTGCCCAATCCGCGTAAATACAAGGCTTCCAACTCATCGGCCTTTATCGAACGTCGAAAAGGACGTATCCAGAAGCACATGCGTTACGTCGGTCCGCTGGATTATTCCGGAAGCGGGTCAAAAAAGTGATCAGTTCCACAGGGTTCCGTCAAGGCCAAGGATGATGCCTGCCCACAGCGCAACCAGAAAGGCAAATCCGCTAAAAATATACAGCACTGCCTTGATAAACGTGTCCTTTGGCTTTAATAAGGGCGTCAGGTAAAACACCGATCCACCCAGCGCGGCTACCAAAGGCGTCACCACCAAAGGGCGAATGCGCCAAGTGTTACCCCATGCCGGGTTTACGCGATCAACCCCAAAAACAAACATCGAGATGATGCCCAGTCCGATAAGTCCGCCGATGGCCATGCAGAGCAGTAATTTGCGCGGATCAATCTGAATTTTTTCATTTGACTTCATGTTGCCGATTTTAAAAGAACTTTGAAATGCAAAGTAAGTGAATGTTGCGATTTGCGCCAAACATTTTTTGAAACAATTTCAAATCTGTAATTTAGGACTCCTAAAAAGAATATTATGACTGCACACGAGATAGATTACCAGATTTACGGCGAAGAGATGCAATATGTTGAAATTGAACTCGATCCGCAGGAAATAGTCGTTGCCGAGCCCGGCAGTTTTATGATGATGGACGACGGCATCCAGATGGAAACCATTTTTGGCGACGGATCGGCGCAGCAGTCAGGC
The DNA here is from genome assembly GCA_934636265.1 of uncultured Flavobacterium sp. Classification (GTDB taxonomy): domain Bacteria; phylum Bacteroidota; class Bacteroidia; order Flavobacteriales; family Flavobacteriaceae; genus Flavobacterium. Next base: position 74,049 of record CAKUAD010000004.1, read on the forward strand.
GTATTGGGCAAGTTGCTATCGGCCGGAAAACGGATGCTCACCGGCGAAAGCCTTTTTATGACGGCTTATCAAAACGCTGTAGGATCTAAGCGCAAAGTGAGTTTTGCATCGCCCTATCCAGGAAAAATCGTCGCCATCGACCTGACTGAATACGGCAACAAATTTATCTGCCAGAAAGATTCGTTTTTATGTGCAGCCAAAGGCGTTTCAGTTGGAATAGAATTTTCGCGCAAGCTAGGTCGGGGCCTTTTTGGCGGCGAGGGTTTTATCATGCAAAAACTAGAAGGCGACGGAATGGCTTTTGTCCACTCGGGCGGAACCTTGGCGCGCAGGGAACTGGCTCCGGGCGAACTGCTCAAGGTTGATACCGGCTGCATTGTTGGTTTTTCACGCGATGTGGATTATGACATACAATTTGTCGGCGGGATCAAGAACTCCATTTTTGGAGGAGAGGGGTTGTTCTATGCGACGCTCCGCGGACCGGGCATCGTCTATATCCAATCGCTTCCGTTTACCCGACTGGCCGACCGCATCATTGCATCGGCGCCAAAAGCTGGTGGCAGCCGACGTGAAGAGGGAAGCCTGCTGGGCGGACTGGGCAACCTCCTGGACGGCGACGGCCGATTTTAAGTTTGTCGCCCTAAAATAAAATGCCCCCAAATAGTCTGACTTTTTGGGGGCATTACATTAAGAGGCTTTTTCGTTTTATTCAATTACGATAGGATAGGTTACCTGTGCGTCGGTTGATCCGCCTGCGTTGGTAATGTCGCCCGTGGCCACGCCGCTGCCTGATTTGTTCAGGTCGTGCCTAAGGGTCACCACCAATTGACCGGATTGGGCGTCTGCGGTAATCAGCTCAAACAAAAGCCCTGTCGGTTTTCCGTTGGCGTCGGTGTCGGCATAGGTAAAGGCGCCCAGTGACGCCGGCAATGCCTGATAAAACACCTGATGCTCGGTGCCTTCTTCCTCTACTTCGAGCGTGATGTTGTCGACAGGCGATTCCAGTTCGTTAAAAAATCCGATGCTTCCCGTATAGGTAGTGTTAGCAGTCAGCGGGCCCGATGGGGTTACAACCGGAAGTCCCGGTCCGTCGCCATCCAGGTCGCGCGATGTCAGGGTGATCACCTCGCCGCCGCCGGTTAGGGTAACGACTACTGTGGTGATAACTTCTTCTTCATTCACCGCCTTTACATCATCATCGTTACACGAGATGAAAAATGCGCTAAGTACAATGGACATTAATTTAAGATGCTTCATGGTATACGTTTTAATAAGTTAATTTAAGTTGTAATTGGACGTTGCGTCCGGGTTCGTCGGCAAAAAATCGCTGACGGTTTAAATACTCCCGGTAGGACGTATCAAAAATGTTGTGGACCGCCACGCCCACCGTAAGCTGACCGGCTCCAAATCCTGTAAACTCCATCTGGGCTTGCAGGTGCATCAGATGGAAAGATGCAGGCGGGCTTGAAATGTCTACCAAAACCGGCACCAGCTGATCGCCCTGAACAATATTCGTCTCAAAGTTGTTGTCAGGATAGCGCGATTGACGTGCCGTAAACTCACTGCGCAACTCGGCTGTAAATCCGTTCCACTGCGGTTTTTTAAAAAGGATCCGCTGTGAAAGGTTAAAAGGCGGCATGTCAATAAGCGGCTCGTTTGATACTACGTTAAGCCCATTGAGATACGCAGCCAAAAACTGGTATTGCCAGACATCGAAAAGGTTTGCCGTCGCCTTGACATCAATCCCCCACAGCCGTGCATCGGTCTGGCGGTATTCCCAAACCGGAAAGGCGCCCCGCGTGGTGGTTTCAAATCCTGTCGGCGCCAGATACATAAATCCGTTGATGCGGTTCAGATACGGATTGACCGATACCGTCACGACTTCCCATTGTTTTTGTACCGTCGCATTGAATTTGAATCCCACTTCGCGTTCCAGAGACAAATCTCCCAGCTCAATGATGCCCGTCGAGTGGTGAAGCCCGTCGCTGAACAGCTCTGACGGACCCGGATTGCGCGCTGCCATGTTAAGGTTGGCAAAAACCTCCCAGCCGTTTAAAAAGTTCTTGGTCCAGCCTGCACTGGCCGATACGTTGTGGAACGTAAAAATTGGATTCGTCTCCCATTGGTTTCCTGATTCGCCCACAATAAAATGTGAAAACTGCTCATCATACCCGCGTTCTGTCCACCGGGATTTAAGGTAGAACTTGCGGGCGTCCATTTTGGAAATGTCATACCTGACGCCGCCTTCCAACGTCGATCCGTCGGCAAGGTTGCGGGAGGCCACGCCATACCATCCGCCGTCCAGCCTGGTATAGGTAGGAATGAGCGGCATCACACCCGTGTCGGGATTGGCAAAATTGCTTTGTGCCGATAAGACAAACCCGGTTTTCACGTTGGTTGCATCAGCCTTGATTTTGTAATCTGCCGTAGCGGTATGGGTGATGAGCTGTAAATCCAAAGCCGGAACATCCTTGAAATCGCCGCGACGCAAATCAAATTCCTTGCGGTTGTTAAGCTGAAAGGCGTACCTGATCTGTAGCGATGACTTGTAGGAAATCCGACGCAGATAATCTGCCTGAATCACGTGATGCATTACTTTTTGCCGCGGGTTGTCAATCGCATAAGTAAAATCGTCAACCACCGACGGAACTTGGTTGTTGATGGAATTGTACAAATCGTTGACATTCCCGGTATGCGCGGCCCGCAAAATGCCCAACGTAGCGCTGTAGAGACTATAGGAGAATTTCAGGTCGGCATTTTTGCCAATGTATTTGGCATCTGCGTAAAAATTGGCTTCTCGGTTTCCGGTGTTCGACAAAACGTAATCGGGAGCTTCCCGATCACCCATGTATTTACCACTGGCCGATACGTTCCAAGCCCAGTCGCAAAAGTTTCCGCGGTGCAGGCTTGTGGTAAAGGCGCCGCCGCGTCCGTTGGAGTTTAGTGTCAGGATTGATTTTCCAAAAATCGTGTCGCGCGTTGAGGATACAGGTTCAATAATGACCATACCGCCAATCGCGTCGCCACCGTATTGCAAAGCCGATGCGCCTTTAATGACTGAAACTGATCCAGCGGCGTTGACATCAGTATTGGGTGCGTGTTCGGCTCCCCACTGCTGGTCTTCGAGCCGTATTCCCGAGGTGATAACGGGCACGCGGATGCCGTACAGTCCGTTAATGACTGGTTTTACCACGGTGCTTCCCGTTTTTAACGCCGTAACTCCGGCAATTTCCCGCAAGGCGTCGCCCAAACTCGCCGAAGAATATTTTTCCAGTGTCGACGATTTGAGTTTATCTTCTTTTACAGTGGCACTAAACTCCTGCCGTCCACTCCTTACCGTCACCGATTCCAAACGGTGTTCGCTTGGCTTCAGGATAAACTTTACAAGGCCGTTGGCGGGAACTGTCAGCGTGGTGTCAAGGGGTTTGCACAAGTCGTGCGCAACGTAAAACCGCTGTTGTCCTGCCGGAAGGTTCTGCGCCGTAAATGACCCGTCGGCCTGTGAAAAGGCATGGACCGATAGTACGTGAATGTGTGCGCCTGAAAGGGTTTTTCCTGATTCGTCGGTAACCGTACCGTCGATGCGATATTGCGCGCTCGTCAGAATACAAAACAGTACGCACATCCAAAGAAATAAGGTGGATTGCATAGTTTGATAACAAAGTGAGAAATCTGTTGATTGCTACAGTGTTACCAGAGGCGGCCCGCGGTGCAGGAAAAGGCTACCGCAAAAAAACGAAATGATTTCACCCGCTTTAGGGCGGCTGTATTCCGGGAAATCAGTGGCCAAAAAGGCGCTAAAGGTAAGAGGCTCCGGCTTGACGAATCCCGAGAGCGTAAACTTGCACTCAAAACACTTTTCAAATGCGTGGTGGGCGTGGGTAATCTCGTTTTTTCCGGTGTTGTATTGGTGATCGCAGTGCTTGCCGAAATCTTCGATCAAATGCCCGGCAGTGTGCACAGAGTGGCCCAGTATCGCAATCAATACCGTCCAGCTCAGGGCAAACGCCAAGTATTTGTACAATTTCATTTCAAGTTTGGGTTATGCCCATTTTATTCAAATTCCGGTGGCATTCGACATTTAAACCAGATGGTTCGCTACCAGGTATTCAGCAATCTGCACTGCATTGGTGGCGGCGCCTTTGCGCAGGTTGTCGGCTACAATCCACATATTCAGTGTGTTGGTCTGACTTTCGTCGCGGCGGATGCGGCCTACAAAAACATCGTCTTTCCCCTGTGCGTAAATCGGCATCGGGAAAGTAAACGTATCCGGATTGTCCTGAACCTTGATGCCGGGCGTTTCGTGCAAGATCCGCCTTACCTCGCTCAGGTCAAAATCATTTTCAAATTCAACGTTCACGGCTTCGCTGTGGCCACCGACAATAGGAACCCTTACAGCCGTTGCCGTTACGCGAATCGAGTTGTCGAGGATTTTCTGTGTCTCGCGCACCAGCTTCATCTCTTCTTTGGTGTAGCCGTTGTCCTCAAAAACATCGCATTGCGGAATGGCGTTGCGGTGAATAGGATATTTGTAAGCCATCTCACCTTGAACGCCGGCGTATTCGTTTTCCAGCTGCTTCACCGCCTTGACACCCGTTCCGGTAATGGATTGGTATGTCGATACGATGATGCGACGGATTTTGTATTTTTTATGCAGAGGCGCCAAGGTAAGAACCATCTGAATGGTCGAGCAGTTGGGGTTGGCGATGATTTTATCGTCAGCCGAAAGCGCGGAGGCGTTGATTTCCGGAACGATAAGTTTCTTTTCCGGATGCATGCGCCAGGCCGATGAATTGTCGATCACGGTAATGCCCGCGGCTGCAAATACCGGAGCCCATTCCAGAGAGGTCTGTCCGCCGGCCGAGAAAATCGCGATAGCCGGTTTTGCATTAACCGCCTCCTGCATGCCCACTACCTTGTAGGATTTGCCTTTAAAGACAATTTCTTTTCCCACTGACTTTTCCGAGGCCACGGGAATCAATTCGGTAATTGGGAACTGACGTTCCTCGAGCACTTTAAGCATCACTTCGCCTACCATTCCGGTAGCGCCTACAACAGCAATTTTCATTGTTGGAAATTTGTACAAAAATAGCGAATAAAAAGAAAAACCGTCCATGTGCGGACGGTTTAGTTAGAATATGAGTGTAGCGGATGGATTATCTGTTTTTAAGGGCGTCGCGAATTTCCATAAGCAGTTTCTCCTCGTTGGTTGGAGCAGGCGGTGCGGCAGGTGCTTCGGCCTTTTTGCGGCGCATGCTGTTAAGGGCTTTTACCAACAGGAAGATTACAAACGCAATCACTATAAAACCAATGACAGCCGCCAAAAATTTGCCGTACAAAATGCCGCCGTCGGTTTTGAGTTGTTCAATGTTTTCCAATTGCGCTGCCTTGAGTGCCGGGGTTAAGAGTGCCGGGGTGATCACATCCTCGACCAATGAGGTTACAATCTTTCCAAAGGCGGCACCAATGATAACCCCAACGGCAAGATCCATCGCATTGCCTTTGGAGATAAATTCCTTAAATTCTGACATCATTCCCATAATCGTATGTTTTATAATTTACAGCCAATTTATAAAAATGCATTTCTTTAACAAAATTTTTAGTTAAAAAATCATTCTCTAAAGAACACGCGTTTAACTCTTTGTGAAATGCCGGTCAAAACTTCATAAGGAATGGTTTTGAGCGCCCGGGCCATTTCAACGACGGTTGGGCTGTTGCCAAAAATCACCACGCTATCGCCTTCGCGACACGAAATTCCGGTGCAGTCAACCATGAGCATGTCCATGCAGATGCTACCCACAATCGGGGCCCGCTGTCCGCGGATGGTCACGTAGCCCAAGCCGTTTCCCCAATGCCGATCGATCCCGTCGGCATATCCAATCGGGATGGTGGCAATGTTGGTTGGTCTGGAGGCCATGAAGCGTCGGCCGTATCCCACCGATTCGCCGGGCGCTATCAACCGCAACTGTGAAATAATTGACTTGAGCGTTCCCACGTTTTCCAAAAGCGGCTGTTCGTCGGGATCATTGGAAACTCCGTAGAGCCCTATTCCAAGCCTGACCATGTCAAATTGCGCATAGCCGTAATTGGAAATGCCCGACGTATTTAAAATATGTCGCAGCGGACTGATGTCCAGCGCCGCATTCATTTGGTTAGACAGTTTGGTGAAAAGTTCAATCTGCTTTTTCGCAAAGTTGTCGTGCTGCCTGTCGTCGCTGGTGGCCAGGTGGCTCAAAATACTCTTGACTTTAACTTGCGGACTTGTGGCCAAAACGCTAATCAACTCGTCCACCTGCGATTGATCAAAACCCAAACGGTGCATGCCGGTGTCGAGTTTGATGTGAATCGGAAAGCCGCGAAGTTTGCGTTCGGAGGCCAGTCGCAAAAACGCCTTGAGTCCTTTAAGGCTGTAAATTTCCGGCTCGAGTTTGTGCTGGATTATTGCGCCAAAACTGGTCGATTCAGGATTCATCACCATGATTGGCAACGAAATTCCGCCCGACTTGAGCGCGATTCCCTCATCGGCAAAAGCCACACCCAGATAATCCACCTTGTGATGCTCCAAGAGCCGCGCGATTTCCAGCCCGCCGCTGCCGTAGCCAAACGCCTTGACCATGGCCATGAGTTTGGTGTCCGGGTGAATTTTTGATCGGAAAAAATTGAGGTTGTGACTAATGGCGTTAAGGTTGATTTCCAAAACCGTTTCGTGGGTTTTCTCTTCCAATGCGGCCACAATATCCTCAAAATGAAATTGGCGCGCGCCCTTAATCAGTATGGTTTCGCGGTTAAAATCGGGCATGTTGTCCAGAAAATCTAAGGTGTCGGCAAAAACCTGAATGTTCCGGAAAGCGCCCTGGTGATGGCCTATCGTATCGCCAATCCCAATGACGCGCGTCACCTGATTGGACTCTAACAACGCTGCAACCTGGCTGTACAGTTCGTCGGCCGGAAGCCCGCTCTGGAAAATATCCGACAGGATAACCGTTTTTTTAGCGTGCTGTTTCTGGCTTTCCAAAAAGTCGAGTGCAATTTTAAGCGATTGGAAATCTGAGCTGTAACTGTCGTCGATAATGATGGTTCCGTTGATGCCGTTTTTAAGCGTAAGGCGCATTTGCACCGGATAAAGCCCTTGCATGCGTCGGGCAATCACCTGCGGATCGTATTCCAGGTAAAGCATTAACGTCACGCAGGTGGCGGCGTTTTCAACCGATGCGCTGTCAGTAAACGGAATGCGCACCATAAAGTTCTTGCGGCGGTAAGCCACTTGCAGATAGGTGTCGGATCCGCTGACGGTTTTGCGAATGAAAACGTCGGCCAAACTGTCGGTCAGGCTCCACGTGATCGCATCAAGGTGCGATGCAACCTCGTCGATAGCGGGTTCTTTTGGGCGGATGACGATTTTCGCATTGGAAAAAAGCGCAAGTTTCTCGGCAATTTTTTGCTCGCGCGATTCAAAACCCTCGTCGTGTTGCGGGCCAATCGACGTCAATATGCCAATCGACGGCCGTATGATTTGTTCCAGGCGTTGCATCTCGCCGGGCTGCGAAATTCCTGCTTCAAAAATTCCCAGGTTGTGGTTTTGGTTGATGGCCAATACCGACAGCGGAACACCAACCTGCGAGTTGTAACTCTTTGGGCTGCGGATGATGTTAAAGTCCGGACCCAAAAGATAGTTTAGCCATTCCTTGACAATCGTTTTCCCGTTGCTGCCGGTGATGCCGATGACGGGAAATGTAAACTGACTGCGGTAGGCTGATGCCAGTTGCTGAAGCGCCGCCCGCGTATCGGGAACCACGTAAAAATTGCCCGGGCCGTCAAATGGTCTTGAAACCACAAAATTGTGAACGCCCCTGTTCAGGAGATCTTGGATAAATTCGTGGCCGTCGTTTGACGATCCCTCAAGCGCCACAAAAAGCGTCTGCGGGCCGTTTTGTAGTGAGCGGCTGTCGATGGAAACATGCGAAATGGCCTGGCTGGCATCACCCGGCGGATTGATGTTCAGGATTTGGGCGATTTTACCGGGTGAGAGCGGCATCAGTCAGGTGTTTTGGCGTTTTTTACCTCAATTTCCTCTGCCGATTGCGACCACATGGCGTTAAAAAATGCGGCGCGGCTCAGCGGTTCGTATTCTTCAGTTTCACCAAGCAGCACTAAATTGTTGTTGTTGGCTTTCCTGAAACTGTAATTGGCCAGATTTCCGGTGCGGGTGCAAACGGCGTGGACCTTGGTCACATATTCGGCGGTGGCCATGAGTGCCGGCATCGGTCCAAACGGATTGCCTTTAAAATCCATATCCAGTCCGGCTACGATCACGCGGATTCCGGAGTTGGCCAGGTCGTTGCAAACGGATACAATCTCATCGTCAAAAAACTGAGCCTCGTCAATCCCCACAACCTGACACCCCTGGGCCAGAATCCTGATGTTGGCGGCCGCCGGAACGGGCGTACAACGGATTTCATTGGCGTTGTGCGATACGACGCGTTCTTCGTGGTAGCGCGTGTCGATGGTGGGTTTAAAAATCTCAACCTTTTGTCTGGCAAACTGCGCACGCTTGAGGCGGCGGATCAATTCCTCAGTTTTCCCCGAAAACATCGAGCCCGATATCACTTCAATCCATCCAAATTGCTCTTTGTGGTTGACGGTATTTTCAAGAAACATTTTTCTACTTTTCTGCCTTTAAAAGGATTAGTTTTTTTTACTTTGTAGCACTAAGCGAAGTGAACCAAAAATAGTAAAAAACCCGCGCCATACCACCGTAAATTTAAAAGTTATGAAAAAAAAGCTGGAAGCCGAATTGATTAGCATCGCCCACCGGATCCTTAAGCTGAAAAACAAATCAGAACTTGACCAACTCTACACTGAAGCCCGCGCTTTGTATGAAAAACTGGCGGTATTGCGGTTTGCTGAAGAACACCTTGGCGAGCCTAAACCTACGATTGGGATCGAGGATGTTGTGGACGCTTTGCAAAAATATGACCATACGCCGGCGTCGACCGAAACTCCGGAACCGGAAATCGCAGCGCCTGAAGTAAGGCCTGAAGCCAAAGTCGAGCCTGATGTGGAGATTGAACAGGAAGGCCGTGAACAACCAGAGGCTGAGATGCCCAAAGTTCAGGAAACCACGGAGTTGGAGGACGAAGCCATTTTTGCCCCACCCGCCCAGGAAGCTGAAGAGCAAGCGATAGCCGATCAGTTTGTTGCCGAAGAAATGCCAGAGCCGTCGCCGGAACCACCGCTTCAGCCGTCAACCGACCTTCCCAAAACCACCGAGGATGAACTTTTTAAACCGGTTTTCGAGTGGAATTTTGAACCAAAGGAAACCGCTGCTCAGGAGCCGGTTAATCCTGCTCCGCAAATGAACTTTGACAATTTGTTGGGTGACGCCTACAAACAACCTGAGTTTGTAAAGGCCGACGAGCCCGTTGCCGAACCCAAAAAAGACGTCATACCGATTGATCGCCGCGCCGACAAGGTTCAGGTAATCAAAATGACCGACGACCCGGTTGACCGCAGCGTTTCGCTTAACGACCGCCTCTCGCGTGGCATTACCGTTGGCCTAAACGACAGGATTGCGTTTGTAAAACATCTGTTTAACAACAGCAATGAAGACTATAACCGCGTGCTCTCGCAACTGATCACGTTGGATACTTTGGATCAGGCGCACCAGTTTATCGATACCATGGTAAAACCCGATTACAACAACTGGGAAGGCAAGGAGGAATACGTACAGCGCTTCATCGAGGTGATCGAGAAAAAATTCAACTGAGCCTGATCAGATGAGCCAAAAGGGAAAATTATACCTTGTTCCAACCCCGATCGGGAATCTGGAAGACATGACTTTCCGGGCCATCAGGATTCTTAAGGAGGCTGACTTGATCTTGGCCGAAGATACGCGCACCAGCGGTAAGCTTCTCAAGCATTTTGACATCCCGACGCCCATGCACAGCCACCACATGCACAACGAGCATAAAACGGTGGAACACGTGGTCGATCGCATCCGCAGTGGTCAAACCGTTGCGTTAATTTCGGATGCGGGGACGCCTGCCATTTCTGACCCCGGCTTTTTACTGACGCGGGCCTGTGTCGAGGCCGGTCTTCCCTTAGAATGTTTACCCGGTGCCACGGCCTTTGTGCCGGCGCTTGTAAACTCGGGACTTCCCAATGACCGATTTGTATTTGAGGGCTTTTTGCCTGAAAAAAAGGGAAGACAAACCCGATTTCAGCTTTTGTCGGTAGAATCACGGACGATGATTTTTTACGTGTCGCCACACAAACTCAATAAAACCCTGGCTGAATTTGTCAGTTGGTTTGGCGCCGACCGTCCGGTATGTGTCTCGCGGGAGTTGTCAAAACTTCACGAAGAAACTATTCGCGGTACGGCGGCTGAGGTGCTCAAACACTTTGAGGCCAAACCTGCCAAAGGTGAGATTGTGGCTGTTGTGGGTGGGAAGCCGAGTGTTAAGGGCAGAAATTCTGCAGATGAGGGGGCGGAATAATTGGTAGATTGCGCCCGGGGTGGGTGCGAAGCACCGTTATCCGAAATTTCCCCAAATCGGTCCTTATTCAAACAAATTCACAAAGCTGAAACTCTTTCCGCTGAACAACCCTTTATCCGATAGTTTCAAATCGGGAATCACCAGCAACGCCATAAAGGAAAGTGTCATAAACGGCGCTCTAAGGGTGCTTCCCATTGATTTTGCCAAGGCATCAACTTCCTGATAAAGGCGTCCCGCGGTTTCGGCGTCAGTGTCCGACATGATTCCCGCAACGGGAAGCGGCAGAATTTTTTCGGTGGATCCGTCAACCGCACAAACGCCGCCTTTTTGACTGATGACAAGGTTCACGGCCTGACAGATGTCTTCATCGGTCACACCAACCGCGACAATGTTATGGCAATCGTGCGCTACCGAACTGGCGATCGCACCGCGTTTTAACCCGAAGTTTTTGATAAAAGCCACGGCGGGTGGGCTGTCGGCATATCGGTTGACCACGCAAATTTTTAGGATGTCGTTTGCCGGATCAGAGAGTGCATTGCCATTTTCTGTTCGCGCCAACGCATGAATTTCGCCTGTAATCAATTGGCCTTCGAGTGCTTCGATGACGCTTAGCATACCGGAGCCGCGTACTTTAAAATCAGCGGGGTTTTTGTGTGAAACCTGAAACTTATTGGGTTTTTCAAACGGAACAGGGTCGATGAAACTCACGCCATCGCGCGCCACCAGACGCCCATCGACATAGGTTTCAAGAATTTTAAAATTTTGCAGATTTTCTGTAACGATAAAATCGGCAGAATCGCCAACTTGCAACTGTCCGACGCGCATGTTGTAATGACCTACGGGATTGAGGCAGGCCACCTGCAAAACTTTGAATACGTCAATTCCTTTGGCTACGGCCCGCACGCAGAGTTCGTTGATGTGTCCGACCATCAAATCATCGGGGTGTTTGTCGTCGGAGCAAAACATGATATTGCTGTAATGCTGATCCAGCAGTGGGATGAGCGCCTCAAAATTCCGGGCGGCGCTGCCCTCGCGGATGATGACTTTCATGCCCAGGCCCAGTTTTTCGAGCGCCTCGTCATGGGTAAAACATTCGTGATCGGTCGAGATTCCGGCCGAAACGTATTTTGAAAGATCGTTCCCGCGAACGCCCGGCGCGTGACCGTCAATGGGTTTTTTGGCATCCTGAGCGGCCTTGATCTTGAGCATAACCTGCTTGTCGCGGTTGATGGCGCCCGGATAGTTCATCATCTCGGCCAGGTAAAAGATGTCGTCAAGTTGCATCAGTTGCTTGATTCCGTCGGCGTCAATGACCGCGCCTGCAGTTTCAAAAGAGGTGGCCGGAACGCAGGATGGAGCGCCAAAGTGAAATTTAAACGGAACTTTTTTGCCGTTTTCAATCATAAAGTGAACGCCTGATATGCCCAGAACGTTGGCAATTTCATGCGGATCCGATACGGTAGCCACCGTGCCGTGAATGACGGCTTTACGCGCAAATTCAGAGGGAACCAGCATGGAACTTTCAATGTGGATGTGTGCGTCGACAAAGCCCGGCATGATAAAACGGTTAGGAGCGTGGTCAAGTTGCCTTATAGCGGTGATTTGCCCGTCGGCAATGTGGATCTCGCCGGGAAAAATGTGGCGTTTGCGTATGTCAACGATTTGTCCGGATACAATCATAAGTGCAAAATTTAAGTGCAAGGAACAAATAATTGTCGATTAAGAAATGTAAAGTTATCAACCGACGTAAAGGATGGATGCCATTGGCTACCTTTGACCCCTATACACCATACAAATCATTATGCGCTGGAACATCAAACCTTTGCCCGATACTCAAAAGACCCAAGCTCTCGCAGAAGCTCTCAATGTCAATCAAATACTGGCCGGATTGCTGGTGCAGCGCGGAATCGAGACCTTTGAACAGGCGCGCTCGTTTTTTAGGCCTTCGCTCGCCGATTTGCACGATCCTTACCTGATGAAGGACATGGCCAGGGCGGTTTCGCGGATTGAACGCGCCATCGAAAAACAGGAAAATATACTGGTTTTTGGCGATTACGACGTTGATGGAACTACGGCCGTTTCGCTTGTTTCATCTTATCTCAAGACTTTTTACGACAACATCGCCAGCTATATTCCCGATAGATACAACGAGGGTTACGGCATTTCCTATCAGGGGATCGACTTTGCGCACGACAATGGTTTTACCCTCATCATCGCCCTTGACTGCGGAATCAAATCGATTGACCACGTCCGGTATGCAAAGGAACGCGGCATCGATTTTATCATTTGCGACCACCACCTTCCCGGCGAAGTGCTTCCCGATGCAGTTGCGGTTTTAAATCCCAAGCGCAAGGATTGCAATTATCCATACGATGAACTTTGCGGTTGCGGCGTAGGATTTAAACTCGTTCAGGCTTTGGGTATAAACCGCCGTCAGACGGTTGAGGATCTCAAGGGATATCTGGATTTGGTGGCGACGGCCATTGCAGCCGACATTGTGCCGATTACGGGCGAAAACCGTATCCTGGCAAAGTTTGGCCTGGAAGTTATCAACGCCAGCCCAAGAGCCGGAATCAAGGCTTTGGCTTTAAAGGCCGGAAAGCAAACCCTGGATATTTCAGACGTTGTTTTTGTCCTGGCGCCCCGAATCAATGCTGCAGGCCGAATCCGTCATGGAGACGAGGCCGTGAGGTTGCTTACCGAGTTTGATTTGGATCGGGCGCTGGAGGTAGCCAACGAGATTGAAGCCTATAACGCGCACCGCAAAACACTCGACAAGGAGATTACACAGCAGGCGCTTCAACAAATTCTGGACAATGCCGAGGAAGACCGTTTTACAACCGTAGTTTACCGGGAAGACTGGCACAAAGGCGTCATTGGCATCGTGGCATCACGCCTGATTGAAAATTATTACCGCCCAACCTTGGTTTTTACGAAGAGTGGCGACAAATTGGCTGCTTCAGCGCGTTCAGTAAGGGATTTTGACGTGTATCAGGCGCTTGAAGCCTGCGCGGAGCATCTGGAACAATTTGGCGGACATGCTTTTGCCGCCGGAATGACGATCAGGGCCGATCGTTTTGATGCGTTTAAAACTGCTTTTGAAGAACAGGTTCGCCGGACGATCGAACCGGAAAAATTGATTCCGGAAATCACCATCGACATGGCGTTGGATTTTAGTGGAATCGACCAGAAGTTCGTCAACATCCTCAAACAGTTTGAACCTTTCGGGCCGGGAAACATGAACCCTGTTTTTGCCGCAAAAGGACTTTTTGATACAGGTTTTGGCCGTACGATCGGTCAGGACGGAAAGCACCTCAAGTTGTTTGTCAAGCAAGGAAGTCGTCAATTTCCGGCCATTGGTTTTGGATTGGCGGATAAGCTGCCGCTGACTGAAAACCGTCAACCGTTTGAGGCGGCGTTTTGTGTTGAAGAGTCAGAATGGAATGGCAATCGCTATATCCAGCTGCGTATCAAGGACATCCGCTAAACAAATTTTTTAAGGCTAAAGTTTTCGCCGTCAAATTCGCCGTAAGTAAAGTAAATAATCCAGTCGCCCAAGTTGACGTATCGAGATTTGTCATTGAGTGCGATGTTGAGCGGAAGGTGCCGATGCCCAAAAACAAAGTAATCATAATGGCGCGTCTGCAGCTTTCGGCGGGCATACTGAACCAGCCATTCATTGTCCTCACCCAGAAATTTAACATCTTCGGCGCCTGAAATCAACTTGTTTTTTACTGACAGATGTTGCGCCAGTCTAACGCCCAAATCAGGGTGAAGCCATCGGAACAACCACTGCGAGAGGGGCGCCTTGAAAACTTTTTTCATTCGTTTGTAACCTTTGTCGCCGGGACCAAGTCCGTCGCCGTGACCAATGAGGAAGCTTTTGTCGTTCAGCGTAAATTCGTGGGGTTTGTGAAAGACAGCAATGTTAAGTTCCCGCTCAAAATAATCCTTCATCCACATGTCGTGGTTGCCTGTAAAAAAGTAGATTGGGATGCCTGCGTCTGAAATTTCGGCCAATTTGCCCAGAACGCGCACAAACCCTTTTGGGACCACGGTTTTGTATTCAAACCAAAAGTCAAAAAGGTCCCCTAAAACAAAAATGGCCGCCGCCTGGCCTTTTACTTCGTCGAGCCAAGCTACAAATTTAGCCTCGCGTACCCGGCTTTCGCTGGCAGTGGGCGCTCCAAGATGTTGGTCGGATGCAAAAAAAATCTTCTGGTCCGGACTGATGGTAATTGAATGCGACATGGCGTCAAAGATAGAAAATAGACAACAGTCCAAAGGCTGGTAAGGCTACTTTGTAATAATTTAAATAATGTATTATTCTTTCAAAAAAAAGGTTAAATTTGAAATCTCTCATAAAAAACACAACTATTTATCAACCAATTTTCAAGTCTATGAAAAGAATTACTTTGTTTCTTTTTCTGATTCTTTTTAGTTTTTCCGGTTTTGCACAGCTGACTGAGAACTTTGAAGGGTCGACTTCGCCTGATTTGGTCAGCGATACCTGGCAACTAGGATCAGGCACTTGGGGCGTATTTGACAACGGCGTGGGTACCGGCCAGAGCTGGACCTTCAATGATACGCCGCCAGCCCCGCCAGCTCCGCCTTTGGTCTATGAAGGGGCAAGGGCAGCATTTATGAACCGCGAAAACATCGGCGCCGGGAATACAGCCCAGGATTTCCTGGCTACCCCATTGACGCTGGTTCCGGCAAACGGGCAGCTAAAGTTCTGGACCCGCACCACGCTCAACACCAACAACGGGACACTCTACAAGATTATGG
>CAKUAD010000005.1 GCA_934636265.1 uncultured Flavobacterium sp.
ACAGTGGCGCGCACCCAGGGCACCGATACCCTTTACAACGGCTACATCGTGTTCCAGATGGCCGAGAACGATATGGAACATTGGTCGCTTACTGTTGATTACACCATTGACGGGACTTTGTATGAAGCCACCGAAGCCCTATCGGTACCCGCATCGGTAAAGCGCACCGTCAATTCTTTTATGGGATCAGATGGTACGCGTTACATCGTGGCGCTTATCGAGCCGGCCAATCCAAAAATCGCCATAAACGCCATGAAAGCCGGCATCTTTAAAATGGAAAATATGATGAGCTTTCCCGTGGTAGACGGTTACACGCTAAAGATCGATCCGCGCATGCCGGGCATGGGCAACCACGGATCGCCCAACAACCTCGATCTGACACAGTCTGCCAACGGATTCTACGACGGCAAACTGTCACTTACCATGTCAGGATACTGGAAAGTCAACCTGCAACTAGCCAATACCAGCAATGAAGTGGTAAAAGGTGAAGCGGTAACCGACGCCGTCACCGAGAGCAGCATCTACTTTGAAATTGAATTCTAAAAAAGCCTGGCCGGCACTCCACCGGCCGGTTTTTCCACGCCTATAAGGCAAATCCAAAAACCGTGAAAAAGCTATTTCTCCTGGCCTTGTTGCCCTGTGCAATGATGGCCCAGGAAACTGATTCGATACACGCCATTGAAGAAGTGATTCTGATTGGCAAAAAAAAGGACCTCAACTTAAAACAGGCCAAGCCACTCTCCGGAATTGACGACTATCTCCAGCAGGTAGCCGCCGTTGCGATGATCAAACGCGGAGGCTATGCCTGGGAGCCGTTCATCAATGGGATGGCCACCGAACGCACCGTCATCACTATCGAGGGCATGCACATTTTTGGTGCCTGTACTGATAAGATGGATCCGGTGACTTCCTATGTCGAAGTATCCAACCTGATGGAGGCCAATGTCACCCAAGGCCAGCAAGGCGCGGGATTTGGGCCCACCATTGGCGGCGGCATCGACCTTAAACGCAACCGATCGGGCTTTAGACCGGGCTGGAAAACGATGGTCAGCACCGGATTTGAAACGGCAAACAACCAAAAAATTGCGGGCGGTGCGGTGAGTTATGCCACGCCTGCGTTTTTTATCGATACCGATGCCATGTTCCGCGATGCCTCAAACTACACCGCAGGCAACAACCGGGAGGTTAAATTCTCGCAGTTTACCAAGTTAAACCTGTCGGCTATGTCGGGTGTAAAGCTAGCTCCGGGAACATTGGTTGAAGCTTCGGTGATTTACGACAAAGCTACCGACGTTGGCTATCCGGCGCTCCCGATGGATGTTTCGCTGGCCGAGGCCGTGATCACATCGGCGCGCTATGAAGTGGTCCGTGACAGCGCCTTTGTCAACCGTTTGGAAAGCAAGCTGTACTACAATGCCGTAACGCACATCATGGACGATACCAACCGTCCGGTGGTTCCCATACGCATGGACATGCCGGGCGAAACCCAAACCTACGGCGGATTCTCGACCGCGCGCGCAAAACTGGGCAAAAATACCATGCATGCCACGCTCAACGCCTACTACAACCGATCATATGCCGAGATGACCATGTACCCGAACGATCCGGCCGAAAGCCCCATGTTTATGCTTACCTGGCCAGATGTGCGCACTTTTGTGGCCAGTTTTTTTGCCCAACACGATTACGAATTCAGCTGTCATTCGGTTTTAAAAAGCAGTGCGGGGATCACTTATCACTCCAATAACGTAGCCAGTGACATGGGTTTGCAAAGCCTGCAGATTTTTTACCCGGAAATGCCCCGTACCAATTCACGGATGCTAAAAAGCCTCGCCACTACGTACTCTTATAAAAAAGGCGTCGAATTCAGCGTTGGTGCAGGTTATGGTGAACGGGCCCCGTCGGTGT
This sequence comes from uncultured Flavobacterium sp., assembly GCA_934636265.1. Taxonomy (GTDB): domain Bacteria; phylum Bacteroidota; class Bacteroidia; order Flavobacteriales; family Flavobacteriaceae; genus Flavobacterium. The sequence continues at coordinate 1,906 of CAKUAD010000005.1, forward strand.
CGGAAGGGTACGGATTCTATTTGTTCAACAGTTTTGACCGGTATGACTACGTCGGGAATCCGCATTTGCGCAATGAAAAATCGCTTGAAGCCAATGCGGCGGTTGGATATTCCGGAAAGTTGGGCAAATTCAAGCTATCGGGTTCGTATTTCCACATTCTGGATTACATCATCGGACAGCCCGAGGAGGGATTTTTGCCCATGACGATCGGTTCGGATGGCGTCCGCATTTACCGCGCGCTCAACCATGCGACTATTTTAAATACGGCGCTCGATGCGGATTATAAACTATCGGATGCGTTTGCCGTGCGGGGACAACTAACCTACAGCCGCGGACAGGGAAGCGAGGGCGAAAACCTGCCGCTCATCAGTCCGTTGCGATACACCGCAGCCATCGCCTTTAAGCACAAATCGTTTAACGCTGAAGCAATCCTGGGCGGAAACGCTGTCCAAAGCCAGTACGCGCCAAAGTACGGCGAAGACCGCACGCCTGCATTTGCTATCGTGAATTACAGCATGGGCTATTTGTTCTACCTCCAAAAATACCGGTTGCACTCCCGTGCGGGAGTCGAGAACCTTTTGGATGCCCACTACTCTACCTTTGGCGACTGGAACAACATTCCGCGCACCGGAAGGAACTTTTTCGTCAACCTGATTTTTTCAAACTAAGCCGGCTTTTGTCGGTTTTTTTTGGCTAATGCAGGAATGAGATACGACGCAATCATACTCAGTCCCAGCAATATCCCAACGCCCGACAGCAGGAACACGACAAAAACCCCGTAGAGTTCTTCGTGCAAATCGCCAAAAGGCCTTTGGGTAAAATACTGCCAGAGGCTTTTTTTGACGCCGGCTATCAAAAGACTTGCCCAGAAAACCAGCAACGAGATATTGAAAATCCAATAGCCATTGATCACGCGTTTTGTTGCTGGCTTGCTTTGACCGGCAACGTAGAGCAGCGAGGCCATCAATATAGTGGTGTTGATGCCGATGGTTGTGCCCATGGAATGCGCCACGGTGGTATGGGTGCCGTGGGTAAAAAAATTAATGGCCGGAATCGAAAACAAAAGCGCCAGGACTAAGTTGAGAAAAATCCAGCCGTTTGAAGCGGAAAGGAACCGATAGGCCGGCAGATTGGCCATTTTGGCTTCAACCGGTACCGATTTGCGCCAGGCGTAAATCATGTGTCCCAGAATGATCCATTCGGTCATGCTGATGGCGTAGGCCGAATACCTGAGCCATGTGGCCGTGGGAACGATGTAAATGTGATGCGCCCAGCCAAACATCAGGTTGGCCAGTCCCAAAAAGTAAAAAAAGAACGCCAGCGGATTACGTCCTATGCTATCGTCGCCCTTGATACGCGCCATTAAATAGATAGCCGTTCCGTAAACCAGCATGTTCCACGAACCAACGAATGATCCGCCGGCCTTCCATTGTATGGTGAGCGATTTGATAAAATCGGCACCAATTTCAGGATGAAGCCAAAGGTAAGCCTCGCCAAGGTGGTAGGCCATCATCAGGATCCCCGTTCCCCACATCCAGTAATACACCGGCCATTCTTTTATGTTGCGGACGCTGGAAAAGTAATTTACGGCAAACAGCAGCCATCCCGCAATCACCGGTAAAATCAGCACCGGAGGAAACTCAAGATATTCCTTTCCGCCATAGGTTTTGGACAGGTAACTGATGTAAATCACCACGCCCGTCACCAGGAAAACCACAAGGTGGAGCGCGGCCAGTCTTTTGGATCTCAAACCAAATTCCTTTGTGATGTATTCATAAACACCGCCTGTCGCCGCGAGCACAATCCATGAAATCACACTGGTAACATGAAACGGACGGATGTTGCTGAACGGCATCGATTCTTTTAAAAAATCAGGCAGGATGTACTGAAACCCGGCCAGGAGTCCAAAGAGCATTCCGGCCAAAAGCGCTGCCAGCCCCAGCAGCATAAACCATTGAGAGACGTTCCGATTCATTTTTTTGTGATTTCAACCCAGCCATTAGCCTTGATTTTTGCCTTGTAATCGGGATAGAAACCCGATTGATCGACCTCGCGTAAAAAGGCTGCCAATGCTTCCTTTTCCTGTTCAGTGAACGAAAACCTAGGCATGGTTTTAACCCCGCTGTTGACAAAGGCCTTGATGTAGTCCTTGCCCTTTGCCGAATATAGGTTGGTCAAGTCAGGCCCCAGGTAGCCGCCCAGTCCGTACAATTGATGGCACGAAAAGCAATTGTTGTCCTGCCAGATTTTTTGCCCCAAGCGTGCCTTAGGTGTGAGTGGCTCAGCTGACGTATCGCCCAGGTAGACAGCGGTGTTGTAAAATCCAAAAAGAGTGAACAGCGCCGCGGCACAGCCCATATAAATCCAAGTGTTTTTCATGTGGCGGGTTTTGACAAACGTATTTTATTTCCGGTGTTGCAAATATGATTGCAGTCATATCCCAACTGCTTTACAATCAACTCCTGAGCCAGCCAAAAAAGAATTTCAAGTATGATTAGGGTCATAAACCGCGGCGCATCAATCGGGTAATTTTACATTGGTAAGCCTGAATTATGGAAAAGCGAGTTTTAATCGATAAGATCAACGCCCTTCGCAAACAAAAAAATGCGGTGATCCTGGCTCATTATTATCAGGAGGAGGAAATTCAGGACATTGCCGACTTTATCGGCGACAGCCTGGAACTTTCCAAAAAGGCGGCCGAGACCACCGCCGACATCATTGTTTTTGCCGGCGTTCACTTTATGGCCGAAACCGCCAAAATCCTGAATCCTTCCAAAACCGTCCTGATTCCTGATGCCAAAGCGGGTTGCTCGCTGGCCGATGGCTGCTTGCCTGAAGATTTCAGACGTTTCAAGGCGCGCTACCCCAACCACAAAGTTGTTACGTATATCAACTGCAGCGCGCAGATCAAAACCATGAGCGATGTGGTGTGTACTTCGTCAAATGCCAAGAAAATCATTGCGTCATTCCCGGCCGATCAGCCCATCCTTTTTGCGCCCGACCGAAACCTGGGTCGCTATCTGATAGAGGAGACCGGACGCGACATGGTGCTTTGGGATGGATCGTGCGTGGTTCACGAGGCTTTTTCGCTCGACAAACTCATCGCGCTTTACCAACGGCATCCCACGGCGCGGATCGTTGCGCACCCTGAATCGGAGGCACCCATACTGGGAGTTGCGCATTACATCGGGTCGACATCGGGCATGCTAAAATACATTGCCGGGAGCGGCGCCAAAACGTTTATCGTGGCCACCGAGGCGGGCATCCTGCATCAACTGGCCGCCAAAACTCCCGGCAAAACCCTTATTCCCGCACCGGCCTATCAAGAGAACTCCTGCGCCTGCAGCGAGTGTGCCTTTATGAAACTCAACACCCTGCACAAAGTGTATCTGTGTCTTAAAAACGAAGCCCCGAAAATTGAAATTCCAAGCAAACTGAGAGAAGAGGCGCTGGTTCCCATCAACCGGATGTTGGAACTCTCATAACACATCCAAAAATGCACAAGACTGACCTACTCATTGCCGGATCCGGAATTGCAGGACTCTTTCTGGCCATCAAAACCGCAAAAATGCGGCCTGATCTTAAAATTTTGATCATGACGAAGGGAAAGGCTGCGGTTACCAACACCGGGAGGGCTCAAGGCGGAATTGCCGTAGTGGTTGACCATCTGCGCGACAGTTTTGAAAAACACGTTCAGGATACGCTTAAAGCCGGCAGCGAATGTGATGAAGAGGTGGTGCGGATGGTGGTGGGTCAGGCACCCGAGCGACTGGAAGAACTCATTGCGCTTGGCGTCGACTTTGACCAAAACCCGCAAAAACAATGGGATTTGGCGCTGGAGGGCGGACATACCGCAGCCCGCATCCTACACAGCGGCGACCGTACGGGAATGGAAATTGAAAAATCGCTGTTGGCCGCCGTTGGGCAATTCAAAAACGTCGAAATACTGGAAAATCACTTTGTTGTGGACCTGGTGACTGAAAAAACAGCCGAGGGCAAAAGAGCCATTGGCGCGTTCTTTTTTGACGATGCCGGAAAAGTGCGGTACATCCGCGCCCGCACAATGGTTTTAAGTACCGGCGGATGCGGACAAGTGTTCCGTCATACCACGAATTCAAGGATTGCTACCGGTGACGGAGTGGCCATCGCCTACCGTGCCGACGCTGAAATACGCGACATGCAACACATCCAGTTTCACCCGACCGCCTTGTATGAGCCTGGCGAAAATCCCTACTTTTTGCTGTCGGAGGCGCTCCGCGGACAGGGTGCGCACATTGTAAACCAACGCGGAAAAAGGTTTGTGTTTCGCGATGATCCACGCGGCGAGCTGGCTACGCGTGATGTGGTTTCGGCGTCGATTTTTAAGGAAATCCAAGAATCGGGACATCCGGTCTATCTGGATTGCCGGCACATGGATCGCGATAAGTTTGGCCGACACTTTCCGGGAATTCTGTCGTATCTCCATTCGCGTGGCATCGATCCGTTTGAAGATCTTTTGCCCATAATTCCCGTAGCGCACTACCAATGCGGTGGCGTAAGCGTCGATACCAACGGGCAGACGTCGGTGACCAACCTTTATGCGGTGGGTGAATGTGCCCGCACCGGACTGCACGGCCGAAACCGCTTGGCGTCAAATTCGCTGATTGAGGCAGTGGTTTTTGCGCATCAGGCGGCTGTCAGTATTTGCGGGACTATCGACGAAGTGCAGATGTCCAACAAAGTTTACCTCAACAAATACCCGCAGGCGTCGGCAAAAACGGCATCGGTAAAGCTTGCGGGCATACGACGCGAACTCCAATCGGCCACCGAGGAGTACTTTATGGGCGACGAGCACGTCAAAAACACGGCTCGCCAAAAAATCAAATCACTAAAAATCATAGTCGCCAACCTTTACAAAACTTACGATGTAAGCCGACAGTTGGCTGAAGTTTCAAACATGCTCACCGTGGCATCGCTGATTACACAACACCTTGAAAAGGAGAATTTTAACAATTTAATACTAGAAAAATGACAGTTGACACCACCATCACCATTGGCGAAATCGTAGCCGACGACTTTCGCGCAGCACAGGTCTTTTCAAAATACAACATTGACTTTTGCTGCAAGGGCAACCGCACCTTGGAGGAAGTTTGCGCCAAAAAGCAGATTCCTGTCTCGCAACTCGTTGAGGATTTGAGCGAGGCCATGACCACATCGGCGAGTGCTATCGATTACGCGGCCTGGCCATCAGACTTGCTGATTGATTACATCGAGAAAAAACACCATCGCTACATCGAGGAAAAAACACCCGTTCTGTTGCAATTCCTAAACAAGCTTTGCAAGGTTCACGGCGGTAACAATCCGGAACTCTTTAGGATTACCGAACTCTTTACCCAGTCGGCGACCGACTTGGCCGCGCACATGAAAAAGGAAGAACTCATCCTCTTCCCTTTTATCCGCAAAATGGTCAAGGCCAAAAGCAGCGGGCAGCCACTCGACATGCCGCACTTTGGCACGGTTGAAAATCCGGTGACCATGATGAAGCACGAGCACGAAGCCGAGGGTGACCGCTTTGCGGAAATTGCAAAACTGACCAAAAACTATCAGCCACCAGCCTTGGCCTGCAGTACGTACAAGGTAACTTATGCCATGTTGCGCGATTTTCAGGATGATCTGCACACACACATCCACCTGGAAAACAACATCCTTTTCCCTAGAGCGATTGCCATGGAACGCGAATTCAGGAACTAGCTATGGAAAAGTACGTCATCAAACGAAACGGCAGTTACAAACCCTTTGAGAGCTACAAGATTGAGGAGGCCATCAACAAGGCGTTTCACAGTGTAAGCAAAGCTCCAGACAGAAAGGTCTATCGCATTGTCATGATGGAACTTGACGAAAATGAAACGTGGGCCGTCGAGGACATTCAGGACCTGATTGAAAAGACACTTTTTGCCTTGGGCGAATTTGACGTTATGCGATCGTTTATGCTTTATCGGCATACCCGAAAGCTGCAGCGCGAACACGTAAACGGACTAAACGACGACACCACATACGTTGACAGTGCACAGACTATCGAGGAGTACATCAACCAAACTGATTGGCGGATCAACGCCAACGCCAACACCTCGTATTCCAATGCCGGATTGGTCAATAACACAGCCGGGAAAATCATTGCCAATTACTGGCTCGACAGGATTTACTCGCGCGAGGAAGGCTACAAACACCGCAATGGCGACCTCCACATCCACGATCTGGATTGCCTTACGGGCTACTGTGCCGGCTGGAGTTTGCGCGTACTTTTAAATGAAGGTTTCAATGGTGTAAGGGGCAGGGTTGAAAGCAGGCCGCCGTCGCATTTTAGGGAAGCTCTGGGGCAAATGGCTAATTTTCTCGGTATTCTCCAGAGTGAATGGGCCGGTGCGCAGGCATTCAGTTCATTTGACACCTACCTTGCCCCTTATGTTTTTAAGGATGGTTTGGCTTACGCCGATATTGAAAAAGCCATCCGCAGCTTTGTCTACAACCTAAACGTACCGGCGCGTTGGGGACAGTCGCCGTTTACCAACATCACGTTGGATTGGGTTGCGCCCGCCGATTTGAAAGATCAGATCCCGACGCGGAACGACCACCACCTTTTTGCGGGAATTACAAGCGGTGAATTGCTGGAAAAGGCCCGGGAGCGCGGGACGCAAAGCCTGGAAGATATGCGCTACGGACATTTTCAGCCGGAAATGGACCTCATCAACAAGGCGTACTACACGGTGATGACCCAGGGCGATGCCGGCGGACAGCCATTTACCTTCCCGATCCCGACGGTCAACATCACCGAGGATTTTGACTGGGACGGCAAAAACGTCGATCTTTTGTTTGAAAATACGGCGCGGATAGGATCGTCGTACTTTCAGAATTTTATCGGCAGCCAGTATACGCTGGACGAAAACGGCAACAAAATCGAGAACCCCGAAGCATACAAACCCAATGCGGTTCGCAGCATGTGTTGCCGGCTCCAGCTGGACCTGAGGGAATTGCTCAAACGCGGAAACGGACTCTTTGGAAGCGCCGAGATGACAGGAAGTATCGGCGTGGTTACGATCAACATGGCGCGGCTTGGCTATCGGTTTAAAGGCGACAAGACCGGGCTTTACCGCGAACTCGATCATTTGATGGAAGTAGCACGGTCGACTCTCGAAAAGAAACGCGCGTTCATCCAGGAAATGTATGACCGCGGACTCTTCCCGTACACCAGGCGCTATCTGCCGCACTTTAAAAATCACTTTTCCACCATAGGCGTCAACGGGATGAACGAGATGATCCTTAACTTTACCCAGGGAGCCGATAACCTGACCACGCGCTCGGGGATAGCTTTTGCATCAGATGTGCTGGAACACATCCGCAATCGCATGAAAGAATTCCAGGAAGCCACCGGGAACCTTTACAACCTGGAAGCAACACCTGCTGAAGGTACCACCTATCGGTTTGCCAAAGAAGACCTCAAGCGCTTTCCCGACATCATACAGGCCGGCATGGAGGAAAACATCTATTATACCAACAGCTCCCAGATTCCGGTTGACTACACCGACGATCCCTTTGAAGCGCTCATGCTTCAGGACGAGCTGCAGTGCAAATACACCGGCGGAACGGTGCTGCACCTGTACATGCGCGAGAAAATCAGTTCGCCCGCGGCATGTAAATCCTTTGTGCGCAAAGTACTCACCAATTTCAAGTTGCCATACATCACGGTGACGCCTGTTTTTAGCGTGTGTCCGGTTCACGGCTACCTGAACGGCGAACATGAATATTGTCCAAAATGTGACGAGAACATTATCCAAAACCTTAAATCCAATCCTCATGAACACACAACAACGCAATGAACTGCTGGCCGGGCAAACACAAAATCGCAGCAAATGCCTGGTGTACACGCGCGTAATGGGTTATCACCGCCCGGTAGAAAGTTTCAACATCGGGAAAAAAGGCGAACACCGCCAACGCAGACATTTTACTGAAAAGTAGTGTCGCCGCTATATAACATCACGCCGTTCACGCTGCTCGACTTCCCGGACTGCACCGCCTGTATATTGTGGTTTGCAGGCTGCAACATGCGATGCCAGTACTGTTACAACCCTGAGATTGTACTTGGCAAGGGAAATTTTGGGTATGACCGCGCGCTTAACTTTTTGAAAAAGCGGCGAGGCTTGTTGGACGGCGTGGTTTTAAGCGGTGGCGAATGTACGCTTCACAAAGGTCTGGAAGATTTTGCAGCAGATGTAAAACTCATGGGTTATCGGCTTAAAATCGATACCAACGGAAGTCGGCCCAAAGTCCTGAAACGGCTGGTCGACCAAAGCCTTGTCGATTACGTAGCGCTGGATTTTAAAGCAATGCCGAAACACTTTAAAACCATAACCAACAGCAACTTATTCAAGGAATTTGAACAATCACTTGAATTGCTCTTACACGCCGGAATCGGGTTTGAAGTACGTACCACGGTACACTCATCTCTCATCGACCGGGAACATTTGGAGCAGATGGGCCAATACCTGCAGGACGCCGGTTACCGCGGAAATTTCTACGTTCAGCATTTTGTAAACGGATCGCAAACGCTACGGCCTCTTCCCTATTCCGGCAAAATTGACATTACCCGCTTGAATCTACCCGGGGTAAATCTTATCTTTAGAGGATAATCCTGCGCATGAAAAAAAGCTGGCTGCTGGTTTGTCTGGTCAATTTCCTTATCGCATCCCTAATGGGGGTAACGCTCAGGGCGGCGCAGGTTTTTCCGCTGGGCTTTGATTATCAGTTCCTGCTTCACGGGCATTCGCACACGGCTATGTTGGGATGGGCTTATCTGGCGCTTTTTGGGTTGATTGTCGCCAGGTTCTTTCCAGCCGCGGCCGGGCGCTACCAAATGTTGTTTGCCCTTACGCAACTAACCGTTGTCGGGATGATGATCAGCTTTCCTGCAAAGGGTTATTTTTCCGTTTCCATTACATTTTCAACCCTGCAAATTGTCTGCAGCTATGTTTTTGCGTGGCGGGCTTGGCGCGATTTGCCGCAGGACAGGATGGGATTTTTAAAGACCGCGCTGGCGTTTATGGTGATTTCAACCTGGGGCGCCTGGATGCTCGGGCTTTTGGGGGCCACCGGACACAAAGGAACGCCGTTATATTATGCGTCCCTTCAGTTCTTTTTGCATTTTCAGTTTAACGGATGGATGATTTTTGCCGTCCTGGCGTTACTGGCCAGACACCTCCAAACTTCGGGAGCAGCACTGGACCTGCAAAGAATCAAACAGGTTAAATTCTGGCTTATCGCCGCAACCCTCTTGACTTTTGGCCTGCCGCTCAGTTGGTATTTCACCCATTGGTCATGGGTTGTCCTTAATGGTGCGGGTGTGGCGGTTCAGGCGTATGCTTTTATTTTGCTGGCACAGGTTAAAATTGACCGCAAAATTCTGCCGCCATCAGGCAAACGATGGCTGATTTACCTGGCGCTGGGCTCACTGGCCGTGAAAGGCTTGCTCCAGCTCACCACGCTCTATCCCGGAATGCTGGCTGCCTCGCACGCGGTGCGGCAATTCACCATCGGATTCATCCATCTTTGCATGTTGGGCGTGGTCACGGGAATGATTTTGTTTTTTTTGGATGGCTTTAGACGTTTGGGTTGGATGGGTATCGCGGTCTTGTGCGCTGGTTTCCTCACTACCGAGTTGCTGCTCTTTGTACAGGGCGCCTCGGCTTGGTTTGGCGTAGGGGGCGTTGCGTACTATCCGCAGTTGATACTGATCGCTTCACTGGCGTTCCCGGCTGGACTAGTCCTTATGCTGATTGATGCAACACGCGTTAAATCTTAATTAAAATACCCCTCTATGACTTAAGTCATAAAAGGAACCCGGATGGAATGCGTAACTTTGTCTCAATTAAAAATCTACATAAAAAATGAAAAAGTTTAAAATTACAGCCTTGTCTGCCCTTGCGGCATTTGCCGTGTTTTCCTGCGGCGATAAAAAACAAGCCGAACCGGCCGAAGAGCCCATCGTATATGAAGAAAGCGCCGACGTTGCGCCCGGAGCCGAAGTTGCCAGTGCCGCGCTGACCATCGAGAGCAATGACCAGATGCAGTTTAATAAAAACGAACTCAAGGCGCTGGCGGGAACCGTCACCCTGACTTTGAAGCACGTGGGCAAAATGGAAAAAGCGGTTATGGGTCACAACCTTGTAATTCTTAAACCCGGAACCGACCTGGCCGATTTTTCACTCAAAGCCGTTGACGCCAAGGATTCAGAGTACATCCCATCGTCTGAAAAAGACAAAGTGATTGCCCACACCAAGCTAATCGGAGGAGGTGAAAGCGACACCATCGAGTTTACCATCGAGAAAGGAACTTATGATTTTATCTGTTCATTTCCCGGTCACTCGTCGATCATGAAAGGTAAATTGATTGTGGAATAATCCACCAAAACAAAGAGAAGGGCGGTCAATTGGCCGCTTTTTTTTATAAAATCAAACCCATGCCCGATACGATCAAATACTGGAAAAAACTCACACGGCCGGAAATGGTTTCGCGGATTCAGTCCGCATTAGACCAAAACATCGATTTTGCAAACGACGTCTCCCTTGGTTATCCGGCGTCGCAACTTGATACGCGGGTTTTTGCCGGTGACGCACCGTTTTTAAAGGATGCGCCCAGTCTTCAGGCCTTTGTCAGGAATCCCAACAACATCGGATGCCATACTATTGGAACCTCGGAAAAAGCCTTTGGCGGAACCCAGCAAATGGAGCGCGAAGTCCTTGACGTGGTAGCCGTAGACCTGTTCAAAGCCCGGCCTGATGCTTTTGACGGCTATATCGCACCCGGCGGGACCGAGGCCAACCTCCAGGCGATCTGGATTTTCCGCAATTACTTTATGAAGCATCACAATGCCAGGCCCGAGGAGATTGCGATTCTGGCATCGGAGGATACGCATTACTCCATTCCAAAGGCCTCCAACTTGCTGATGGTGGATTGGTGTTGCATTCCTGTTGACGCCGATTCACGCGCACTGATTCCCACTGTGGTGGATGACGCGGTGAGGCGGGCGATAGCCGACGGCAAACAATACTTTATTGCCGTGGCCAACATGGGGACCACTATGTTCGGGAGCGTCGATGAGAGCCACGTCTATCCCGATATCTTGCGCAAATTTGGCGTTGAATTTAAATTGCATGTGGATGGCGCCTATGGCGGATTTGTCTATCCGGTGAGCCATCCGCAAAACCAGTTGAATTTTGCCAATCCCGATGTCAGTTCGGTCACGGTTGACGCCCACAAAATGCTTCAGGCTCCCTACGGAACCGGAATTTTTATCTGCCGAAAAGGCCTGATTGAAAATGTCCTGACCAAGCAGGCGCAATACGTCGAGGGAATGGACCTCACGTTGTGCGGAAGCCGTTCGGGCGCTAATGCGGTGGCGGTCTGGATGATTCTGTTTACTTATGGCGCCCACGGTTGGTTTGAAAAGATAAACGTCCTGCAGATGCGCACCGACTGGCTTTGCAGCGAACTCGACACTCTGGGGGTGCGATACTTTAGAAATCCTAACATGAACATCGTAACCATCCGCCGGGAATTTGTGCCTGTTGCTTTGGCTAAAAAATTCCATTTGGTTCCGCAGTCACATGAGGGCGAAAACCATTGGTACAAGATTGTGGTGATGGATCACGTCGAAATTGAAGATCTTGCAAAATTCATCGCAGAACTCAGGACTTCGCTTCCAGTTCCTGAAATTGTAAAGACTTGACCGATCCCGACGGTTTTAAAAGATTGATTTTAGGATATTTGACATCTAAGACTGGTTTTTCGCGTTAACAAATTATCACCCAAGCACGGTAAAACGTTAAAAACCGTTGCGGGTATTTCCTTAGCTTAGTGTCAATTAAGCATAAAATTAGTATTTAAAGAAATTATTCGTTAAAAATGTAGGACATTATCTTGCACAGTGTGAATAGTTTGTACTTTAGCCAAGCTACTCAATTAACCAAATTATCGCCCAGATGGAAAGCGACAAACGCCGCTATGCCTTCGTGAACTGGTTTTTTAACCGCCCGCGCACAACCGGCCTTATCGCTTTTGTGTTGGTATCCGCCATGTCTATGTACATCGTATACCAGCGCCACAAGCTCAACCGCGACAACTACTCGCGCGAGATGAACAACCTGTTGGAGGTTGCCTACAGCAATCTGGATCAGGCGCTTAAAAACGCATCCAATACAGCCCTTACGCTAGCCCTTACCATTAATGACGACGGAAAGCCGGAAAATTTTGAAGCCGTCGGCCGACAACTCGTCGAATCCAACCGTGGCGTCGATGCCGTACAATTGGTTCCCGGAGGCAGGATTAAGTACGTTTATCCTTTAAAGGGAAATGAAGCAGCGTTAGGTTATGACATTCTGAGTGATTCGGTTCACCGACCTGACCTTTTAAAAACCATCCAACTGGGACGGATGTATTTTTCCGGCCCGTTTGAACTCAGGCAGGGCGGTAAGGGTATTGTAGGCCGACTGCCCGTCTATTTGGACAACCGATTTTGGGGCTTTTCGGCAGTGGTTATCAGGCTCGAGACCATGCTTAATGATACCGGGATGGATGCGATTGACGATTCGCGTTATTCCTTCCAAATTTCCGGGATCGATCCGATTAAAGGTCAGGAAGTTTTTTTGCTGCCAACCCCCCATACGTTCAAAAACAGGCTGTACCGTCAAAAATCGATACCTGAAACCAGCTGGACTCTCTACATCATTGACAATGAGACGCCATTTGAAAGATTGCTGCCCTTACTCCCGCTGGTTGCCTTTAGTCTTATTTTTTCGGCACTTTTTGGGTTTGTCATCACCCTTTTGCTTAAAAAACCCCAGCACCTAAGAGCTCAGGTACGCAAACAGGCACAAAAAATAGTAGAGAGCGAATCTAAGTTCAGGTCAATGTTTGAACAGGCGGCCGTTGGCATTGCGAGCATTGATTCGGTTACGGGCAAAATCCTGGAGGCTAACGAGGCACTGTCGGGCATGACCGGATATCCGGCCGATGCGCTTGCCAACATGATTTTTATTGACCTTTTCCATCCGTCGGAAACTGATAAAGATGCGCGCATGAAAATGCTTAGAGCCGGACAAATCACTGAATTCTCGGTAGAGCGAAGGTTACAGCGGCCTTCGGGTGAAGCGTTTTGGGTCAAGCTCACCGTATCGCCGCTTTGGAAGCCCGGCGAGACCCCAACCAGCCACATAGCCATCGTTCAGGACATCACCTTTGAAAAGGAAGCAAGTGAGCTGATCGTAAAAAGCGAAGAGCGTTTTAAAAGTCTTTTTCAGGATTCTCCGCTAGGGCTTTGGGAAGAAGATTTTTCTGACGTAATTAAATACCTCAAAGGCTTTGAGATTCCAACCGACTTTAACCAGGCACTAACTTACTTTGAGGCCCATCCTGACATCGTAGCCGAGGCCGCCAGACGGGTTAAAATCATTGACATCAACAACCGATGCGTGGAATTGCATGCGCCCAGAACGCGTGAGGAACTCCTTTGCGGACTGGAACCGCTGCTAGATGACGGTAACATTGAGGTCTTTCACAGCCAATTGGCCGCCATGGTGTCGGGTGTGCCGCGGTTTGTAACCGAAACCAAAATTCGCAAGCCCAATGGCGAGGAATTTGACATGTCGCTGGGCTGGACCGTAATGAGGGGACACGAAGATTCTTTTGATCGCGTAGTGGTCTTTACCGATGACATTACCCAGCAAAAGGCCGCGCAACAAATTATTGTCAATTCGCGTCAACGTCTGGAAAATTTGCTTAATACCATTGAAGGCATCGTGTGGGAATGCAACAGTGAAACGCTGGACTTGCACTTTATCAGCGCCAAAACCGAGCAAATCCTGGGATATACGCCCACGCAATGGCTGAGCGAAGAATTTTTTTGGCGCGAACACCTGCATCCGGACGATCGCGAGCGGGCCATCGAAAAGTTCCTGAACATAGCCAAATCCAAACAGGATGGCGTGATCGAATACCGGTTTTTGGCGGCCGATGGACGCGTAGTCTGGATACGGGACAGCTTGTCGATCGTATCCGAAGACGGCCGCAACGTGCTGCGTGGCATCATGATCGACGTCACAGCCAACAAGGAAGCTGAGCAGACCACCCAACAATCGCTCAAGCTGGTTAACGAGCACCGCAAACGTTTGATGAACTTCTCGTACATCGTGTCGCATAATTTGCGTTCGCATGCTGCCAATATCCAGTCGATTTCGCAATTCCTCGACATGGGCGAAAAGTGCAACGACGAGCAGGCCGAGATGATTGCCATGCTGAAAACAGTGTCAGAAACTTTGAATGAGACCATGCTCAACCTCAACGACCTGGTAAACCTGCAAACCAATGACAATCTGTCGCTCGAGGAACTCAACCTTGCCGAATACATCAACAACGCCATTGAACTGCTCACCTCACAAATTGAAGCGAGCAATGCGCATGTTGAAATTGATGTTCCGGCTGATGTAGAAGTGCGGTACAATGCGGCATACCTGGAAAGCATCCTCCACAACTTGATATCGAATGCGCTGCGATACCGCAGTCCGGACCGCAAGCCGGAAATCGTCGTTAAATGGACTTCAAACGCAAACGAGCGCAAATTATCGGTATCCGACAACGGCGTGGGCATCGACCTCAACCGACACGGCGACAAGCTTTTTGGGATGTACAAAACCTTTGCGGGCAATCCTGACGCCCGCGGGATCGGATTGTTTATGACCAAAAGCCAAATTGAAAGCATGGATGGAACCATCGCGGTCGAGAGCCAGGTGGGTGTTGGTACAACCTTTACCATCACATTTGGCGAACCTTATAAAAATACTCCATAATTTTATAAACCAAATGCAGGGCAAGTTGTTGAACTTTGATTCACAACCCATTTGCCCATGCATCTCAATCTTTCATCTAAATCCTCAGGCGAAGTCACCGCGCTCCGCGAACTTTTTGAACAATACCTTAAATGTGCGTTTTGGTCAGAGGAGCAACTTTTGCCCTTTTACGACCGTATCCGCAGCCGGATAGCCTCGCGCGATGTTTTGATGGCGTTGGAAAAACATTCGGCGCACACGACGTTGCAGTACCAACGCCTTTTGGAAATCTTTAAAAGCATTGGGATAAAACCGGGTGCGCAACGGTTTGAGGCCCTCGCCCACCACACCCATCGGCTGGAAAACGTACTGGCGCAGATTCCGCGCGGACCGGTGCAGGATGCGGCGCTCATAGCCGAACTTCAGCAGATCATCCACTGTGAAATTGCCTGTTACGGAACGCTGAGATCATTTGCCATTTCCCTAAAGGAAGAACGGGTTGTCTGGCTGCTCGAAGAAAGCCTTGATGAAGAGAAATCCTTTGACATGAGCTTGTCGGCCATCGCACAAGCCTATGTGAATGACGAGGCTGCTAATTGTGAATTCTGATGAGACCAAAAAAAATACCTCCACAAAAGCAGTCGCTGCCCGGAAGCGAATCCAGCATGAAGCCCTTACCGGAAATTATACGACCCGACTATACCGGCAGCGGTAAATTAAAAGGAAAAATCGCGCTGATCACCGGTGCCGACAGTGGGATCGGCCGCAGCACAGCGGTCCATTTTGCCCGCGAAGGAGCGCACGTGGCCATTGCCTATCTGAACGAGGACCAAGACGCCCGGGAAACCAGGAAGCTCGTAGAAGCCGAAGGTGTCCGATGCTTGCTGATTAAAGGCGATCTGAAAAGCGAGGCATTTTGCAGGCGGATGGTAAACGACACGGTAAAAAAACTGGGCGGACTTAACATTCTGGTCAACAATGCGGCCACACAATTCCCTGAAAAATCGGTCAAAGATATCACGTCAAAACAATTAAGGGAGACTTTCCAGACCAACATATTCCCGTTTTTTTACACGGTTGATCAAGCCTTAAAGCACTTAGGCAAAGGCGACGTAATTATCAATACCTCCTCGGTTACGGCCTATCGCGGCAGTGAACATCTGCTCGATTATTCGAGTACAAAAGGTGCCATTGTCACTTTTACCCGATCGCTTTCGGCCATGCTGGTTGACAAAGGAATCCGGGTAAATGCCGTTGCACCGGGCCCCATTTGGACACCGCTGATTCCGGCCACATTCACCAAAAAAGAAGTTGCCGCCTTTGGGCTTGATGTTCCAATGAAACGCCCCGGTCAACCATCGGAAGTGGCTCCTGCCTATGTGTTCCTGGCCAGTGGGGATAGTTCCTATATGACGGGCCAGGTAATCCACGTCAATGGCGGCGAACCCATAGCAAGTTAATCAAACACTAATCATATGAGCAAAAACCTGATTATCGGAATCGCAACGGGAGTTGCGGCCGCTTTAGTAATTGGAGTGATCGCCAAGAAAAACGGATCGCTTGACAAAATCCTCAAACGCGTCAACAAACTGGCTGATAACCTGGAAGACCGACTGGCCTACCTGGACTCGCTCGAATTGGATGACGTCATTCCAAAGGGCGAAGCGAAAAACATCCGCAAAACACCTTAACGCACCAGGAGTCGCTTGGTTACGACACGGCTATCATCCTGCAATCGCAAAATGTAAACGCCGGTGGGCAAATTATGCGAAACGGTTTGATTTTCGACAAACTCAAATGAAGCCACCTGTTGTCCGCTCATCGAATACACTTGTGCTGATCCGGCCATCCCTGTTACGCTAAAAGCGGATGTTGCCGGCTGCGGATATACCACTACCCCGGGCATTGAAAATTCAGCATTGGAAAGCGGTGCAAACCACGGCTGACCTTGCTGGGTTCCCCAAATGTAGTCGGCCAGTTCCGGATAGTCGATAAAAGGATTGCGGTTATACTGCCACTGGTAGATGATGTTGTTGCGGTTCATTTCAAAATCATCCGACGGATCTTGCGTGTTCCAAACCAGCAGGCTGGCAAGGTCGGCCATCTGGCCCGTGATGTTGTCGGGCGGATTGCCGTTGACGAGTGTCAGCCCTTCATAACGGACTGCCATGTAGAACAGGGCGCGGGCCACATCGCCCTTCCAACTACCCAGGTTTCCTGCAGGGCCGTTGTAATCAGTTCCGTAATCTCGGTTGCTGCGTGCCGAATTTTCCGGACCATCCTCGGCCCGGATGTGGTGTGCATCGCTGTGTCCGGCGGCAATGTCAGATGCGCTTGTTGGTAGCCAGAGGTTGATTCCGTCCGGCCATGAACTCGTTGCGTTGGCGAATCCGCCCCGCGACTGCGGAAAAATGTGTTCGCGGTTCCAGGAATCGACATTGCTGGCGGTTGACTGAAACTTGTATTTGGCCATAGGCTCCTCGACGTACATCAGCCAAACCTGGTTGCTGTTTTGCGGGTTCTGATCTGACTGGCGTAAGATGGTTTCCGTATCGCCGTAGGTATGGGCGCGCACCAATTCAGGATTGGCAATAATGGCGCGTAGGGCTGCGAATAGTTCGTCTCCGGCCTTGCCTTCCAGTGAGGCGTAATAGCCTTCGGGCGCGGTTGACGAAACCACCCCATAGGTAGGATTGAGCGGTGTGCCAAACGGCAGGGTGTAAAAATCGTTGTCGATTACGCGGACCTCCAGGTTGTCGTTGGTTCGGTTAAAGCCAAACGGCAACGAACCAAACTTGATCACCGCCAGTTCATCACCTTCGTCCAGGCTATCGTCAACAACGGTAAATGTCCGGGTGGTCGAGGTCATTCCGGCTGGAATCAAAACCTGTAGGCTTCCCGTAAAATCGTCGGTATTGAATCCGCCGTTGGAAAGCGAAATCGCAAACTCAAGATCGTCGGCTACGTCGTTCAGCGCGGTAAAAGTCACCGTAAACGAATCGCCCTCATTTATCATCGGCGACGACAAACTCATGCTGATCCCGTTAAAAACAAATCCGCTACCGTCATTATTGGCTCCCGGAGTTGGAATTTTGGCTTCGTAGGTACCATCGGCCTTGCGTTGCACAGAATGGAAATCTTTTTGGTTAAAGAAATTCTCGTCGGCCTGGAAGGTAACGCCCAGCATCTCCATAAGCGCAACCGGATCAGGGTCGGAAGTGCCGTAAACCAAGGCGTGGATCAGGTTGTTTTGCGTAGCCGGCGTATCGTTTGGAAAGTCGGAGGCATCAGCCTGGTAAATGGCGACGGCATCCGGGCCATTCTGGATGATGTTGATAGGCAGCAGCATTTGCGGAACCGGCGACACCAGAGCATTTCCTACGACAAAAATTCCGTTGACGTCGGTTGAATAGCCGTCAAGATCGATGGCGTAATAGCTGCGGTTTGAATCGGCCGAACCGTTAAAAAAAACCAGTGCGAATCCATCCAGCGAAAAATTGGGCGCGCTTGATTTGAGTTCCACAAACTCGCGGTCGTCCACGCTTTGGGTGTCGCTGTCCAGTTCGTTGATCACGAGTTGGGCGCGCGAAGTAAAGGCCCACAACATCAAAAGTGCGAGGGAAAACTGTTTCATTTTGGGGATTTTATCCTGCAAATGTAGACATTATATGCGAAGGTGTAGTTTGCTCAATCGTTAATTATGAGTCATTAAGGCAATGATCTGTCCAAAATTTATTACGCCTTTAGGACTTGTAGCGGCATATTTTGGATACTTTTGCAGCAAAATACTGACACATGAAATACACAATGCTGTCGCTACTGAGCCTGATGATTCTGGCCTCATGCGGCAAAAATGAAGGGAACTTCACTATCAACGGAACAATTGCCGGCGTACCGGAAGGAACCGAGGTATTCCTGGAGCGCAATGACGACTCCCTGGGCATCTCAACCATCGACACCGTAAAAATAGAGGGTGGGAAATTTGTCTTTGAAGGATCGGTGCTTGAGCCAGCCTTTCACTCTATCTCGGTTAAGGGAGTCAATGCGCCGTCATACCTGATTGTCGAGCCGGGCAGCATCAACCTTACCATCTATAAGGATTCAACCTACGCCAATCTTTTGTCGGGCACGCCAAACAACGACAAAATGGTGGCTTACAACAAAAGCATCTTGCCGGTGCAAAAGAAACTTCAAGGTTTTGAAGCCAACAGCGGCAAATACCAGGAATTCATAAAGGCCGGAGATACGGCGTCGGCCGGCAAAATGGTGCGCGAATACATGGCACTCCAAAAAGAATTCCAGACCATCAGCATTGATTTTATCAAGAATAATCCGGATTCGTTTGTAGCAGCCATGCTTATCCGCAGCATGTTCAACACCCCGACGCCCGACGTTCCAGCCATTAAGGGTTACTATGACAACCTGACGCCCGAGGTTAAGAAAACGCGTCTGGCCCATACCATCCTGCGCAAGCTCAACCAGATGAAGACGGTTGGAATTGGCCGCGTGGCTCCCGATTTTCAGGCACCCGGTCCTGATGGAAAACCCGTGAGGCTGAGCCAGTCGCTGGGCAAATTGACCATCCTGGATTTTTGGGCTTCCTGGTGCGGACCCTGCCGTCAGGAGAATCCCAATCTGGTAGCGATTTACAAAGAATTTCATGATCGCGGGCTCAACATCATCAGTGTTTCGCTCGATCGTCCCGGCCAGGCTGACAAATGGAAGGAAGCCATCGCCAAAGACGGAATGACCTGGACTCACGCCTCTAACCTGATGTTTTGGGACGATCCGGTTGCCAAGACCTACGGAGTCGAATCGATCCCTAAAATGTATCTGCTCAATGAAAGGGGAATTGTCGTGGCCAAAGACCTTCGCGGCGAAGAACTTAGAGCCAAGGTAAAAGAGTTTATTGAA
Organism: uncultured Flavobacterium sp.; assembly: GCA_934636265.1. Taxonomy (GTDB): domain Bacteria; phylum Bacteroidota; class Bacteroidia; order Flavobacteriales; family Flavobacteriaceae; genus Flavobacterium. The sequence goes on from CAKUAD010000005.1 coordinate 21,672, forward strand.
GGAAAGCGATAAAAAAATCCCGGACGTAAATCCGGGATTTTTTTATTGTAGCAGGAAGCTCACCGTGACGTTTGCCTTGACGTCAAGTTCGCCAACGGCTAAGGTGGGTTGGGCTTCGTCGGCTGATTTTGCCATCGCCATTTCATAATGTCTTGGGAAGTATGCCGGTTGGTCAATCTCGGTGATCGCGATGGCTATTCCGGCTTTTTGGCCAATGGCCGATGTAAGATCGTCGGCTTTGCGGCGGGCGTCCAGCATAGCTTTTTTGCGCGCCTCGGTTTTGGCTTCTTCAATCTTTGAATATTTGAATTCAACCGATGAAATCTGATTCACACCTGCATCGATAAGAGCTTCCATCAACTTGTCGTAACGCGTAAGGTCGCGCAGTAAAATGGAAATGGTTTGCGAGGCAAAATAAGTGTACTTCTTTTTTTCGTAATCGTACTGCGGATGGAGTGCCACCCGCTGGGTCATGACGTCTTTTTCAGCAATTTTGGCTTTGCCGATAGCCTGTAAGACCTTGGCCACGGTGGCGTCGTTTTGCTTTTTGACATCGGCTGCGTTTGAGCCTTTGTTCTCGATGGAAAAAACCAGTTGCGCCTGATCAGGGATTACCGAAACCGCTCCCTGGCCGTTGACGGTTACATGGTTTTGCGGTCTTTCCTGGGCATAAAGTCCCGATGTGATCAGTGTAAAGATAATAAGTGCTTTTTTCATGACAGATTGTTTAGTGTTTGTGCGATTTTCAAGGATTGTGCCATTAGAGCTTGCCGGTGCGTGCCAGGACAAACAAAATTGCAATAGGGACCGCCAACAAAATGACAATCAACGGATTATGCGTTAACAATTCCGGAACCGATGCAAGGGTGAACACATAACCGCCAATGGCACCGCCAAAATGAGCGTCGTGCCCAATGTTGTCGCGGCCTGACTTCATACCGTAAATGGAATATAGAAGGTAGAGCACGCCAAAAATATACGCCGGAATTCCCGCAAACGGGAAAAAGATAAAGTAAATCTCACCCTCTGGACGCAGCAGAATGGCGCTGTACAAAACGCCCATCACCGCTCCGGAGGCGCCAACCGCACGGTAGTTAAAATCATTTTTGTGAAAGTATAGCGCCAGCAGGTTTCCGCTTACCAGGCTGACGGCATAAATCAGCAAAAAGGTAAAGCCGCCCAACAGGGAAATCACCACATCGGCAAAAAAGAACAGCGTAATCAGGTTAAAGGCCAGGTGTGCCAGGTCGACGTGCAAAAACGCCGAGGTGAAAATGCGGTGTTTTTCGCCCGCCCGGATAGCGCCGACGTGAAATTCGTTCTTTCTAAAAAAGGCCAGATCGTTAAAGCCTTTCATGGAGACCAACACATTGATTGCGATAAGACCCAAAAGAATAGTATTCATCATTCAAAGATAATCATACCGTGGTGCACGGCAAGCCCGAAATCTTTTTAACCGTATATTTGCAGTGATTTTTTAATATGCAACGCCTCGCCTACATTATTGTTTTTCCTTTGCTCTGGCTGATTTCGGTGATGCCGTTCCAGTTGATGTATGCGCTGTCGGATGTGGTGTACCTGCTGGTTTATCACGTAGTAGGTTACCGCAAACGCGTGGTGCGTCGCAACCTGGAGTTGGCGTTTCCTGAAAAGACAAAAGCGGAAAGACTCAACATCGAAAAGGACTTTTATCGCCACATGTGCGACATGTTTCTGGAGATGATCAAAACGATGAACATATCGGAGGACGAAATCCGCAAACGGTTTGCCTTTACCAATATGGACGAATACCTCGATCTTGAAAAGAAAGGCAAAAGCATTGTCATGATGGCAGCGCACTATGCCAGCTACGAGTGGGTCATCTCGATGAATTACTACATCAGTTTTGATGGGTATGCCATTTACAAGCGCATCAACAATCCGTACTTTGACCGCTTGGTCCATCGGATACGGTCCAGATTCCGGGCACATCTGATCACCACCAAAAAAACCATCGATACCATCAGTGAAAATGAAGCGGCCGGCCATCGGGGCGTTTACGGTTTTGCCGGCGATCAGGCGCCCAAGTCGACCAAGATCTACCATTGGGGAAAATTCATGAATCTGGACACACCACTGATTACCGGCGGGGAAATGTTGGCCAAGCGCTTTGACATGAACATGATTTACCTCAATGTCGAAAAGGTAAAACGCGGACATTACCAAGGCACTTTTATTCCGCTGAGTGAAGATGTGCGCGCCGCCCGCGACTACGAACTCACCGATGCCTACATGGCGTTGGTTGAAGCGCAAATCCGCAAAGCCCCGCAGTTTTATCTATGGACGCACAAACGCTGGAAATCAGATGCGTACAAGTCTAGAACTCGAACCAACCGGAAATAACCTCGTTGGCACAGGGAGCGTCCTTGTGCAGATACTCATTGGTGTTTTTGTCGTAAATGTAATCCTTGGCCCACTCGGTGTGGTTTTGCGCCAGTTGGCGGATGGCGTTGCAAACGTATTGAACCTCGGCATCAGTTGTAGTGGGGTGAATCGACATGCGTATCCATCCCGGTTTTTCCAAAAGTTCACCCAGCGAGATCTGGTCGGTCAGGCGGTGCGAGGTTTCGCGGTCAACGTGCAACAGGTAATGCCCGTAGGTTCCGGCGCAACTGCACCCGCCGCGCGTCTGGATGCCAAAGCGGTCATTGAGAAGTTTGACGCCCAGATTAAAGTGAAGTTTATCAATGTAAAATGAAATCACGCCCAAACGGTTCCGGTGTTGTCCGGCCAAAACCGTCAGATTGGGAATTGTTGAGAATTCATCAAAGATGTGGTTAACGATCTGGTGCTCGCGTTCCAGAATGTTGTGCGTGCCCATCTGCTCCTTTAGCCTGATGGCCAAAGCCGTTTTGATCACCTGCAAAAAACCGGGTGTCCCGCCGTCTTCGCGGTCTTCGATGTTTTCGACGTATTTGTGTTCCCCCCACGGATTGGTCCAGGAAACCGTTCCGCCGCCTGGGTGATCGGGCACCATGTTGCGGTACAATTTGCGGTTAAAGACCAAAATGCCGGAAGTGCCCGGTCCGCCTAAAAACTTATGTGGCGAAAAAAATACCGCGTCAAGTTGACACTCAGGATCGGCCGGATGCATGTCAATGTCGACATACGGTGCCGAACAGGCAAAATCTACAAAACAAACACCGCCCGCGCGATGAATCATCCGGGCCATCTCGTAGTAAGGTGTCACAATCCCGGTTACGTTTGAGCATGCCGTAACCGATGCGATCTTAAGCGTATGGTTCTCGTACTGGCCAAGCAAACGCGCAAATCCATCAAGACAAACCAGCCCGTCGGCCGTGGCGGGAATCACCTCGACGGTAGCTATTGTTTCCAGCCATGAGGTTTGATTGGAATGGTGCTCCATGTGCGTAACAAAAACAACGGGGCGCTTCTCGGCCGGAATCCGGGTGTATTCTATGAGGTTTTCAGGCAGTTTTAGCCCAAGGATCCGCTGAAATTTGTTGACTACGCCCGTCATTCCGGTTCCGGTTGCAATCAGTATATCGTCCTGGCTGGCGTTTACGTGGTTTTTGATGATTTGACGCGCCTTGTGATAAGCCAGAGTCATCGCGGTTCCGGAGGCTGTGGTTTCCGTGTGCGTATTGGCAACAAAAGGCCCGAATTCGTGGAGCATCTTATCCTCGATCGGGCGGTACAGACGGCCTGACGCTGTCCAATCGGTATACACCATTTTTTGCGGGCCAAATGGGGATTCAAACGCCTGATCGATGCCGACGATGTTGTCTCGGAAAGGCTTGAAATACTGCTCGAGTGAAGTTTGGACGGTTTGGGGTGTCATGCCTTAGAAATTTGGGCAAATATACTGATTTACGATTTCGTCTGTGTTGAATCAAAAAATCCCTACTTTTACGATAAACCCTCTACCATGAAAAAAACACTACTCGCCATCATACTTGCCGCAAACGCTGCATTGGCCCAAAACTCAAGGCTGACTGAAATCTGGGAAAACGAGGCTTGGAAAAATTCCAAAACCATCACTTACGAATATCTAGCAGGCGTACCCAGCCAAGAACTCCATCAGGTTTGGAATGGATTGACTGAAAGTTGGTTAAACCAAACCAGAACTTTGTATACTGACCAATCCATAGTCCAGCGCATTTCGCTGACGCAGAACTGGATTCCGGAAACGCAGATTTGGGTTGATGATTTTCGCGTTACTACGCTGTTTGTCGACCAGATTATCCGTACCAAGGAAGCCTGGACCGGGTCGTCATGGATCAACAGCGAGCGATCGATTGATGAAATTGTGCCGCAAACCTCCTCGACCCTCACGCATCAAATCTGGACATCGGGCGCCTGGACCAACTCACACCGCACGATCACAACCTTTGGACCCAACGAATCCGAGATGGAAGTGATCAATCAAAACTGGGATGGAACCCAATGGGTAAATGTCTCACGCCGCGAGGTGACCGTTCTGGCGGATTTTCAATCAACCACCCAAACGATCGATCAGGTTTGGGAGGCCGATGGCTGGGTAAACGTTGCGCGTACTTTGGCGCAAAATCTATCTGAAAATCAGCATCAAAGCCAGTTCTTCAACTGGCAGGATCAGTGGCAACTCGACTCGCGCACGGTTATAACCACAACGGGCGAAAATTATCACTCACTTTCAGAAAACTACGAAGCCGGTGATGACCAATGGATTCCATACGCCCAGCATTTCAGGGTGATCGATGAATTAGACGAGATCAAAACATTTCAGAATTTTATCGGAAACTGGATCAACGACTATCGCGAAACCACCAACTGGAGTGGAATCCTTCAGGATGAAAGACCGTCGCGAAATGTAGTATCGGTGTACCCAAATCCAAGCGCCGACACCATCCATGTATCAGCATTGCAAACTGTGCAATCGTACACGCTTTTTGGGATCAACGGGCAACTGATCAAATCCGGAAAACCCACCAATGACCAGTTCAGCATTGATATCAGCACGCTAAAAAACGGAGTCTACATCCTGAGTGCCGACGGCGAGATTTTGAGAATCATCAAGCGTTAAAGGCCAGCAATCGCCTTCATTTCCTGCATAATCCGCAAGGCGAGTTCATCGGCGGCCTGTTGCGTCGCGGCTTCAGTATAAATGCGGATAATCGGCTCGGTGTTGGATTTTCGCAAATGAACCCAGCTGTCGGCAAAATCGATTTTCACGCCGTCGATCGTAGAGATTTCTTCGTTTTGATAGCGCTCGGCCATGACCGTTAAAATGCCATCCACATCGATTTGCGGTGTAAGCTCGATTTTGTTCTTGCTCATAAAATACGATGGATAGGTCTTTCGGAGTTCGGAAACCTTCATCTTCTTTTCGGCCAGATGCGTCAGGAACAAGGCCACACCCACCAGGCTGTCGCGACCGTAGTGCGATTGCGGATAAATGATTCCGCCGTTGCCCTCGCCACCGATTATGGCGTTGTTTTTCTTCATCAGTTCCACCACGTTCACCTCGCCTACCGCGCTGGCCTGGTACGTTCCGCCGTGTTTTTGCGTCACGTCTCTCAGTGCGCGTGAGGATGACAAATTGGACACCGTATTGCCGGGAGTTTTGCCCAGCACGTAGTCGGCAACGGCCACTAAGGTGTATTCTTCGCCAAACATTTCGCCATCGTCGCTGATAAACGCCAGGCGGTCTACGTCAGGATCGACCACAACGCCAAAGTCGGCTCTTTCCTCGACCACCAGTTTGCAAATATCAGTCAAATGCTCCTTTAACGGCTCGGGATTATGTGGGAAATGTCCGTCGGGTGTGCAATACAACTTGACGACTTCGACGCCCATCTCTTCCAGTAGTTTTGGAATGATCACGCCGCCCGATGAATTCACGCCATCGACCACGACCTTGAATTTGGACTCGCGAACTTTATCAGCATCCACCAAAGGCAGCGCCAGCACTTCGTCAATATGGATGTCCATGTAGGCGTCGTTTTGGGTGATGGTTCCCAGGTTGTCAACCTCGGCAAAATCAACCGAATCGCTTTCAGCTATTTCCAGAATCTGCTGGCCATCGGCACCGCTTAAAAATTCACCGCGCGCGTTGAGCAGTTTCAAAGCGTTCCATTGCTTGGGATTGTGCGACGCGGTCAGGATGATACCGCCATCAGCCTTTTCCAACGGAACGGCAATCTCTACTGTAGGCGTCGTTGAAAGTCCAAGATCTATAACATCGATGCCAAGCCCAACCAGGGTATGCATCACAAGATTGTGGATCATCGGGCCTGAAATGCGCGCGTCACGGCCAATGACTACCGTCAGTTTGTCTTTTCCGGTGTGTTTTTTAAGCCATGCACCATAGGCGGCGGCAAATTTTACAGCGTCGATGGGTGTCAGGTTGTCGCCGGCTTTTCCGCCAATGGTTCCCCGAATTCCTGAGATTGACTTGATCAGTGTCATAATTTTGTTTGGTTAATTTTAATGGACACGCAAATATACTTTGTTATCTTTGAAGATGACCCATTTACGCAGCATCCATTTATGAACTTTTTGGCCCACATCTTCCTCTCCGGTGATGACCCACAAATCAAAATCGGCAATTTTATGGCCGATGGCATCCGCGGACAGGACTACCTTGCGTATCCGGAAGGAATCAAAAAAGGGATTTTGCTGCACCGGGCCATTGACACTTTTACTGACGAACACCCTGTTTTCCGTCGCAGTACGAAGCGTCTTCACACTGAATTCCACCATTATTCGGGGGTGATTGTCGATGTGTTCTACGATCATTTCCTGGCTAAAAACTGGAAAATCTATCACGCTGAAAATCTTAAGACTTACGCCCAGTCATTTTACAATCTGCTTGAAGAAAACTATGACATCCTTACGCCAAAAGTCCAGCACCTTTTGCCCATCATGATCAAGTACGACTGGTTGGCAAGCTATGCAAGTGTCGACGGCATCAGCGCTATCCTTTCGCAGATGGACAGCCGAACCCAATATAAGTCCGGCATGACAATGGCCGGGGCGGCCCTGCTACGCCACTACGATGAGTTTGAAACTGATTTTACCGAGTTCTTTACCGATTTGCAAATCATCTGTCGGCAAAAACTCAATGAACCAAGCACATAACCACTCACCCATTTTGGCTATTTTTGCCACATGCCCGACAAAAAAGCACCTTTGCTCAAAATCATTTTACGCAATGTCCTGAGACGGATTGAAAACCTGATTTTTTTGCTCAAGACACTGCTAAACGAACGGCATTTCATCTATCTGGCCTGTGTGCTTGTAGCCGTATCGTGCGCCGTGGCCGTGATTATCCTCAAGATGTTTGCGCACAATGTGTTCCTTTTGGCCAATTACATCAACGCATACCTTAAACTGCCGTACATCAACAGTTTGCTGCCCATTGTCGGGATTTTGCTCACCGTTTTTGTGGTTAGACACTTTTTGGGCGGACATCTGGAAAAGGGCAGTTCGCGCATCTTGTACGCAGTGGCCAAACGCGGCGGCATCATCCCAAAAAAGCAGATGTATGCGCAAATCATCACCAGCTCACTTACCGTCGGGCTTGGCGGATCGGCCGGGCTTGAATCGCCCATAACCGTTACGGGTGCGGCCTTTGGGTCAAACTTTGCCATGCGTTACCGGCTTTCGCAAAAAGACAGGATTTTGCTGCTGGCCTGCGGCGTGTCGGCGGGAATCGGAGCGGCTTTTAATGCGCCCATTGCCGGCGTTTTGTTTGCAATCGAGGTTGTTTTGACCGATGTCACCATCAGCGCGTTTATCCCCATCATCATTTCGGCAGCAACGGGGGCCCTGGTTTCGACGGTCTTAATGGGCGAAGGTGTCTTGCTTTCATTTTCACAACGACTGGATTTTGACTACAAAAACATACCGTTCTACATCTTGCTGGGTTTGCTCGCCGGACTGCTGTCGGTTTACCACGCCCGGAATTTCAGGCGCGTCGAATCATTTATGGGACGGATCAAAAACAAATCCTACAAGCGGGCACTTTTTGGCGCAGGGATTCTGGCCGTCATGATTTTTTTCTTCCCGACGCTTTTTGGCGAAGGTTATGAAAGTATCAAGACCTTGGCCGGGCCCAATCCGCAGTCGTTACTTAATAATACGCTTCTGGAAGGCTTTCAGGACAAGCCCTTGATTCTGCTTGCCTTTTTGAGCCTGACGGTACTGCTCAAATCCTTCGCCACCGGACTTACTTTGGGCAGCGGAGGAAACGGCGGAAACTTTGCGCCCTCACTTTTCGTCGGGTCATACCTGGGCTTTATAGTCGCGACCGCAGTCAACCTAACCGGATTGGTCAAACCGCTTCCTGTAGCCAATTTTGCATTGGTTGGTATGGCGGGAATCCTGGCGGGACTTTTTCACGCGCCGCTTACAGCCATCTTTCTCATTGGGGAGATTACGGGTGGTTATGCGTTGATGGTTCCGTTGATGATTGTATCGTCGATCAGTTTTGCGGTGTCGAAACAGTTCGAGCAACACTCGATGGATGTCAAGCACCTGGCCGACAAAGGCGATGCGTTTACCAGTGACAAAGACCGCAACATCCTCTCGGGCATCGATATTTTGCCGTTGATAAAGCCGTCGGTCACGCTCAATCCTACCGACAACCTCGAAGCCATGACAGGCGCCATATCAGCCACCGGTCAACAGCACTTTGCCGTTACCGACGATCGAAATCGGATACTGGGCATCGCTACCTTTTTACAGGGAAAATCAATGCTTTTTAATCCGTTCCGACAAAAGAACACTAAAGTTCGCGACATCATGACTGCGCCTGTCGAAGTCCCAATCGAAGCAGGAACCGCGAAAATCATGGAAATACTCGATGCGCAAAACCTCGATGCCATAGCAGTAACGTCGGAAGGCACATTTACGGGATTTGTCTACAAAGCCGACATTTTGGAACAATACCGACAGCGGTTGAAGGAAATGGTGATTTCGATAGATCATTGAGAAGGACTGTAGGATTTGTCCTTATCGGAATCCCGGTGACTTCTGATTCGCAAAGACCAAATTCGCGAAGGGTTTAGGCTGCGCGCTGGAATTCAGACGGGCAAAAGCAAATTGCCGATTCGCGGGTTAAACCCCAAAGGTTTTAAAAACCTTTGGGGTTTGCAAAATAAAAATTCCGCCTCACCTCCCCTTACAGATAACCTGCCGAAAATGTTAAGATTTAGGAACAGATTTAAAAATTTGCAACCCGACCCTATCCCAAGCGAACCGACAAAAATCATGTGAGCTTAAATTCAACTTAGTCAGTAAGTTTATCTCCCAAAATCCCCCTCACTTGTTGTTAATAAGTTCCGCTCTGATTTTTAACTGTTAATTATAAAATGTCAATCTTCAATTATCACTTGTCAATTGCTTCCCAGTCGTATCTTTGCAATGCATGCATACAGAAGATACCATTGAAGTATTGGGCGCCCGCGTCCATAACCTGAAAAACATCGACGTTACCTTGCCCCGGGAAAAACTAGTAGTCATTACCGGACTGTCGGGATCGGGCAAGTCATCACTGGCGTTTGACACGATTTATGCCGAAGGGCAACGCCGGTACATCGAGACGTTTTCGGCCTACGCACGACAGTTTTTAGGTGGACTGGAGCGGCCGGATGTCGACAAGATTGACGGATTGTCGCCCGTGATCGCCATCGAGCAAAAAACCACCAGCAAAAGTCCGCGCTCAACCGTGGGCACCATCACTGAAATATACGACTTTTTGAGGCTATTGTTTGCCCGTGGCGGCGAGGCCTTCAGCTACGTTACCGGCGAAAAGATGGTGAGTTACAGCGATGAACAAATCCGCGAACTTATTCACCAGCAGTTTGACGGCCGCAGGGTAAACATCCTCGCACCGGTTGTCCGCGCCCGCAAAGGACATTACGGCGAATTGTTTGCGCAGATCGCCAAGCAGGGATTCTTAAAAGTGCGCGTCAATGGCGAAATCCGTGAGATCACACCCGGGATGAAACTTGATCGCTACAAAACCCACGACATTGAAATCGTCATCGACCGCATGCTGATTGACGCGTCGCCCGAAACCGACAAACGCCTGGAAGAAAGCATCAAAACCGCCATGAATCACGGTGACGGCATCATGATGCTGCTCGATCAGGATTTGGGAACGGTAAGGTTTTTCAGCCGCGATTTGATGTGTCCTACCTCTGGCATCTCCTACCCCAATCCGGAACCCAACAACTTTTCGTTCAACTCGCCCAAAGGCGCGTGCCCCAAATGCAACGGACTGGGAACGGTCAACCAGATCAACCTTAAAAAAATCATCCCGAATCCAAAACTGTCGATCAAGACAGGTGGATTTGCGCCGCTGGGTGAATACAAAAACTCCTGGATTTTCAAGCAACTGGAAGTCATCGGGCAAAAGTTTGGCTTTAAGCTCACCGATCCGATCGAGAAAATTTCAGACGAAGCCATGGAAGTCATCCTCTACGGAGGCAAGGAACAGTTTGACGTCAAAAGCAAGGAACTTGGCGTCACCAAAAATTACAAGATTGAATTTGAAGGCATTTCCAGCTTTATACTTAATCAATTTGAAGAAACCGAATCGACCTCGATAAAACGCTGGGCCAAGGATTTTATGGACGATGTGCCCTGCCCGGAATGCGAAGGAACAAGACTTAAAAAAGAGGCGCTCTACTTTAGGATCGACGGGAAAAACATCGCCGAATTATCTGACATGGACATCGCCGACCTGAGCGCATGGTTTGACGGCCTTCCCGAAAAACTCTCGGAAAAGCAAGCCATTATCGCTACCGAAATTATCAAGGAAATCCGCGACCGGCTGCACTTTTTGGTCAATGTTGGGCTCGAATACCTGGCGCTCTCTCGCGGCAGCAAAACCCTGTCGGGCGGCGAGGCGCAACGCATCAGGCTTGCCACGCAAATCGGATCGCAACTCGTTGGTGTCTTGTACATTCTGGACGAACCTAGCATCGGGCTTCACCAGCGCGACAACGAAAAACTCATCACCTCGCTCGAGCAACTGCGGGACATCGGCAACTCGGTTTTAGTGGTCGAACACGACAAGGACATGATCGAACGCGCTGATTTTGTAGTCGACATTGGTCCGGCAGCCGGAAAACACGGCGGTGAAATCGTCAGCGTGGGAACGCCGCAGGAAACGCTGATGCACGACACGCTCACCGCACAATATCTAAACGGCCAGCGCGTCATCCCCATTCCGGAAAAGCGCCGGAAAGGCAACGGCAAGTTTTTGACCCTTAAGGGCGCGCGCGGAAACAACCTGAAAAACGTATCAGTCGATATTCCGCTAGGCAAACTGGTATGCGTTACCGGCGTGTCGGGAAGCGGAAAAAGCACGCTGATCAACGAAACACTCTATCCTATACTGAACGCCCATTTTTTTAATGGCGTCAAAAAACCGGCACCCTACGACAAAATCACGGGACTCGAACACCTGGACAAAGTTATCGACATCGACCAAAGCCCGATTGGCCGAACGCCGCGGTCAAATCCGGCAACGTATACTGATGTATTCTCGGAAATCCGGAATCTTTTTGCCATGACGACCGAGAGCCAGATTCGCGGATACAAGGCCGGACGTTTTAGCTTTAACGTCAAGGGCGGCCGCTGTGAAACCTGCGAGGGAAGCGGTGTGCGCACCATCGAGATGAACTTTTTACCCGATGTTTACGTAGAATGCGAAACCTGTCAGGGCAAGCGATTCAACCGCGAAACGCTGGAAATACGATACAAGGGCAAGAACATCTCGGACGTGCTGAACATGACGGTTGACGAGGCGGTTCCGTTTTTTGAGAATTTGCCCAAAATCTATCGCAAGGTCAAGACTATTCAGGATGTCGGGCTGGGTTACATCACACTCGGCCAGCAAAGCACGACGCTGTCGGGTGGCGAGGCGCAGCGCGTCAAACTGGCTACCGAACTTTCTAAAAAAGACACGGGAAATACGTTTTACATCCTGGACGAACCCACGACCGGCCTGCACTTTGAGGACATCCGCGTCCTGATGGAAGTCATAAACAAACTAGTGGACAAGGGCAACTCGGTACTGATCATCGAGCACAACATGGACGTCATTAAACTGGCGGACTACGTCATCGACATGGGATATGAAGGCGGAAAAGGCGGTGGTGTCGTGGTGGCCAAGGGAACGCCAGAGGAAATAGCCAAAGACAAAAAGAGCCATACCGCGCGATTCCTGAAGGCCGAACTTGGTTGACTTGGCGAAAATAAATTTCGGCCGGCCATTTTGTAACCCAGTTGCTGTATCTTGCAACCCGAATGATTTTGCCACGGGCAATTTGAGTGTGAAGGGAAAATCACCCGTCTATTTACCGACGGTAGGTTGCCCGGAATGCCCTAGCCCGGATGGAAGCGGCATCCTTTTGCCACGCAGCACAAGTGGCAAAAGATAAAGCGGACAGCCGGAAAGAGCTCCTAAAAAATATTAATGTTGATTGTATTTAAACTAATTTTTTTTCGATGAGATTGGAAGATTTTGATAACGAAGAGGATAAGGCCATTCAGGACAAGCTTAAGCAAAAGCCGTGGCATGAGATACGCACCAACGATTCATGGGCGATCTTCAAGATTATGTCGGAGTTTGTCAACGGATATGAAACCATGGGCAGGATTGGGCCTTGCGTCTCGATTTTTGGATCGGCGCGAACCAAGCCCAACGATAAATACTACCAACTGGCCGAGAAAATCGCCTACAAGATATCAAAGGCCGGCTATGGTGTGATTACCGGTGGCGGCCCGGGCATTATGGAGGCGGGCAACAAAGGCGCGCACCTGGGCGGTGGAACGTCGGTTGGCTTGAACATCGAACTCCCTTTTGAACAGCATTTCAACCCTTATATCGACAAGGACAAGAACCTCAATTTTGATTACTTTTTCGTGCGGAAGGTGATGTTCGTAAAATACGCCCAGGGTTTTGTCATCATGCCCGGCGGATTTGGAACGCTCGACGAAATGTTTGAGGCTTTGACGCTGATTCAGACCAAGAAAATCGCCAAGTTCCCGATCATCCTGGTAGGAAGCGACTTTTGGTCGGGACTGATTGACTGGATCGAGAAAGTCCTGATTGAAAAGCACGCCAATGCCAATCCGGATGATTTGAAACTTTTCCGCGTGGTAGACACCGAGGACGAAGTGGTGGAAGTGCTCGACAATTTCTACAAAAAATACTCGCTCAGCCCCAATTTCTAAACGCACCTTTTGGTTTAAGGTTGCATCTAAACGCAAAAGTTTGTTTGTGCATCGCCCGTTGTTTATTGCGATTGTGTTGTTTTCGGTGCTTGCCGGAGCGCAGCATCGCGTAACCATACGAGCGCAATACGACGCGGAATGCCACACTTTTGACGTTGACCAGCAGGTGGTGTTCAAAAACCAGTCGGCCGATACGCTGCGACAACTCATATTTAACGACTGGAACAATGCTTATTCGGCCAAGAAGACGCCGCTGGCCGAGCGATTTTCGGACGAGTTCAAACGAGCGTTTTACTACGCCAAGGACGTGGAACGCGGCTACACGCAAGTGGTGCACATCCTTTGTGGCGGACGACCTCTGGAGTGGCGGCGTCCTGATGGGCATCCGGACCTGGTAAGCGTACTGACTGATGCCATCCGTCCGGGTGACTCCGCAGTGTTGCTGTTCCGGTATCAGATCAAACTTCCGCACAAAAGGTTTACGGGTTTTGGATATGACGACGACGGATTTGTGGCGCGCGACGCCTTTTTGATGCCCGCGCTCTACCGCGACGGGTTTGTGCTTTACAGCAACGAGGATCTGGATGATGCCGCTCTGGCACTGGCTGATTACGACATCAGGATTTCAGTTCCACACGGATGGCGCGTCGAATCGGAACTGGACGTTACCAAGGACGGGGACAGTTTTGAATTGCGCAGGAAAAACGCTCCCGGATTTACGGTATACGGCACGCCGGGGCACGAGTTCCACAGTTTTAAAAACCAGCATACGGAGGTTCTCAACAACCTGCGGGACAATCGGTTGGACGATATCAGCAAGGCTCTTGTGGTTGATCGGGTTGTGAATTTCACGCAGCAGATGTTTGGCCCGGCACCAAAAAAAGTAGTGGTCTCACAAACTGATTATCAGCGAAATCCGTTTTACGGCTTAAACCAATTGCCGAGGTTCTTGAACACCTTTTCAGACGTTTTTGTCTACGAACTCAAATTCCTCAAAACCTATCTGAGCGCCTATCTCAAACAGGTGATCGCCGTAGATCCGCGCGCCGAAACCTGGATCAACGACGGACTGGAAACGTATGCGATGATGCGCTACATGGATGAGATTCACCCGGGCGCACTCATGACGGGAAGCCTTGGCAATGTCGGCATTCTCAAGAGCTACAACATTACCACCACCGATTTCAACTCGCAGTACCGCTACCTCTACCTGCTCATGGCGCGTAAAAACCTCGATCAGGCGGTGGGCGATCCAAAGGATTCATTTGTCAAATTCAACGAACAGATTGCGTCAAAATATCGGTCGGGCTTAAACTTTAAACACCTCTCGGAATACTGGGGCGGGAATGTGGCAAATGAGTCCCTGCGCGAATTTGCCCTGCAAAACTATGGCAAGTCAACCTCGGAAGCGGCTTTGCGAGAAGTGCTCGAAAAACGCGGGAACATTGACTGGTTTTTTGACACATCGGTTCACAGCCGACAACTTTTTGATTTCAAGATCACCGATGCCGTAAAAACAAAGGACAGCGTGGCCCTTACCATCCGCAACCGCACCGGCGCCAAGGTTCCCGTGCCACTTTACGGACTTCGTCAAAAAAATGTGGTGTTCAGGGAATGGCTTCCCGGATTCACGGGAGATACGCTGGTAAAGATTCCCGCCGACAGCCTGGACAAGGTTGTGCTTAACTACCGCAACGAAATTCCTGAATACAACGAGCGCAACAATTTCAGGTCTCTCAAATCGCTGCGCATCGGCAACCGCCCGTTCAAGTTTGTACTGTTCAAGGATCTGGAAGACCCATATTACAATCAAATCCTCTACGTCCCCACCCTCACCTATAACTTTTACGACGGCCTCACCCCCGGCCTGCGGTTTTACAACAAAACAATACTCGAGCGACCGTTTCAGTTTGATCTCAATCCTGCGTTTTCCAGCAAAACCCAGACGTTTGCCGGATCGGGGGCACTTATGGTCCAGCATTTTTACCGCGACCGAAACCTCTACAATGTGCGGTATTCGGTTTCGGCCAACTACTTTCACTACACGCCCGATGCCACCTATACACGCTTGGTTCCTACCATACAGATGCGTTTCAGGCCCGACGATTTGCGCGACAACCTCAAACAGGCGCTTACCCTGCGCCAAGTTACCGTCAGTCGCGAAACGACGGACTATCTGGTGACGGGAAATGCTGAAAATTACTCGGTGTTCAACGCCCGGTTCGGGTCGGTCAGGGACTTGCTCACCACGCGCCTCACCTACGGGCTGGATCTTCAAGTGGCCGGAAAATTTGGCAAGGCGTCGGGCGAGTTCCAGTGGCGAAAACTTTTTGAAGACAACCGTCAATTCACATTCCGGGTGTTTGCCGGCAGTTTTTTGTATAACACAACACAATCGGATTTTTTCAATTTTGCCCTCGACCGTCCAACCGATTATCTTTTTGATTACAACTATTACGGCCGATCAGAAACCACGGGTTTTTTTAGTCAGCAATTGATTTTAGCCGAGGGCGGATTCAAATCCCGGCTCGATACGCCCATGGCCGACAGATGGCTCGCGACGACCAACGTAGGGATGGGCATCTGGAATTGGATTGAGGGTTACGTTGATGCGGGCTTTGTCAAAAATTCCGGAAGCGACGCGCAGTTTGTATATGGCAGCGGTATCCGCCTGAACCTATTGCAGGATTATTTTGAATTGTATCTGCCGGTGCACTCCTCAAACGGCTGGGAAATCAGCCAACCGCAATACGCCGAGCGCATCCGGTTTATCGTAACCTTTAGTCCCAATACCTTGGTGGGGTTGTTTACCCGAAGATGGTTTTAGGCGTGGCTGGTTGCAGAATTTTAGTTAAATTTGTTTCCTTTCCAAGAAAAACTCAATGACACAGGCAGAATTAAACGCAGAACTTTCATTTGACGATTTTAAAGCCGAGGTCCTCAAGGATTACCGACTGGCCGTTACAAGCCGCGAATGCAGCCTTTTGGGGCGTCGCGAAGTGCTCACCGGAAAAGCCAAGTTTGGCATTTTTGGCGACGGGAAAGAGGTTCCGCAGCTGGCGATGGCCAAAGCCTTTAAAAACGGTGACTTTCGATCAGGATACTATCGCGATCAAACCTTTATGATGGCCATCGGCAAGCTGACCATCCAGCAGTTTTTTGCCGGATTGTACGGCCACGCCGATATTGAACACGACCCCATGTCGGGCGGGCGTCAGATGGGCGGACACTTTGCCACGCACAGCCTTAAGGAAGACGGTTCGTGGAAAGACCTGACCCTCCAGAAAAACTCCAGCGCCGACATATCACCTACCGCCGGCCAGATGCCGCGTCTTTTGGGCTTGGCTCAGGCGTCAAAAATTTACCGTGAAGTGCAGGGAATTCCCGGATCGACTAATTTTTCGATTTACGGAAATGAAATTGCCTGGGGAACGATCGGGAATGCGAGTACGTCTGAAGGGTTGTTTTTTGAAACCATCAACGCTGCGGGAGTTTTGCAAGTGCCGATGGTCATCAGCGTTTGGGACGACGAATACGGAATTTCGGTACACGCACGGCACCAGACCACCAAGGAAAACATCTCTGAAATCTTAAAAGGACTTCAGCGCGACGAAAAGCATAAGGGTTACGAAGTACTCAAGGCGAAAGGCTGGGATTACGCCGAGCTGGTAGCCACCTATGAAAAAGCCTCACGGATTGCACGCGAACAGCACGTTCCGGTTCTCATCCACGTCTATGAACTGACACAGCCGCAAGGACACTCCACTTCCGGATCGCACGAGCGCTACAAGAATGCCGAGCGTCTTGAATGGGAGGGCAATTTTGACTGTATCCGCCAAATGAGGGAATGGATGCTGGGCTTTGGGTTGGCAACGGCCGAAGTGCTAGACGAAATTGAAGCCGAGTGCAAAAAAGAAGTCCTCGAAGGAAAAAAAGCCGCCTGGACCGCTTTTATCACACCCATTAAAGAAGAACAGGCTGAAATCGTTTCGCTTTTACATTCGGTAGGCGGCGACAACAAAGTCTTTATTGATAAGATTGCCAATGATTTGGCCACCATCAAAGAACCGGGACGCAAAGACCTTTTGGTAGCGGCGCGCAAGGTGTTGCGGATGCAGCCAGGACACGCGGGTCTGTCGGCGTGGATTAAATCATATACAAAAAACGTCCAGCCCGCCTACAGTTCGCACCTGTTTTCACAATCGGCAAAAAATATCGCATCGGTTACCGCCGTTGCGCCAACTTACGATCCATCGGCTGAAGAAGTCGACGGACGCGTGGTGTTGCGCGACAATTTTGACGCCATCTTTGCCAAGCGACCTGAAGTCCTGATTTTTGGTGAAGATTCCGGAAACATTGGCGACGTAAACCAAGGCCTCGAAGGCCTGCAGGCCAAGTACGGCGAAAACCGTGTAGCCGATGCCGGAATTCGCGAGGCTACCATCCTGGGACAGGGAATCGGAATGGCTATGCGGGGCCTGCGCCCGATTGCTGAAATCCAATATCTGGATTACCTGCTTTATGCGTTGCAAATCATGAGCGACGATCTGGCCACGCTACAATACCGCACCTGCGGCCGCCAAAAAGCACCGCTGATTATCCGCACGCGCGGTCACCGACTGGAGGGCATCTGGCATTCGGGATCACCCATGGGGATGATCATCAATGCGATTCGCGGCATTCACGTACTGGTTCCGCGAAACATGACCAAGGCCGCAGGTTTTTACAATGCGCTTTTGGAAACCGATGAGCCTGCGCTGATTGTCGAATGTCTCAACGGATACCGCCTCAAGGAAAAATTGCCGACCAACCTGGGTGAATTCAAAACACCGATTGGCGAGGTTGAGGTAATCAAGGAGGGCTCTGATCTTACGGTGGTTTCCTACGGATCGACCTTACGACTGGTTGAACAGGCTGCTCGCGAGCTATTGGAAAAAGGCATCGATGTGGAAATTATCGACGCGCAATCGCTGCTGCCGTTTGACATCAAAAAGGATGTGGTGAAAAGCGTTGCCAAAACCAACCGACTGCTGGTGGTGGACGAAGACGTTCCCGGAGGCGCATCGGCCTATCTGCTGCAGCAAATCCTGGAGGAACAAAACGCCTACCAATACCTGGACAGCAAGCCCGAAACCCTGGCGGCCAAGGCTCACCGTCCGGCGTACGGAACCGATGGCGATTATTTTTCAAAACCGTCGGCCGAGGATATTTATGAAAGGATTTACGCCATCATGCAGGATGCGTATCCGGAAAAGTATCCGTCACTTTACTAATCCCAACGTCAACAATACGTTAAAGCCAACCCGCGAGGTTGGTTTTTTTGTAAATTAGAATATCTATGAAATCTATTTTTGAATCCCTTGCTCCTGTTAGCGTCCTGGAGATTGACGGACGCTATGCTCCCATTGACCTATCGGTACAAAACAACGAACTGTCCGGCAAAGAATCGGCGGCTGAAATGGAAGCTTATGTAAAGTTTCATCTTTTAAAACATCACGCGGCTGTGGCTTGGGGCGGATATGGCGAAAAGCGCAATCTTTACAAACGCAGCGAATTGTTTGAAGACGAAGCACAATCCCGCGACACCCACCTGGGCATTGACCTTTGGGCGCCTGCGGGAACTCCGGTGTTGGCGGCTTTGGATGGAACCGTCCACAGTTTTGACTACAACGCCGGGCTTGGAAATTACGGCCCGACGATTATTCTGGAACACCAATTAAAGGGTGAAATGTTTTATACCTTGTACGGCCATTTGTCGGTAGAGAGCATTGCCGATCTGGAAATTGGCGATGAATTTCAAGCGGGCGACTGCCTGGGCGAATTGGGCGGTGCGTCGGTAAACGGAAATTATGCGCCGCACCTGCATTTTCAGATCATCCGCGACCTGGAAGATCACCTTGGCGATTATCCCGGGGTTTGCGCATCGGCCGTTTGGCCACACTACCAAGAGAATTGTCCCAACCCCAACCTGCTCCTTAAAATTCAAACCTCATGAAAAGACTCCTCCTTTTTGCCTGCACGGTTTTGCTTGTGGCGGGCTGTAAATCCAAAAAGGCGACGACCCAGCCCAAACCTGAAAAGCCCGTCGAACTCAGGGTAAGCAGGTTAGCCGCCGATGACATTGACCAGCAGCAAAAAGACAAAGCCTATGAGATGGGACGCCGGGTGCTGATGGCCTGCAACACTTCGCGGTTTAAACCGTTTACGCCCGAGGAAGCCACACTTCAGGTACGCAAAAACGCCACCGAGCAACGCCTGACCAAAACCTGTCACAACTTTCAGCTTAAGTACGGCACCTTTAAAGGCGTCAGGTTTATCGAGGCTTACAAAGACAAAACCACCAAGGAAACCATTTATCGCTACAAGGCTGACTACTCCAAAAAAATCGCCAACAAGGAACTTCGCGTCACCATGAATGAGAACAATCAGGTCTCAGCCATCAAGTCATTGGACTGGGTTGACGAATTTAAATGAACAAACATGAAAAGACTAGAATTTGAAGTATTGATTGATGCCCCGCGGGAGAAAGTCTGGGACAGCCTGTGGTTGGACAAAAATTACCGCGATTGGACCAGTGTGTTTTGTCAGGGAAGCTATCTTGAAGTCGACTGGACCGTGGGCGGAAAAGCAAGATTCCTGGCCCCGGGCGAGTCAGGCATGCACAGCCGCATTGTACGATTGGAGCCAGGTGTTCAGGTTTGGTTTGAACATTTGGGCGAGATTCAACAAGGCGTTGACCAACCTGAAGCTGATTGGGCCGGTTTTCAGGAAAATTACCTGTTGACGGAGGCGCCCGGTGGCATAAAAGTATCCGTTACCGTAGATGTTACCGATGATCACCTGGAATACTTTGGGAAGACATTCCCCAACGGCTTGCAACGCCTAAAACAGATTGCCGAGTCCTAGGACACCAACGTCCCACGGTTCGTTTTGGCCGTAAAACAATTGCCCGTCTGACACTTTAAGCGGACTCTCGATATTGTTGGTATAAAGCGCAGCCGTGCCAAGTCCCTGCGGCATTGGATTCTGCCGGGTAAACGCCCATTGAGCAATGGCGTTGAGACCAATGTTGCTCTCCAGAGCCGAAGTTGCCCACCATCCTATCCCAAATTCGGCCGCGGTTTCAATCCACTGTTCGCTGGCCATAAATCCTCCCACCAGGCTGGGTTTAAGGATGATGTATTGCGGACGGATGGTTTGCAGTAACTCCCTTTGACTTTCCCTATCGGTTACGCCGATAAGTTCTTCGTCGAGCGCGATGGGAATGGGCGATACTTCACAAAGCTTTTTCATTGCCTGAGGCTGACCGGCGCGTATGGGCTGCTCGATGCTGTGAACGGAAAATTCAGAGAGTGCCCGGAGTTTTTCCGGTGCTTCCGACGGCGAAAAAGCACCGTTGGCATCGACGCGGATCTCAATGGTTTGCGCATCGAAATCCTTGCGGATGTGCGCCAGCAGTTCGAGTTCCTGCAAAAAATCAATTGCACCGATTTTGAGTTTTACGCATGAAAAACCCAGCTGCAACTTTTCATGGATCTGACGCCGCATATCGTCTTTTGTACCCATCCAGACCAGTCCGTTGATGGCAATGCCCCGGCCGCGGGTAAACGCAGATGGAAAGAGTTCAAACGGATTCCGCGACTTGAGCGACAACAACGCCGTCTCGAGCCCAAAACGTATGGATGGCCAATCAGCCAAATCCTTGGGTGATAAGCTCTCAAAATTAGCACAAACCCACGACAGCTTTTCCTCGTAATCCGGTCGGTCGTCATGGCTCAGTCCGCGAAGCAGGCCACACTCGCCTATCCCCGTGCGGCCTTTTTCCCGGAGTATGAAAAAATACGTTCCCTTTTGCGTCATCACACCGCGCGAGGTGCCCGACGGCTTTTTGAAATCGAGGATGTATCGCTGGTAAGTGGCTGTCATCAAATCGTAATCGACTCGCCGATGGCCGGCAGCATCAAATCCTTTCCGTTGGCAAAAAACTTGCGGATGGCCATGTCTTTATCAATTTTGATAAATCCAAAAGTATCGTAATGGTAGCCCATCACCTTGTCGCACTCCAGAAATTGGGCGGCGGTGATGGCATCGTCGACATCCATCGTGAAGTTGCTTCCTATGGGCAGTATGGCAAGGTCGAGCGCGTATCGCATCGGGATGAGTTTCATGTCCATCGTCAGTGCGGTATCGCCCGCTATGTAAAGCGTGCGGTTTTCGCTCATCACGATAAAACCCATCGGATTCCCTCCGTAGGATCCGTCCGGAAAACTGCTGGAATGCAAGGCGTTGACACATTTAAGTGTCCCAAAATCAAAGGACCAGGACCCGCCGTGGTTCATTCCGTGAGCCTTAAACCCTTTGCTCTCATAATGGCCGGCAATCTCGGCATTGGAAATAATGGTCGCGCCCGTTCGTCTGGCAATGGTTTCCACATCCAGGATGTGATCGCCGTGTGCGTGGGTCAATAGGATGTAATCGGCCGGAATACTGTTGACTTCAAGGTGCGATGCCAGCGGATTGGCCGATATGAACGGATCGACTACAAGGTGCTTTCCGTGAATTTCGATGCCAAGCGATGCATGGCCGTAATAGGTAATTTTCATCTTATAGTTGGTTACGTGTTGCATTGATGACCTGAACGACAATGTCGGAGAAAAAATAAATAAGCGACAAAGACAGGATGACCGAAATCAAGAACGTCGAAACGGCCAGCTTGCGCAATTCAGGATCGAGGTCGGCCGGATGCTTGGCGCGTTTGATACGGCCCAGATGGCGGATAAGCGGGATGTACATGATCAAAAAGAAAAATACATCCACATTGAGCTCGCCGGGGTTGACGTCTTTGTAGTAATCAAACAAAAACCCAAACAAAAAGAACAGCACCATGGCCGAAATCACCAGGAAATAGTGGTACGTCTTGGCCCGCTCTCCTCCTATCTTGACTACCAGCGTATTTTTGCCGGCCAGTCTGTCGGAGGCTTCGTCCCGCATGTTGTTCAGGTTGAGCACACCCACACTCAACAATCCGATGGCGGTAGCAGGAAGCAGCAGCAAGGTGTCAATTTCCTTGAGAATCATAAAACTGACGCCCATGGTACTCACCCATCCAAAAAACACAAAGACAAAAATGTCGCCGTAGCCGCGGTAGCCGTATGCGGTGTTCCCAACGGTATAACGGATGGCCGACGCCACAGCCAGGGCTCCCAGCAAAACATAGAACAACGACCAGATATAGTTGGTTTCCTTAAACGATACGTAGATAAGCGCCAGTGCCGATACAGCTGTCAGAAACGAGGTGATGTACAGCGCGCGCCTCATGGACTCGGGCGATATGGCTCCGCTTTGTATGGCGCGTTTTGGCCCGATGCGGTTGTCGTTGTCTGTGCCTTTGATGCCGTCGCCGTAATCGTTGGCAAAATTTGAGAGGATTTGCAAAAGCAATGTTGTAGCCAGCGCCAGCAAAACGATTTTCCAGTTGAAAATGGACTCGGACATGGCGTAAAAACTACCTACCAAAATTCCCGAAACCGATAGCGGAAGTGTGCGGGGGCGCGCGGCCTCAATCCAATGCTTCATTCTAATTGACGATTAACAGTTAACGATCAACAATCATCCCGACTACAAATTTTTACAGCGGGCTGCTCCTGTGGATCGATCACATCCAATTTGTGTTTTCTTTTTCCATCTGATAAAGCCAGTAATTGGCCCAATGCTTAACCTGCGTAAAATTGGCAAAATTAAACCTGATATCTCCGCCAGCCGTGTGCAGGACAATGGTTCCGATATCGGCCTTGCGATGCCATAGCCTTTGCGAAACCGACACCGACTGGATTTTTCCCGTTTCAATGATCCTTTGGGTTACATCCCACGCTCCGCCCTGCCGGATGATAAACCGCGGGCCGGCAAACAGGCGGTAATTCCTGTAATTAAAGTAGTGGATCAGAGCCAAAAACACCGCCAAAACTCCGGCTACCGGCGCAAATGCTGACAAATCGGCGTAAAGCCCAAGGCCAAAAAACACTCCTAAAGGTATGACAATTGTAACAAATATTAAAATGATCAGCTTGCGCAAGTGCGGCCTGAGCGCGACACCTTTTTGCGGTACTGTCCCGTAGAGCAAACTCAGGATACGGTCGCGTTCGGCGGGGCTGCAACCGGGAATGTCCAGGCCGTTTTCCTTTTCGCGGTGGTTCTCGTCAACCTGTACACCGGCCTGTAAAACCCTAAGCTCGCAAACGCCCAGTTTTTGCTGAAAATAATTTTGGCTGGTTTGAGTGATCTGGACGCGTCCCGGCCGGATAATGGTGTTGCGCGTCGACAGCAGGCCGTAGCTTAGCAATAGTGAACCGTTTTGCGCCACAATCGTAAAATTGAAATACCGCACCACTGTCCTTAAAAGGTTAAACAAAAGCACGAAAAGCAGCAGCATCGTCACCATCAACGCAATCACGCTTACCGCAAACTGTTGTGGATCCAGGTACCGATTGACGTTTTCCTCAAGTTCCTCATAGGTAAGCGCCGTGCGCAACTGGTCGCCCACCGTCACGGCAAACGCCAGCAAAATCCCGATGGTCTTGACGTAATTCGAGGTCAATCCAGTTTTAAGCAGACTGGCCAGACTGATCTTTAACAGGGGCGTTGCGGAGTCTTCGTCGGTTGGGGCGGTGGTTGATTTGGGCGTAACTTCCAGAAGGCGCTGTTTGAGTGCCAGAGCCACCGGATGCGAGACGGATTTGATCTTGACTTCCTTGTCGCCGCTCCCGGCCGTATCAATCCCCAGCGCGTGGACGCCAATCAACTTCTGGATAAGCGATTGCGAAATGTTGACCTGCTGGATTTTATCGAGGGAGATGACCGTACGGGTCTTGTTGATAATACCTTCCGAGAGGATAAACTCGGCATTTTGCTCATCAATCCAAAACGTAAAATTCCGGTATCGGAGCCAGCCCAAAACCAAGGCAACCATCGCAATTGAAATCAAAATGCCAAAAACAATTGCCTTTTCGTAGTTTTCCGATCGAAGGGCAAAAATCAGCAAAACCGGCCACATCGCAGCCACTACTGACCGCGCGGCGTCCAGAAACATGATGACAATTCCGGAAACGGATTGCCGCTGCGGCTGACTAAAGTTTACCTCGTTCACAATTCCTGCTGGATTTTACCCATCAAAAGTTGTTTAAGACTCGCGGCGGTGCCGGCCTCAAGTCCGGGAATGCTGATGTCGCCCGTTCCGGTGCCGGCGGTGTAAAGTTGAATCTTGGACAATCCCAACATTCGGGAAAGCCAACCCTCATGCAAGGCTACGTGCTGGATTCGGTTGTAGGGAATGACGGTTGTCGTGGTGGTGATGACGCCGTGTCGGAAAATTACGTCGCGCTCCCTAAAGGCGTATCCCATCTTTTTGAGGCCACGTTTGTACACGATAAAAAGTACGGCAACCAAAACCGCCGACAACACCAATCCAGCCGCTACCCAAATCACATCAGCCGTAAAATACACCACCACATGCGCCAAAAGCAATAGCACAACCAGAATCACCAGGTTAAACCGGATAATTTTCCAGTACGAAGGTTGTACCGGATGTAGCTCAACCAAATCAAACCGGGGCAGATCGTCAAACGATATGGGATTATTTGAGAATTCCTCCATTGCTTAGAATAATCAAGGAATCCACTTTTTTTCAAAATTCGGCTTGCGCTTTTCCAAAAACGCATTGCGCCCTTCCACGGCTTCGTCGGTCATGTACGCCAAACGCGTAGCTTCGCCGGCAAAAACCTGCTGGCCTACCATGCCATCATCGGTAAGGTTCATGGCAAACTTGAGCATTTTGATCGACGTTGGCGATTTGGCCAGGATTTCCTGCGCCCATTCATAGGCCGTTTCCTCGAGTTTGTCGTGCGGAACGACTGCGTTTACCATGCCCATATCGGCAGCTTCCTGCGCCGAGTAATTGCGACCCAGGAAAAAGATTTCCCGCGCCTTTTTTTGCCCGACCATTTTGGCCAGATAAGCTGATCCGTATCCGCCGTCAAAACTGGTCACGTCGGCATCGGTTTGTTTAAAAATCGCGTGTTCGGCGCTGGCGAGGGTCAAATCGCAAACTACGTGAAGGCTGTGTCCGCCGCCAACCGCCCAGCCCGGTACCACGGCAATCACCGCCTTGGGCATAAACCGGATAAGACGCTGTACTTCCAGGATGTTAAGCCTGTGCATGCCATCATCGCCCACATAGCCCTGATGCCCGCGCGCACGCTGGTCGCCGCCGCTGCAAAATGACCATATACCATCCTTGGGTGAGGGTCCCTCGGCCGACAAAAGCACGACGCCGATAGTGGTGTCTTCCTGCGCATCGTAAAATGCCTGATAAAGTTCGCTGGTCGTTTTAGGCCTAAAGGCGTTGCGCACCTCGGGCCTGTTAAAGGCAATCCGGGCTACGCCATTGCATTTTTTATAGGTGATGTCCTCAAATTCGCGGGCGGTTTTCCACTCGATCATGTGTCTGATAATTTGATTTATGAAGGATTTTGGTCCAGCAGATAGATTCCGTCGGGCCTGATGTCAATCAGTTTTTGTTTGTACAGCAACCCGATGGCCTTCTTAAAGGTTTTCTTGCTCATCTTAAGGACGGTCTTGATGTCCTCGGGGTGCGAATGGTCGTGCAGGCGCAAAAAACCTTTGTTGAGCCTGAGTTCCTCCAGGATGAAATCGGCATTGGGCTCGACGCTTTCATAGCCGGGCTTTTGCAGGATGACGTCGATTTTTTTGTCCGGGCGGATGGTTTTTACATAGCCGATGGTGCGCTGTCCGGTGCGGAGCGAATCGTCAAAAACCTCGTTGACATACACCAGTCCCTTATAACGCTCATTGATGATAACGTTGATGCCTGCATCGGTGATGTGCGACACGATCAAATCAACCTCGTCACCTTCCTGAACCTTGATGTCGTCATTGCTCAAAAACCTACTGATTTTACTAGAGGCCACAAGGCGGTTGGTCTGCTCGTCCAGATACATGTGCACCAGGTACTTTTTGCCCTTTTCCATCGGGCGCGCCTGTTCGCGATAGGGAACAAAAAGATCCTTTTCCAACCCCCAGTCTAAAAAGGCACCGTACTGGTTGATGTAGTTTACTTTAAGCAGCGCAAACTCATCCAGATAAATTTTAGGTTCGAGTGTTGTGGCCACCGGACGTTCTTCATGATCCAGGTACACAAAAACAGTAAGTTCATCTCCAATTGCGGCCCCGCGCGGAACATATTTGTTGGGCAAAAGCACTTCATTGCCTTCATCATCGCCCAAAAAAAGCCCCACCTTGGTATCGCGCAAAATGGTCAGGGTGTTATCAACTCCAATTTTGATCATATTACAAAAGTAAGCGATACGCCCGGGATGAAAAACTATTTTTTGTCATCGGCCAGGAATGCAAAATAATCCTGTAAAATCTGGTCATTGATTCGCGTTGGCGTAAAGATCTCAAGTATGGCGCGGCCTTTTTCGGCAAAGAATTTACTCAGCTTTTGCGTCAGTTGCCTGTCGTCGGATGCGCTGTGGTATCCAAAGCCGTACATGGCTGCCAGATGGCTTGCGTTAAGATTGTGTTCGGTATCAAAAAAAGTGTGAAACAAAGGCGTTTCCATGTGTCCGGGCAAAATCCTAAAAATTCCGCCGCCGCCGTTGTTGATCAGCACAATC
The DNA here is from genome assembly GCA_934636265.1 of uncultured Flavobacterium sp. Classification (GTDB taxonomy): domain Bacteria; phylum Bacteroidota; class Bacteroidia; order Flavobacteriales; family Flavobacteriaceae; genus Flavobacterium. The sequence goes on from CAKUAD010000005.1 coordinate 48,596, forward strand.
TTGAAATCCTTGGGAATGTACTGGTTCCAAAGTGCGTTTGAATCGTAAAAAAAGCCAATGTCGCCGGTAACCAAAACCGTCGGACGCCCGCTTCCCACGGCGGCTCCAATGGCCGTAGAGGTCGATCCGTCGATACCGCTGGTACCCCGGTTGCAAAAAACATTGAGTCCGGCAGGAAGGTTAAACAGTTGCATGTAACGTATGGCCGCGCTGTTGCTCACCTGGACGTCAAATCCCGACAAATGAGGAATCAGTCGCGAAAAAACCTTGAAGTCGCTGTACGGCACATTGGCCATAAAAGCATCGTGTTTTTGCTGCCTGGCGGCGATGATGGACTGCGTTTCGCGCGCGTAGTCACTCGAAACCAACAGTGTAAACGGCAGGAACTGTTCAAAAAAATCATTGGGCTGCACCTCAAAATGATGCGTCAGTGCGCCATAGGTGTTGTAAGCCCGCAGCGGATCGACATGCCAGTGGTGTTCAGGCCTGAACCTGCGCAAAAACGTCTTGATGCGTTTCGATACGATCATTCCGCCCACGGTGAGCAAAATTTCCGGCTGCATCCGCAGGTAATCGTCTACGGTAAACGGTGTGATCACGCGGTCAATCTGCGAAATAAACGACCGATGGTAAACATTTGACGTTGATTCGGTCATGACGACAATCGACGCGTCGGCGGCCAGTTTTTCCAGAATTTCCGGCTCGATGCTCTCCGGCTCGAGCGATCCTATCAACACCAGCTTTCGCGTGGCGGCATTCCAGATGTTGGTCGAGGCTTTGATATCGTCGACCGACAGCGAGCGGTTAATCCTTGCATACGGCGTCAGCGTTACGTCGACGGTGAACTTTTTGACGGTCTCATACAAAGGTTCTTCAAACGGAACGTTGATGTGAACCGGCCCGCGGCGGGTGTGCGCCATGTTGAGTGCCGTGTTGATTTCCAAATCGTTTGAGGCCGACGCTATGGGTGTCAGGTTGGCGTTGTAAAGCGAATGATTCAAAAAGACGTTTTCCTGGCGGATGGTTTGCCCGTCGCCAATGTCGATTTTTTCAGGCGGACGATCGGCTGAAACCACAACCAGCGGGATTTGGCTGTAAAAAGCCTCGGCCACTGCGGGATAAAAATTGAGCACGGCTGATCCCGAAGTACACAAAACCGCAACGGGACGACCGGACTGCTGGGCAATTCCCATGGCAAAAAAGGCCGCACAACGCTCATCGGCAATGCTGTAACAATTGAATTTTGGATGGCCGGCAAATCCTATGGTCAGCGGTGCATTTCGCGATCCGGGTGATATAACAATATCGGTAACGCCCTTGGCCAGAAAGATCTGGATGATGCTTTGGGCTAACGGAATTTTTGGGTAGGCCATCTGCAGGGTTTTATGCAAATTTAACATCTCACGGCTTATCTTATCTACTCTTTGGCCCTAAACTTTGCTATATTTGACAAAACGGGCAAAATTCCCGACGAACAACCTGTTTTTTATGTGGCGATCGTTTCAAATCTTGCTTTTTACGCTTTTTATTTACAGCCTCAACGCACAGATTCCCAGCGGTTTTGAAGCGTTGGAGTTAGAGGATGCGTTAAAGCGATCCGAATTGCAAAACAAACCGGTGCTTTATTTTTTGTATGCCTCCTGGTGTCCGCATTGCCATGTGATGCGCGATCAGGTTTTGGCCGATGCCCGGGTTAAGGCACAAACCGACAGGTTCGTAGCAGTGGCACTTGACGGGGAAACAACACCAGGAAAAAAAATTATGCAGCGCTACCGGCCACAGGTCTTTCCGGCGTTCTTGGTTCTGGATGCCAAAGGTGAGTTGCTCTACGGATTTACCGGCGAGGTAAAGGCGCCCGATTTTATTAACGAACTGTCCAATGCGCTTAATCCGCAGCGCCAACTTCCTTATTTGCGCCGACAATTTTTGGCCGATACCCAAAACGCCGATAAATGCTACCAACTGATCCTGGCTTTGCGAAAGGCACGGCAGGACGCATCGGCGGTTGCCCACCAGTACTTTAAAAACATCCCCGACAGCCAGATGGTTTCGGCCCAAAACTGGCGGATCCTGGCCAACGCGATTCACGACATCAACGCGCGCGAGATACAGTTTGTAATCAACCACCAAAAAGATTTTGAAGCGGTGTCCTCTCCCGCACGCGTGGGGCGCAAACTCGCCAACTTGGTGCAGGAACTACTTAGGCCGGCCATCGAGGCCCAGGACAGCATCCGGTATCTTAAAGACCGGGAAACAGCCCGAAAAGTTGTGCATCGCGCCGCCGATTCGATCGCCTTTACACTGGATTTGCGCATGTGGGAACAAACCAAATCCTGGGAGCGCTACCGGCTCGCGCTTAGGGAGAACGCCCGAAACTATTTGTGGGACGATGCTGAAAAACTCAAGGATGCGGCCCAAACACTTTTTAAAAACGCCCAAACGCAATCGGCCAGACTCATGGCGGCCGACCTTGCCAAAAGGTCATTAGAAATCAAGCCTGCAATTGACGGATACCTTTTGGTCGCCAGGTTGCAGGATGCGCTCGGCAACCGGGAATTGGCCGTTGAGGCAGCCGGAAAAGCCAAGGAAATGTCGCAAAAACTGGGATTCCCATCGCCCGAAGCCGACGAAATAATCAACCAGAGCCCATGAGCATCCTGATCCGTCCAGCCGTTGCCACCGACGTTGCGCCCATACTGGAAATCACCAACCACGCCATCCTTTGCACGACCGCGATTTACGATTACGACCCTCGGACTTTGGCGTTTCAGCAAGCCTGGTTTGACAGCCGCCTTAATTCAGGATTCCCCGTCTTTGTAGCTCAAGTGGACCATCGCGTCGTGGGTTACGCAAGCTACGGAATGTTCAGGGAGCGACAGGCGTATCGGACCACGGCCGAACATTCGGTTTATGTCGCCGACGGATTTTCAGGCCGCGGAATTGGCGGAAAATTGTTGGTTGCGCTAATCGACCACGCCAAAAAATCAGGCATTCACTCCCTTGTGGGCGGGATCGACGCCGCCAATACTGACAGCATCCGGTTTCACGAAAAATACGGGTTTGAGCGCGCAGGCCTGATACGCGAAGTGGCGTTTAAATTTGACCGCTGGCTGGATTTGGTTTTTATGCAGAAAATCCTTTAGCTCTCGATCCACTTCAAGACCTCGTCGGCCATAACGCTCTCGGTTGGCTGAAGCGAGCGCACCACCTCGCCTTTTTCATTGATCAGGAATTTTTGGAAGTTCCATTTAACGGGCGCCTCCACGTTGCCGTTGCGCTTTTCATGGGTCAGGAAATCGTAAAGCGGGTGGATCCTATCGCCGGTGACGCTGATTTTTTCCATCATCGGGAAGGTTACGCCGTAATTTTTGCGACAAAATTGTGCAATGTTTTTGTTGTCTTCAGGCTCCTGATCGGCAAAATCGTTTGACGGAAAGCCAACGATGACCAAGCCCTTGTCTTTGTACTGATCGTAAAGTTTTTGGAGCTCGGCGTACTGAGGGGTGAGTCCGCATTTTGACGCCGTGTTCACAACAATGATCTTTTTGCCTTCAAGTCGGGAAAAATAAAATTCCCTTCCGTCAATGTCCTTTACGATAAACGAATGGATGCTGGGTGTTTCTTTAGTCATGGGTGCTTTTGCGCTTTTTAGTTGTGCATGGGCCGGACTGCAAACCAGAACGGCAAAAAGTGCGATTTTCAATAAGTTCTTCATCTTTCTCATATTTATGGCAATATACAAAAATCACTTTTTAAATAACTACCGGACTATGCCGGCATCAAACAGCCTTTGACTTTTTAACCAGTTGGTTACGCCAAAATGCCAGCGCCGCCACCAAGGCTACGACCGCCAACGACCAGTAAACGAATGTTGGTGTCACAACCTTGTCGCCGCTTGCGTATGAGTGAAGGCCTGAAAGGTAAAAGTTTACACCAAAATAGGTCATCAGAATCGAATAAAACGCCAAGACGCTCATCAGGCTAAAAATCCATTTTCCGCGAAGCATCGGTACAAAACGCGCGTGGATGACAAAGGCGTACACCATGATCGAGATCAGCGCCCAGGTTTCTTTTGGATCCCAGCCCCAATAGCGTCCCCAGCTTTCATTGGCCCATTGTCCGCCCAGGAAGTTACCGATGGTCAGCATCACCAGTCCGATAGTCAGCGCCATCTCATTGATGTAGCTGATTTCCTTGATGTGCAAATCCATTTTGGCCGCATTTTTCCGCGTCTTGAAAATCATCAGCAAAAGCGACACAAAACCCAGTACCATTCCCAGGGTAAAAGGCCCATAGCTGGCCACGATTACCGCCACGTGGATCATCAGCCAATACGAATTGAGCACCGGCTGCAGGTTGGCAATGGCCGGATCCATCCAGTTCCAGTGCGCAATCATCAGGATCATGGCCGTGACAAAAGTTCCGGAGGCGATGGTGAGCTTTGATTTTCGGTCAAAGGCCAGCGTAAAGAACATGGTAGCCCACGCCACGTATATCATTGACTCATAAGCATCGCTCCAGGGCGCGTGACCGGAAATGTACCAGCGCGCGATGAGCCCAAGGGTGTGCAGGGCAAAGAAAACCCCGATAATCACGTGAAATGCATTGATGGCCATCGCGAGGGCTTTCCCGGGATAAAAAATCTGTACGATGGTCAGCATCAGCATCAGCAGCCCGGCCAACATGTACATGTAGTAGAGGTTGCGGAAAATGTCGTACTTGTTGTACATGATTTCCGAGTCGATCTTATCGGCCGATGGCATCACGGCGGCTCCGTGTTTCTTTTGGTACTTGGTGATCCCGTCCAGGTAGAAATCCGCCTCCTTGTAATCGTTTTTCTGTACCGCGCCCTGCAAGGCCATCATGTACACGGGTAAAATCTGCTTGGTAAACACCGAGTCCATTCCCTTGAGGTTGGCCTGATGCAGTTCCATGTAGGAAACCCATTTGTTGTTGGCGTCGCCCGGAATCGGGAAAATGCGCAAAATGCTGCCCGACAAGGCTGAGTTAAGCAGGTTGACGCGTTTGTCGACCTCGATAAAATCTTTCTGGAACTGATTGGGAACGGCAGCCTTGTATGCTTCGTCCAGATATGGCGAGAGTTTGTAGTTGCCCACCTCGTCAAAAAACGAGATAAAAGGCGCGTACTTGTCATCTTTGCCAATGCCGATGATTTTGCGGATGCTGTCGTTTCCGCGCTTCAGGAACACCAGCGGCACCTCAAACCAGGCGTCGCGGTATTGTGTCATCGACAAAAACACCTGGTCCGAATTCAGACCTTTATACGTATCGCTCTTGCTTACTTTTCGGAGGAGTTCTGATGAAAAAGTATTGACAGGCTTCATCCGCCCACCCTGATCCTGAATGACTAGGCGGCCAAACCTTTCGGCGTGATGCGGTGCAATGGCGGTCTTTTGGATAAACGAATCAATCCGGGCCAGCGGCACTACGTGTTGATGCTTGGCGTGTTGGTCATTTGCGTGGTTGTGCCCTTCGTGACCGGTTTGGGCCATCGACGGAATCGAGAACAGCAACAACAGCGCGGCCAGCATTTTCGCCTTTTTCTTTTTCACGGCTTCCAGTTTGCGCTTAAGATCGCCAAAGCGCGAGTGTTTGGTAAACATGATGGCCATCAATCCAAAATATAAAAAGTAATAGCCGATATAGGTGATATTGGTTCCCCAAAAATCGTGGTTGACCGATAGTACCGTTCCCTTTTCGTCCGGGTGGAACGACGACTGGAAAAACCTGTACCCGCGATGGTCCAGTATGTGGTTCATGTAAATGCGTTCGGGCGTTTGTTTGCCATTTTCCATAACGGTGACGCGACTTTCATAAGAGGCGTAGCTTTTCTCGGTTCCTGGATACTTGGTGGCGATAAAATCATCCAGGCGCAGGCTAAACGGAAGTTCGTGAACCTTGCTGCCAAAAAACAGCGTAAAATCAAGGTTGCCCAGTTTTACGGCCTGCGGTTCCGACACCATGCCTTTTGAACCTTTCAGGAAGACTTCTTTTGATCCGGCATCGGTAACTACGCGAACTACCAAAAGATCGTCGGTTTCCTTGTCCTTGAAGTCATTGTTCGACACATATCCCTTGACGCCTTTTACGGCCGGTTCAGGGAAGACAAACTGCGCGCCGCTCAAGGTGTAAAGCGACCGCAACATCAGCGGCTGGACGACATCCTTGGCTACCGCGCCCTGTTGTTGGTCGGCCATGCGCATGTACTGGCCTTCAAACGGGGTGCTGATCGTATAACCATCGCCATTGGTGTTGATGTTGATGGCGCCCGGCGTGGGTTTGTTAAAAGCAAAAAGTACGTTGTGGATGTTGGCCACGGTTCCTTCTTCCAGATAGTGTTCGTGTCGTTGCCCCTCGCCTGATTCAACCAGTTTGAAATACAATTTCCCCGTAGCCGATGGTTTGATCGACTCCTGGGCGTTCATCACATATTTCACGTATTCGATACGGAAAGGCGTATCGCTGAATTTGCCTTTGAGCGCAAAGGAATTATCCGTTACCGGCGACAAGAGCAGCGGCCTTTCAAACGTGCGGCGCTTGAGTTCCCCGTTGTGGTCGCCATCAACCCATGCGGTCAAAAAAACCCTGTCGGAATAAAACCGGCTCTCGGCCTCGCCCTCGCGGATGGGCATGACGCCTTCAAAACTGATGTAACGCGTGATAAACGCACCCAACAGGATCAAAATAAAGGAAAGGTGAAGCATCAGCGTGGCCCATTTTTCTCGTTTGTACAACTGATAACGCGGGATGTTGCCCAAAAAGTTGATCATAAACAACAGCATGATCAGCTCAAACCACCAGGCGTTGTAAATCAGGATTCGCGCCGTATCGGTGTTGTAATCGTTTTCAATAAAAGTCCCGATAGCCATGGCCGTGGCAAACGCAATAAACAAAAAGGCCATTAAACGGGTGGAGAAAAAAAAGGCAAGCAGCTTGCGCATGAGAAATTTATTAAGTCAGGCAAAAGTAGCGAAAAATAAGCATTAAGGCTGGGTTAAAATCTAGTTAAAAAGCCCGGTTTTGAATTGTTGATCATCGTTTGGCCTGACGGTTAAGCCATACCCGTCAGGCGCTTAACCTGTCAGTTTTACTTTACGGCATCCAAAATAGCTTTAACAAAACCGCATTTTATCTGAAATATCGGCCGCTTATCGATTAAATGCGGTAGCGCTTTAAGGGTTATCTACTTTAGCCGTGATTTTGACGTTGGACCTAACCTACAGCCAATTGAACAAAAACTACCCAAATCTCAAGCAGTGCCTCCTGCTTTTTTTACTCATCAGGCTAGCACCCGTCCTGGCACAGGGCGAAGGCAACGTTTGGTACTTTGGCAACAAGGCCGGACTGAATTTTAATTCCGGGACACCAGTAGCCGCCACCAACGGGCAGCTCAACACCCTCGAAGGTTCTTCCGGCATATCAGATCCCCAGGGCAACCTGCTGTTTTATACCAATGGTGTAAAAGTGTGGAACGCCAACCATGTGCTGATGCAAAATGGCTCCGGGCTTTTTGGCGACCCGTCCAGCTCACAGGCCGCAGTGGTGGTCCCAAAGCCGGGATCGGCATCAACTTATTACATTTTTACGACCAATTCTTTCGAGACCAACGGCGGTTTGCGCTATTCGATTGTTGATATGGCGGCAGCCGGCGGGCAGGGAGCAGTAGTAGAAAAAAACGCGCTGCTGTCGGCCTCTACCTGCGAGAAAATTACCGTAGTCCATCACCAGAACGGCGTTGACTATTGGATCATCAGCCATCTTTTGGGCAGCAATGGGTTTTTGGCACATCGGCTTACCAGCCAAGGCATCTCCCCTAACCCAACCACGAGTTTCACGGGGATCAACGTGATAGAAGACACTGATCACGCCAACGCCATCGGTTACATGAAAGTGTCGCCCGACGGAACCAAGCTGGCTGTGTGCCATACCTATATGAACAAGGCGCAACTGTTTGATTTTGATGCCGCAACCGGTGCCGTTTCAAACCCGCGCACGATCACTTCGGGCGGATTGGAGCCCTACGGCGTTGAATTTTCGCCCAACGGAAACTGGCTGTATCTGAGTTCGGTGTACCCTAAAAAGATTTTGCGCTACCATTTGAGCGCGGCTCAGATTGAACCGACACAGGAAACTTTGGTGACGCCGCCAACCGTTGTAGGTGCGTTGCAGATGGGCCCCGACGGAAAAATCTACGTGGCCATGCCCGAAACCAGTGCGCTCAGCGTTATTGATAACCCAGACAACACGGGCAGTGGCAGCAGTGTTCAACTTAATGCGGTTTCACTGGGCGGACGGATTTGCATGATGGGTCTTCCGGCGTTCAATCAGTCACTTTTTAACACGCGTATTGGGATAGCGGACACTTGCTTTGGCAATGCCACGCAATTCTCCCTTTACTCGGGCTATGACATCCAAACCGCTTTCTGGGACTTTGGCGACGGCACGACATCAGCCGAACTGAACCCAACCCACACCTACTCGCAACCCGGAAACTACACGGTTACCGTTACCGCGGGCAATTCACTTTTTACGTTGGGACGCAGCAAGGGATTGACGATAGCGTCGGCTCCAGTGGCGCACCCTGTTGCCCATCAGACCCTTTGTGTGGCCGGGACTGAACTGCACGAATTGTCCAAATACGACGATGCGCTTTTGGGCCCGCAAGACCCCGCCCTGATGCGCGTCAGCTACTATATCTCGCTGGCCGATGCCCATGCCGATTTGAACGCCCTTCCCGCTGCCATTCAGCTAGCCATAGGAAATACCGGACTTTTTGGACGGGTTTCAAACAGGCTCACCGGCTGTTATGACGTGACCGGATTTACGATTTCGGCCTATGAGATTCCTGAATTCAATCAGCCGCAGGATTACAGCGAATGTGCCCGGGATGGCATTGCCGCGTTTGATTTCACGCTGACTACCCAGGAAATTCTGGGCGGTCGTCCCTATGAAGTTTCCTACTACATCAGCCTGAATGACGCGCATACGGCCACAGACGCCATCGGTATGAGCTATCAGACTGGTGATTCGCAGACGATTTACGCACGGATTGAAAATCCGCTGTCCGGATGTTATGAGGTGACGCAGTTTGAACTCATTGTCCTAACGGATTGCGTACAGACACCACAATTTGCGTTTCCCAAATTCTTTACGCCAAACGGCGATGGATACAATGACACCTGGTTCCTGGCTGATGCTCCCCAAGGCACCGTCATCCGGATTTACGACCGCTACGGCAAACTGGTGTATGAAATTACGGGTGACAAATCCTGGAACGGTACCCTTGCCGGACGCCAACTTCCCGCCGACGATTACTGGTTTGCCATGACGGCTCCGGGAATCGGTGAAATTCGCGGACACTTTTCACTCAAGCGCTAACCGGCGGCAATCCTTAAATTTTGCCTACTTTTGCGCCATGATACGGGTAGTCATACTGGGATCGGGCAATGTTGCGCAACACTTTATCCGCGCTTTCGGACGGGCCAGCGGCGTTGATCTGCTCAAGGTTTGGGCCAGACACCCGCAAGATTTGTCGCATCTGCTGGCGGCCGATAAGATCACCTCATCGCTAGAGGAGCTTCCGATGGCCGATGTATACATCATCAGCGTCCTGGATGATGCGATTGCCGGCCTGAGTGCCGCCCTGCCATTCGCCAATCGGTTGGTCGTTCACACATCGGGCACCAAAAGCATCGACGAAATTCGCGGTGCCAACCGCAGCGGGGTATTTTATCCGCTCCAGACCTTTTCCAAAACCAGACTGGTCGATTATTCACAGATACCATTTTGCCTGGAAGCCGATTCCGGTGACATCGATTTGCTTAAAAAGCTGGCGGCAACGGTTTCCTCCCACATCTATGAAATGGATTCCGACCGACGCAAAACCCTTCACGTGGCGGCGGTATTTGTGAGCAACTTTGTCAATCACCTATACGTGGCCGCCAAGGAGATTGCGGCGCAAAAGCAAATCCCGTTTGATGTCTTAAAACCGTTGATTATGGAAACGGCCGCCAAGGTGCAGACGCTAGACCCGCGGTTGGCGCAAACCGGTCCGGCCATCCGCCGCGATCAGGGAACCGTAGCGGCGCACCTGGAATACCTAAAAGACAGTCCGTACGCACTTTTATACCAAATCATTACGCAATCCATTCAGCATGAGCAAAAGCTATAAAGAAATCATGAACGGCATACGCGCCTTTGTCCTCGATGTCGACGGCGTGCTGACCGACAGTTCGGTGCTAATCACCACAACGGGCGAGGTTTTGCGCACGATGAACATCCGCGACGGCTATGCCATCCGGGAGGCGGTGCAACAAGGCTTTCGCGTGGCGGTTATTTCCGGCGGCAGCAATGAGGGCGTTCGCAAAAGGCTTGAAAGTCTGGGCGTCACCGATATCGAACTGGGCGTCCCGGACAAATTGGAATCATTCAGGAATTTGCTGGAGCGATACGGGCTAGAGGCCTCGTCGGTTTTGTATATGGGTGACGACATCCCGGATTTTCCTGCCATGCAGCTGGCCGGACTCGCTGCCTGCCCGCAGGATGCCGCCCCTGAAATCAAGGCTGTCTGCACCTATGTGTCGCATCGCAATGGCGGCCATGGCGCTGCTCGCGACGTGATTGAACAAGTGCTCAAGGTTCAGGGAAAATGGATGGATTCTTTTAATGCTAAATGTGACTGATATGCATTTTTTAAAACTTATACGGATTCAGAATCTTTTGCTGATTGCGCTCATGCAATTGCTGATGCGCTACGGCTTTATGGATTTGCAGGGCATCCCTTTGGCGCTGACTGATTTTCAATATGCGCTACTGGTGCTGGCAACCGTTTGCCTGGCAGCCGGAGGTTATCTTATCAACGATTTGCACGACCGCGAAACTGATGCATACAATCGGCCCAACCGCGCGTTGGTGATCGGGAAAATTACCGAGGGGACAGCCTACAATGCCTATATGGCGTTTAACGTTATCGGCGTTGGGATTGGGTTTTACCTGTCCAACCTTATCGAGCGTCCGGGTTTTGCGCTGCTGTTCGTTACCGTATCGGCCACGCTGTACCTTTACGCCACGAATTTTAAGCAGACCTTGCTGATAGGCAACATCCTGGTGGCTTTACTATTGGGTTTGAGCGTGGTGATCGTTGGGATTTTTGATTTGTTGCCAATGGTTAACGGACAAAACCAACAGGCCATGCAACTTTACTTTTCCGTATTGCTGGATTACGCCATTTTTGCCTGTGTAATTAACCTGATTCGCGAAATCATCAAAGATCTTGAAGACGTCAACGGCGATTACAACCAAGGCATGAACACCCTTCCGATAGCGCTTGGCGTCGACCGCACGGCACGGCTGGTTTTCTTTTTTACCATACTGCCGATAGCCGGACTTTTGTACTACGTCAAAACCAATTACATGGACAACGAACTTTACATCGCCAGCTTGTATGCCTTGATTTTTGTGGTGGCGCCGCTGGTGTATTTCTTTGTCAAAATATGGACGGCGCAACAAAAAAAGGAATTCCGCCATTTACAGCAAGTGTTAAAACTCATCATTTTCTTTGGCGTGTTGTCTATTTTAGTGGTGACGCTAAACATCAAATATGCTTAAGGACAAACTTGGCCGGTATCACATCGTTTTGGCATCGGGGTCGCCGCGCCGACAGCAGTTTTTCCGGGATTTGGGACTGGATTTTGAGATCCGGCTTCGCGAGGTAGACGAGGTGTTTTCGCCGCATCTCAAGCACACCCAGATCACCGATTATCTGGCGCAGCTAAAAGCCAATGCCTTTGACCACCTTGCGCCCGATGAGCTCCTGATTACAAGCGATACCCTGGTGTGGCACCGCGGTCAGGCCGTGGGCAAGCCAAAGGACGCAGCCGATGCGTTTGATATCCTCAAATCATTATCGGGAAGCACGCACGAGGTGGTGACATCGGTTTGTTTCAGGACCAATGACAGAACCGACATCATCAATGACACGACCAAAGTGACTTTTAAGGAGTTGCCCGATGAGGCCATCCACTACTACATTGAAGCCTACCAACCTTTTGACAAGGCCGGCGCCTACGGTGTTCAGGAATGGATTGGATATGTCGCAGTTTCCCGGATTGAAGGCTCCTACACCAACGTCATGGGATTGCCAATGGCCAAAGTTTTTGATTACCTTAATAGCTTATGATCTACTTTCAACGATACTTTGCTGAAATCATCGCTACCGGAATACTGATCCTGTTTATCGTGCTGATCCGTTATGTCACGGTGCTGTTTATCAAGCGTTATGCGCGTAATATCGGACTGGCTGAAAACCGGATGAACCTGGCCATCAAATATTTCAGCGTGTTTTACTCAGCGCTTACCGCCATTGGGATTTTTGTGATTTGGGGCGTCGAACCCAAAAATCTGTTTACGACCTTGTCGGCGGTAATCACGGTAATTGGTGTGGCGCTTTTTGCCCAATGGTCTATTTTGAGCAACGTCACATCGGGAATCATTTTATTGTTTTCCTTTCCTTTCAAGATTGGCGATGTCATCCGTATCCACGACAAGGACTTTCCCATCGAGGCCGAGATTGAGGACATCCGCTCCTTTCACACACTTTTGCGGACTCCTGAAGGCGAAATCATCTCTTACCCCAACAATCTGTTGTTGCAAAAAGGCGTCACCATCGTGAGGCGTCCGGAAGCCGACAGCCGTGAGTTTATGGACTGAGGCTAACTTTTTAATGCAAATCCTGCAACTTTTTATTTTTTACGTGTAAGAAGCCTTTTTTTGGATTGGAGCACCTTTGTTTAAAGTTATCGCACCCCTGCGAACAAAACAAAGGACATGACAAAAATTACCCAGCAACCGTTTTACGCCAAATTTGCGTTTGTGCTTCTTAGCCTGGTCATCCTGTTTGGAGTCATCTGGTTGGGTCAAGGTGTCCTGATGCCGCCTATGTTTGCGCTATTGTTTGCCATCCTGCTTGATCCAATTGCGGGATTCATGAACCGGCGCATGCGGATTCCACGGGTAGTATCAATCCTCCTATCAGTGCTGTTGGCCATACTGGTGTTGGCGGGCATCATTTTTTTTATTTCCTGGCAAGTAAGCGACATGGTCAGCGATTGGCAAAAAATCAAGAGCAACGTCAACATGCACATCACCCATCTCCAAAATTACATTTGGCGGACCGTCGACCTTAACAAAACCGAACAAGACCAATTGCTGGAAGAAGCTACCTCCGGCGGCGGAAGCTCGCTGGTAGGCAGTACCCTATTATCGATTACCGACGCCCTGATGAATTTTGTGCTGGTTCCTATTTACATCTTTCTCTTTATCCTCTATAAAAACCATTTTAAAAAATTTTTGTGCAAGGTATTTAAACCTACGCACCACGGCGTTTTGCGCGATGTACTGCACCAGGTGCGCGTTTCCATCAGGAGTTATATCAGCGGGCTGATGATTCAGATGCTCACCGTATCGGTGCTTACGACTACCGGGTATATGATCATCGGGCTGGATTACGCCATTTTGTTGGGCGTCATCACCGGACTGCTCAACCTGATCCCATACGTGGGGATTTTGTCGGCGGCGGTGCTCAGCATGGCGGCCACGCTTACCGGATCGGCCGATGTTGACCTCATCCTTTGGATCACCGTAGTAAACATCGTTGTCCAGTTTATCGACAACAATCTTTTGGTCCCGATGATCGTCAGTTCAAAAGTCGAGATCAACGCCATGGTATCCATTACCGGAATCATCATAGGCGGGGCGCTTGGCGGCGTTGCGGGAATGTTTTTGGCCATCCCCTACATTGCTATCACCAAGGTTGTTTTTGACCGAATCCCGGAACTGAGCGCCTGGGGCTATCTCATGGGCGACGACTTGCCCAAAACATTTGAATGGCGCAAAATCAAACTCCCCTATTACGGGAACGACGCGCCGGCCGAGTTAATCCGATACACCACCACCCACACCCAACCCGAAAAGAATCCGAATAAAGATGAAAACTGACCAAACCTTGGAAAAACCAGGCCTTAACGATAAAATTCGCGATTTTCTGCTAAACCTGGCCGATGCGACTTTGTTTGTCGGACGCGTTTTCCGGCATATGTTTTCCGGCGGATTCGAGTTCCGTGAATTTTTAAAGCAATGCTTTCACATCGGCAACAAATCGCTGGCGCTGATTTCAATTACGGGCGTCATCATCGGGCTGGTCCTCACCATTCAATCGCGACCCGTCCTGGTTGACTTTGGTGCCGAGAGCATGCTGCCCGGCATGGTGGCCGTATCAATCGTACGGGAAATGGGGCCGGTAATCACCGCTCTAATCTGCGCCGGAAAAATCGGGTCGAGCATGGGTGCCGAACTGGGCTCGATGCGGGTAACCGAACAAATCGACGCGCTCGAAGTATCGTCTATCAATCCCATAAAATTCCTGGTCGTCCCGCGGGTGGTGGCCGCCATGTTTATGATTCCGCTGTTGACGCTTTACGCCGACGCCCTGGGTTTTCTGGGCAGTTGGGCAGGCGCCAACCTTAAAGGCGATATGAATTTTGTATTGTTTATGAACCGTGCTTTTGCCAGCCTGGACTTTATGGACCTTTTCCCGGCGGTGATCAAAACCTTCTTTTTTGGTTTGGTGATCAGCCTGGTGGGTTGTTACAAGGGATACCACGCCGGTCGTGGCACCGAGAGCGTTGGGATTGCAGCCAACTCGGCGGTGGTACTGGCTTCATTGCTGGTCATCGTAGTTGATTTGATTGCCGTACAAATAACCGACCTGATTAACAAATGAAAAAGGAAACAGTCATCGACATTAGCGGATTGGCCAAGAGTTTTGGTGACCAACGCGTACTGCGCGACGTAAACCTTTCACTGCGGGCGCAGGAGAACCTTGTGGTGCTGGGCAAATCCGGAACGGGAAAATCAGTGCTGATCAAATGCATCGTACGGCTGCTTGATCCCGACAGCGGCAGCATCAAGGTTTTTGGCGAAGACATCACCCAAAAGAAAGGCGACGATCTTGCCGAGGTGCGCAAGCGGATAGGTTTTTTGTTCCAGAGCGGTGCGCTATACGATTCGATGACCGTTCGCGAAAACCTTGAGTTTATGCTAAAAAGGCTCAAAAAGGGAATCAGCCGCAGTGAAATTGACCAAAAAGTGATGGAGGCGCTTGAAAATGTCGGCTTGCCGGAATCGATCGACAAAATGCCGTCGGAACTTTCAGGGGGGATGCGAAAACGCGTCAGCCTGGCGCGCACCATTATCGTCGATCCGGAAATCATCCTGTATGACGAGCCCACCACCGGCCTGGATCCCATTACATCCAATGAAATAAGCAAGCTGATCAATGACATACAGCGCAAGTTCAAATCAGCATCAATCGTCATCACGCACGACATTGAATGTGCGCGCACTGTGGCCGACCGCTTTGTGATGCTCAAAGACGGCGAAGTATACAAAGAAGGGTCGCTGGAAGCCTTTGAAAACGACAATGACGAATTTATCAGCGCATTTTTTAACACAAAACACTAGACCATGAATACACGTTCGAGCAAATTCAAGATACGCCTTGGCCTTTTTGTGGGCATTGGCCTGTTCCTTTTTGTCCTGGCTATTTTTATCATCGGAAGCCAAAAAAACCTCTTTGACCCTGTTTACACGCTAAAATCCAGATTCAACAACGTCAGTGGCCTGCAGGTGGGCAATGCCGTGCGATTTTCAGGAATCAACGTGGGTACGGTCGACCGGGTTCACATTGTCAACGATACCGTGGTGCAGGTGGTGATGGTGATCCGCAAGGAAGTTCAGCCGTTTATCAAGACGGATTCGAACGCGATGATCGGGTCAGAAGGTCTTATCGGCGACCGCCTGGTGACTATCTCAAACGGATCGGCCACCGCCAAATCAGCGCCCGATGGAGCCGTACTGGAGTCAACCGAACCCATTGAAACCGACGCCATCATGGCCAGTCTTCAGGTTACGGCCGACAATGCCGCGGTGGCCACCGAGGAAATTGCAGAGATTCTTTACAAAGTCAACAATGGCAACGGAACTCTGGGTCGCTTGATCAACGACGACGAAATTGCCGAAAACATTGACCAGACGATCGTCAACCTCAAGAAAAGTTCGAAAGGCTTGGAGCAAAACATGGAGGCCGCCAAACACAATTTCCTGCTGCGGGGCTATTTCAAGAAAAAAGAGCGCGAGGCCGAACGCAAAAAGAAAGAGGCTGAAAAAGCAAAAAAACAGGCTCAGAGTGACGCCCAAAAGGATAAAAAATAAAGCAGTTTCACTCTATTTTATAATTCGATCCGGGAATTTATATCGATGAATTTCAGAACTTTACTAGACAAACCTCTCGCGCAATGAAAAATCGTACATCCCCTCGCCCATTGCCCAAATCCCTTATTTCCGAAGCATTTGCCAACGCCAGACAGCGTAAGGAAATTTTGTTCATTACCTCCTATCCTCCGCGTGAATGCGGGATTGCGACGTACTCTGACGATTTGATCCGCGCCATCGGGGCCCGATTTGACGATTCATTTGATCTGCGGATCTGCGCGCTGGAAAATGACCGCGAGCAATTCACCTATCCCGAGCAGGTTAAATTTGTGCTCAACACCGATGATTGCGCGAGTTTTGGCAGGTTGGCCGATGCCATCAATCAGGACAAGTCCATTGCAATGGTCGTCATCCAACACGAGTTTGGACTTTTTGCCAAGTGCCCCCAAGAGTTTACAAAACTGATCAAAAAACTGTCGAGTCCGGTTGTAACCGTGTTCCACACTGTCCTGCCCAACACACCGCAGGATTTTAAGAATAACGTCAGGGAAATTGCCGCACATTCAAGCGCCATAATGGTCATGACGCAAAACGCTTGTGACATTCTCAGTTTGCAATACGGCATTGCGCCCGAAAAACTGGCGGTCATTCCGCACGGAACCCATCTTACCGCCAATTCCGACAGGGATTCTCTAAAGGCCAGATACGGCTTTCAGGGCAGATTTGTCATGTCGACCTTTGGATTGCTCAGCGACGGGAAAAGCATCGAGACCACACTGGACGCCTTGCCTGATGTCATCCGAAAGGCACCTAATGCTCTTTTCCTGATCATTGGGCGGACACATCCCGGCGTGGTGGCGCGCGAAGGCGAAACCTACCGCGAATTCCTACAGCAAAAAGTTGAGACCCTTGGGCTTAGCCAGCATGTGAAATTCATTAACCAATACCTGCCGCTCAATGATTTGCTCGACTACTTGCAGTTGACCGATGTTTATCTTTTCACGTCAAAAGATCCAAACCAGGCCGTGAGCGGGACCTTTGCCTACGCGGCCAGTTGCGGATGTGCCATTATATCGACACCTATTCCTCCGGCTGTGGAATTCCTGAGCGGAGATTCAGGACTGATCGTGGACTTTCAGGATTCAAAAGGACTGGCTCAGGCCATCAACCGATTGGTTTTTGACGTCGGACTTTGCGAGACCATCAGGCTTAACGCGCTCCATAAAATTGCAAAAACCTCCTGGGAGAACGTGGCTTTGGCCCACATCAAGCTTTTTGAGCGGTTCCTTCCGGCGTTTTCACTGCAATACAGGTTGCCCGAAATTTCACTTTCACATGTACGGGCGATGACCACCAACTTTGGCATGCTGCAGTTTTGCAAAATCAACCGGCCCGATCGCGACAGTGGTTATACGCTGGATGACAATGCGCGTGCCCTAATCGCCCTCTGTCAGTATTACGAGATAACCGGTCAGCACGAAGATTTGGTGCTGATCAGGAAGTATCTGGACTTTGTACGCTTTTGCCAACTGCCGGACGGAAATTTCCTGAACTATGTTGACGTCCGGGAAAACTTTACGTCTCAAAACCGCGAGTGCAACCTTGAGGATTCCAACGGGCGAGCCGTTTGGGCGCTGGGTTATGTGATATCAATGGCCAATGATTTACCCAATGATGTGCTCGAATTGGCCCAAACCAGTTTTGAAAACGCGCTTCCGCATATAGAGCAGTGGTATTCTACCCGAGCCATGGCTTTTGCAATCAAGGGACTTTACTATTACAACTGCACGCATGATTCGGCAGCCGTTCGCAAACTGATCCACAAACTGGCCGACAGGATGTGTCAGATGTACCTGCATGAAACCACCGACAACTGGCAGTGGTTTGAAAGCTATCTTACCTATGCCAACAGTGTGCTCCCCGAATCACTTTTATACGCTTACAAGGAAACTGGTGAGGAAACCTACCGCGAAATTGCCCTGGGCAGCTTTAACTTTTTGCTCAGCGAAATCTTTACGATCGACAACGAAATCGAGGTCATTTCCAACAGGCATTGGTATGTAAGAGGCGGCGACCGGAACCGTTTTGGCGAACAGCCGATTGACGTAGCCTACACGCTGTTTGCCCTTGAGAATTTTTACACTATATTTAAGGATGAAAAATACCGGGTAAAGATGGAACGCGCCTTTGAATGGTTTTTGGGCCGTAACCGCCTGGGACTTATGATGTACAATCCGTGCACGGGCGGATGCCACGACGGGCTGGAAGAAGACAACGTGAACCTGAATCAGGGAGCCGAGTCAACTTTGAGTTATCTTTTGGCGAGACTATGCATGGAGAAAACCGGATTTTTCAAGAAAATGCGCGGCGCCAAAATGTTACGGCTCAAGCGTCAGAACTATACGTTTAGTCTTTAATCCTGTTTATGGAATTGACCAAGACGAAAATTGGGGTTTACCTGGACTATTCGATCGCTTTTTTGCTGGAGCAAAAGGACGATGAGAATCTCATTACCATTATCCGCGCTTCAGATATGGAAACCGCTGAAGCGCAAGTCAAACCCCTTACACGTCATCGGCGCAACCGCGAGTTCATCAGGAAGATCTTTGACCTGGTCAAATCCTATGACCGAATCTCCATTTTTGGCAAGCAGTCGGCACAAAGCGCTCTCATCCGACAGCTTGAAGCCATCAAGGACAGCGAAATCGAAATCGTTAGCCTGCCGCCCGCCAAGGGCAAAGCCGATCAGCAACGCATCGATTTTATTAACAATTACTTCAAGGACTGAGGCCGATGCGCTCCCATGCTCCCTGCTTGATCTTGATGCTATTTTGGTTTGCGCTCGCATCGGCACAACAGCCCGTCCAAAAGGATTCGGCGCGCATCTACCGAGGAATTGAACAATACGCCAAAAAGAAAGGAAAGTTTGTACAAACGTTGCACAAGTTCATTTTCAAGCCGGTACAGACCAAAAAATCGCTCAAAAAAAAGAAAGAGGTTATCAAAACCCAGGATTTTGCGTCCTTTCACGGCAAAATTCTGCGAAACATCAACATTGAAACCTACGATCCGTTTGGTTACTCTGATAAAGACGACCGCAAACCCAAGCGATGGTTGGAACGCGCCGGAAACAATCTTCACGTCAAGTCCAAGCATTTTGCCATCCGCAATTTTTTGCTGATCAAGAAAAACCGGCCGCTCGACTCGCTGCTCGTGGTTGAATCTGAACGTTTGGTGCGCGCCCAGCGTTTTGTCCGCAGCGTGAGCATTAAACCGGTTGCGGCAGGAAAAGATTCGGTAGACGTCATGATCAAGGTGATTGATGCGTGGAGCTTGGTGCCCGATGCAACATTCTCATCGGCCGGCGCCTATGTCCGGGTAATTGAACGCAATTTTTTTGGGCTTGGCCATCAGGCTGAAAATGCCTACCGCAAGCGCTTTGACACCGGCGACGATGGCTACATGGCCCGCTATACCGTACCCAACATCCTCAATACTTATATCCGGTCGACGTTGTACTACGAATATGAAGTGAACCATCACTACGAAAAATACGTCAATCTGGAACGCACCTTCTTTTCGCCCTTTACCCGATGGGCTGGCGGGGTGAATATCGGGCGGCGCTTCTGGACTGATTCGATCCAAAATCAGTCGCAAAGCTATACCACCCACAACTTTAAATACAACAATCACGATTTTTGGGGTGGTTATTCGCACCAGATCTTTAAAGGTGATAGCGAGGCCGACCGGACCACTAACCTGATTGGCGCGCTGCGTTTTTTAAACGTGAACTACACTGAAATGCCCGATGCCCTTTACGATCCGGATGGATTTTACCGCGATGAGAATTTTTACCTGGCAAGTATCGGGCTTTCCTCGCGTCAGTTTTTTCAGGACAAGTATATCTTTAATTACGGCATTACCGAGGACGTTCCCATTGGGCGCGTTTTTACCCTTACGGTTGGTCGGCAGTACAAAAACCGGCAGTGGGGCACTTATCTGGGTGGACGCGCGTCGGCTGGAAAGTTCTTTCCTTTTGGCTATTTGAGCGGCAATGTCGAACTGGGAACGTTTTACCGCAACCAAAATCCCAGGCGTACGGCGTTTACCTTTCAGGCTAACTACTTTACAAACCTATTGGAATTTGGCGACTGGAAGTTCAGGCAATTTGTCAAAGGCCGATGGGTTTGGGGTCAGGACCGGGACAATGCAAAGGATGATTTTGTCAACATCAACGATCAGAACGGTATACCGGGATTCAATGCCCGCGAGTTTTACGGGACGCAAAAAGCCGTGCTGACGCTTCAACTCCAGGGATATTCTCCGTGGAATCTGGCGGGATTCCGAATCAATCCGTACATGGCGTATTCGGCCGGATTGCTGGGAACCGAAACCCGATCAGTATTTAAAAGCAGGCTGTTTTCACAATTGGGCGTCGGCGTGATCATCAGTAATGATTATTTGGTGTTCAATCAGTTTCAGTTGTCATTTGCCTACTACCCAACGGTTCCCGGCACCGGTGACAACCTGATACGGACCAATGCCTTTAACACCCAGGACTTTGGCTTCCAGGATTTCGAGATGGGCAAACCGCGCACGGTGGATTATCAGTAATTTATAACATTATCAAAAAATCGTGTAAGCGACAGTTGCGGTGGATTAAGGAACTTTAAGCCAACTAAAACCATCTCACATGAAACGCATAGTATTCTATTTGCTTACCGCCTTGACCTTGTCGGTAGCACCAACGGCTCAGGCAGCGAAGGGTGCAACTCCAATCGAAGTTCCAAACGACCACAAAAAAGCTGAGGCGCGCGCCAATGTCTTGTTGGCCCGCCTGGACGAAATCAAGGCCATGGATAAAAGTTCGATGACCCGGGCCGAACGCAAAGAACTCCGAAAGGAAGTTAAGGAAATCCGATCGGAACTGCGCACCACCAACAACGGTGTGTATTTGTCGGTTGGCGCCATCATCATCATTATCTTGCTGCTCATACTTTTACTGTAATTAAAACAAAGGGGCGAAAGCCTCTTTTTTTTTGCCCTAATGATTGTATAACGACAACCTGTTTAAATATAAAACTCCCGTCAAATGGGGGTTTTCCGGGCAAAATCCTATAAAAAATGTGGTGATATCTATAAGAAGCCTGTGCCTTTACCGCCGTTACTTTGTATTGTTATCAAACACTAAAGTCATGAAAGCTATATACACAATCACACTGACAGTAATGGCCGCTTTGTTGCAGGCTCAACCAATGAGTAATACCAATGAGTTGAAATCGCTTCACGGCGAAGAAGAAACCGTCCGGCTGATCCCGGCTCCGGCAAGGTTTTATTTTTTACCCAATCTGGATGCGTACTTTGATGCCCGTGAAAATCTTTACATTTATCAGGTAAACGGTCAATGGGTAAAAGCACGCGAAATTCCGTCGGGTTATCGAGGATATTCCATTTACAACGGAACCCGTGTTGAACTGGCCGACTATAACGGCAATCAACCGTATACATTGCTAAAGGATCATCAAAAACAATATCCAAAAAGATACTCCTCCCGGCGAATGGCTCCAAAAAAGTCTAATCCGTTGGCTCTCAACTAACTCTAACGCTCTATAATGAATGGCTGTCCTTTTGGGCAGCTTTTTTTTTGCGGATATGTCAAAACAGGTCGTACCTTTGCGGAATTAAATTATTTTTCCTACAAAATACTACAATAAAGTGCATTTCATCGATTTTTTTGTGCGTTTTGTCGATTTTTATATTTACCTTTGAACCGTTAATGCTTAGGCAAAAAAACTTAGTCATGAAAAACCTGATTGTATTGATTGTGTGGGCGATTGCCTTTAGTGGATCGGCCCAGGTAGATAAAGGTGACGTGATCCTGATGACTGATCCCAAGACCAATTGCGAATACCGCTATTACTACTACCCCAACCTCGAGGCCTATTACGACCAGAAAAAAGATCAGTACCACTTTAAGGACAATTCCGGAAACTGGACAACGGCAAAGGAAATCCCTTCAGGCTACCGCGGTTACGGAATGTATAACAAAGTCAATGTCCTGATTGACGACTTTGATGATGACAACCCCACCCAACTTCACGCCGTTTACAAAAAGCGTTACCCTTACATCAATACCAAGCGCGGACGGATGGTTGTTGCCACCGATTGAATAAATGCAATGTAATCTCTATCTTTGGAACTTTTGCCACTTATGCGAAGGTTCCTTTTTTTATTACTGATTCCCGGGTTTGTATTGGGGCAAAAGCCCGCCAAGCCCAGCGCTGCCCAGATTTACAAAAAACTTGAAAAACTCAATTTCCTCGGGTCGGTCTTATACCTCGCCGCGCATCCCGACGATGAGAACACGCGCTTGATTTCCTATTACGCCAACCAGGTCAACGCCCGTACCGCCTATCTGTCGCTTACCCGTGGTGATGGCGGACAAAACCTGATCGGAAAGGAACTCAGGGAAGGCCTGGGCGTCATCCGTACTCAGGAACTGATTGAAGCCCGAAAAATTGACGGCGGCGAACAGTTTTTTTCCCGCGCCAATGATTTTGGTTACTCCAAGACACCTGACGAAACCTTTAGGATCTGGAATAAAGACGAGGTTTTGGCCGACGTGATCTGGACCATCCGCAAGTTCCGGCCTGATGTCATCATCAACCGCTTTGACCACCGAACGCCGGGAACCACCCACGGACACCACACGGCATCGGCCATGTTGAGCCTGGAAGCCTTTGACCTTGCTGCAAAAACCGACGCATACCCCGAGCAATTGTCCCACGTGGGAACCTGGCAGCCACAGCGCGTTTTCTTTAACACGTCATATTTCTTTTACGGCAGTCAGGAAAAGTTTGAAAAGGCTGACAAAACCAATTTCTGGACGGTTCCCGTGAACAATTTTGATCCGCTGACCGGACTTTCCAATGCTGAAGTGGCCGCGCTGAGCCGCAGTTGTCACCAGTCACAGGGATTTGGAGCCACGGGAACGCGCGGAGCCGAGGTTGATTACATAGAATTCTTAAAAGGCTTGCCCGCCACGCAAAAAACCAATGTATTTGAAGGTATCGACACTTCCTGGAACCGCGTTGAAGGCGGGGCCGAAATTGGTGCCATGGTTTCGGCTGCCATTGCAAAGTACGATTTTAAGCAACCCGAACACATTGTCCCTGACTTGGTCAAAATCTGGAAAAAAATACAGACGCTTAAGGACGATCATTGGAAAAAGGTAAAATCGGATGAAGTGGTCAGTCTCATCGCAGCGGCTACCGGTCTTTATCTGGAGGCGGTGGCCAATGTTCCGGATGCCGTGCCGGGCGCAAAGGTGACAATTGCCCTCGAGGCCGTCAACCGAAGCAAAATCCCGATGAAACTGGAACAGTTGGCAATCCATCCGGGCAAAGCGTCGCATCCCATCGGCAAGGATCTTATCGCCAATGCGGCACTGCGTGAAAAATTTGAGCTGACCATTGCAAAAAATGCCGATTTTACGCAACCTTACTGGCTTGTAAATCCTTACACTTCCGGAATGTACAACGTTCCCGATCAGCTTTTGCGCGGACTTCCGGATGTGGTCAGGCCGTATAAAATTAAGGCATGGCTAACCATTGACGGCGCGCGGATCCCGTTTGAACGCACCGTTGTCCACAAATATAACGACGAGGTTACCGGCGAAAAGTACGAACCCTTTGACGTTGTGCCCGATGTAACCTCAACATTCCAGCAGCCAACCTATCTGTTTTCCAGCCGTCGCAAATCCCATAAAGTGGCGGTGATTGTAAAAGCCGGTCGCGCCGATGTTTCCGGTCTTGTCAGGCTAATGGTTCCCGAGGGTTGGAATGTGTCGCCCGCATCCACTTCATTTGAAATCCCCGTAAAAAACGGAGAGCATACCGCCTATTTTGAGGTCTCGGCCGCCAAGAACTTTGGTGATTTTTCATTGCATAGCGTGGTTACGGTTGACGGCATCGACTATCCATATTCGCGCACTGACATCGCCTATCCGCACATTGCCAAGCAGATGATTCTGGAACCGGCGCGCGCTAAGGCAGTTTATCTCGACCTTAAAACGGGCAATGAAAAGATTGGCTATATTATGGGCGCAGGCGATCAGGTGCCTGTTTGTTTGCGGCAGATGGGATATGAGGTAATTGACCTTGATCCCTTGCGGCTGTCGGCTGAAACACTGTTTGATCTGGATGTTGTCATCACCGGGATCAGGGCGTACAATACCGTGACGCCACTGGCTACCAAGCAAAGACTGCTGCTCGATTTTGTCAGGGCCGGCAAAACGCTTATCGTTCAATACAACACCCTCGACATGGTGACACCGGATTTTTCGCCATATCCGCTTACCGTTTCACGCGACAGGGTAACACAGGAAGACGCACCCGTGACGCTTTTGGAACCCGGACACCGCGCGCTCAACCATCCCAACCGGATCACTGCGGCTGACTTTACGGGATGGGTTCAGGAACAGGGACTTTACTACCCAAACAAATGGGATGCGGCCTTTACACCGTTACTTTCATCCTCAGATGCGGGCGAACCTTCCAAAAACGGAGCGCTCCTGGTGGCTAAGTACGGAAAAGGACAGTATATTTATACCGGCCTGAGTTTCTTTAGGGAACTGCCCGAGGGCGTGGCCGGCGCCTACCGACTGATGGCCAACTTAATCTCACTTAAAAACTGATGCGCATCAAACACTGGAAATCGAGTTACACATGGGTGTTGGCGGCTAATGCGCTGTACATTGCCGTGTTCTATATTTTGATGAAACTCTTTTCATAATGCAGGAAATCGATTGGATCGTACTATCGGCCACGCTTTTGTTTATCGTGGTGTACGGCGTGCTCAAAAGTCGCGGAAGCAAAAATGTTCAGGAATACATTCTGGCTGGCAACGAAACGCCCTGGTATGTTGTGGGCCTTTCGGTGATGGCTACGCAAGCCAGCGCCATCACGTTTTTGTCGACACCCGGCCAGGCGTATGAAGACGGGATGGGTTTTGTGCAGTTTTACTTTGGACTTCCCATTGCGATGGTGGTCATCAGCCTGACGTTTATTCCCATCTACCACCGGCTCAAGGTTTTTACCGCCTACGAATATCTGGAAGAGCGGTTTGACGTAAAAACCCGCTCCCTTGCCGCTATTTTGTTTTTGGTACAGCGCGGATTGGGCACCGGCCTGACGATTTATGCCCCGGCCATTATCCTGTCGACGATTCTGGGCTGGAACCTTACGGCGATGAACATCGTCATTGGAATCTTGGTGATGATTTACGTCTTTTCAGGCGGTACCAAGGCGGTAAACGTGACGCAAAAACAGCAGATGTTTGTTATCATGATGGGAATGTTTATCGCATTCTTTTTGATTTTACACTATCTGCCCAACGACATGACCTTTTCCAACGCCTTGCACATTGCAGGGGCCAATGAAAAGATGAACATTGTTGATTTTTCTGTCGATCCGGAAAAGCGCTACACCTTTTGGAGCGGCATCACCGGTGGCTTTTTCCTGGCGCTTTCGTATTTTGGAACCGATCAGTCGCAGGTGGGACGCTACCTGTCCGGAAAATCTGTCCGCGAAAGCCAGATGGGCCTGATCATGAACGGCTTTTTAAAGGTCCCTATGCAATTCTTTATCCTGCTGACGGGCGTTATGGTCTTTATCTTTTTTCAATTCAACGACGTTCCGCTCAGCTTTAATCCAAACAACAAGATTGCGGTAGAAAAATCAGCCTATAAGGACGAATACCACGCTCTTGAGCAGCGCCTGGCTAAAGTGTCGGAAGAGAAAAAGGAATTCAACCTGCTGTACATCAATCACCTGAACCAAAACTACGACAACCCGATATTGCGCACCAAACTCATAGCATTGGCCGGCGAGGAAAAGGATTTGCGCGAGCAGGCCAGGCAACTGATCGCCAAAGCATCGCCAAAGGCCGAAACCAATGACAAGGATTATGTGTTTATCCATTTTATCCTGCACCACCTGCCACAGGGATTGGTGGGCTTGCTGCTGGCGGTGATTCTTTCGGCTGCCATGTCCTCATCGGCATCGGGGTTGAACGCGCTGGCTTCAACCACGGCCATCGACATTTACAAGCGTCAGTTAAAAGGCGAACGGTCGGAAAAACATTTTGTCAACGCCACGCGGGTCTTTACACTGATGTGGGGCGTAATCGCCATTTTGTTTGCCTGTGTTGGAACGCTGTTTGAAAACCTCATCCAGTTGGTCAACATCGTAGGATCGATCTTTTACGGAACGGTGCTCGGGATCTTTCTGGTAGGCTTTTATATCAAGTTTATCCGTCGCAACGCCATATTTTGGGGTGCGGTCATCAGCCAGACTACCATCTTCTTTATCTATTATTTTGCCATCCACATTCACAAGGCAGGCGACGAAAAGCTGGGCTATCTGTGGCTTAATTTTATTGGTGCGTTACTGACAGTGGTACTGTCGGCCATGCTTCAACTCACGACCTTTAGACGCGACAGGGCATAAAAAAAGCGCCTCGAAAGACGCTTTTTAAAAAAATTCCAAGATTATTTCTTGCTCCACTCGGCAATGCTGTCCTGGTTCATTTTCACGTAGTCCTGATTGTTGGCTTTTTGTGCGGCCGCAAGCGAAACTTTTGCAGTCTCGATAGCTCCTGCGCGATCGCCCAGTTTGGCTTGGATCAGCGATTTTTGACGGGTGTACCAAAAAGGTGCCTCCTTGCTCATGCCGATGGCTTTGTTTACATACTCCAGCGCCGTTTTCATGTCGGTTCCGGACTGAAAGTAGTACTGGGCCGATGCAAAATAGTCGGCTGCAGACGGGCCGGCCATAACCTTCTGAATGCTGGCCGTTGCGATTTTATCAGTCGGAACGTCAAAACGGACCGATACCAAGGTGCGCTCCCACGAGATCTCAAGATGACCGTAATTATTGTCGAGCGCGTTGACCCCAATGGTGAACGTTTCAACCGGACGGCTCAAAATCTCCGTCTTGGCAGTTGTTTTAAGGGCTACTTTGGCCTCGTCCCAAGGCTCAGGCACACCCCAATTTTCCGTGTCTGTGTAAAAAATGATATCCCATGAATCAGCTTTTGGAATGGAGAACAGTGCATATTTCCCTTTTTTAAGCGATTTGCCGCCAATGGTAACGTCGTCGGAAAACGACACTGTAGTGTTGAAATTTGCGCCCGTACGCCAAACCCGACCAAACGGAACCAGATTTCCGTATACAATACGTCCCTTTGAACTTGGACGCGAATAGGAAACTTCAACCTCGGTGAGCCCCACAGTCTGTTTTACCTCGGCCTTAGGACTCGCCTGAGGTGTTCTTACTTGTCCTACCGCCGATCCCACAAGGAATAACGCTAAAAAGATGCTTAGTTTTTTCATTCGATAATGATTTAGTTTCCCTTCAAAATTAGCAAATAATTAGCACCCTGCTATGTTTATTTTGTTTAATTTTTAAATACTTTTGTTAAACAAATTTTAATACTGTGCATACATTCGCAAGCAAACAATATTTCCCCGTAGACCATGCCACCATGTGGGACTTTATCGCTACTCCTAAAAATCTTTCGGTAATCACGCCACCCGAAATGGATTTCCAAACGTTGTCAGGCGATGACCGCCGCATGTTTCCCGGTCAGGTCATCCACTATACGGTAAAACCGATTTTTGGGATCAAAATGGAATGGGTGACCGAGATTACCCACGTGGTCGAAGGCTCTTATTTTGTTGACGAACAGCGGTTTGGTCCATACGCGTTTTGGCATCACAAGCATTTTCTTGAACCCCTCGACGGCGGGGTCATGATGGAAGACATTGTTCATTACAAACTCCCCTTGGGTCCAATCGGCAAGCTTGTCGAGCCACATCTGGTGCGGCCGCAACTGGAGAAAATATTTGAATACCGCCGACGGGTGCTGGAAGAAAAGTTTGGAACCATCGCACGTGTACCATGACAGTGTTTTGGTTTCGACGCGACTTGCGCACCGCCGACAACGCCGGGCTTTTCCACGCACTGCAAAGCGGAAACGTCCTGCCCATCTTTATTTTTGACCCCAACATCCTGAGCGAATTGCCACCCGAGGACGCCCGTGTGACTTTTATCCATGACTTGCTCGAAAAGCTCAACCGGCAACTCAGGCATGGGCTGGCCGTATTTATGGGCGACCCGCTTGAGATATTTGGCCAACTCATTGAAAATCATTCAATAACTAACGTTTACTGCAACTCCGACTACGAACCCTACGCACTCCGGCGGGACGAGGCAATAGCCCATTTGCTGGCGTCCAAAGGCATAGGTTTTCACTCCTTTAAGGACCAGGTGATTTTTGAACGCGATGAAATTGTCAAGGACGACGGCTTGCCCTATGTGGTGTACACGCCTTATTCCAAGCGATGGTTTGAAAGGTTTACACCCGATATGACCCAAGCGTATCCGTCGGGCGACCTTCTTGAGCATACAGTTAATCACGATTATCCTTTTTTAAGCCTGGCAGATATCGGATTTGAACGATCAACCATCAGTGTTCCGGATTATGACGATTCGATTCAGATGATGGACCGCTATGCCCAAACCCGGAATTTCCCGGCGCCCGACGCCACCTCAAACCTGAGTCCGCACCTCAGATTTGGCTCGGTCAGCGTACGGCAGATGGTAGGCCGCGCCATCAACCATCCTGACAAAACCTTTGTAAAAGAACTGGTTTGGCGTGAATTCTTTATGAACATTTTGTGGCATTTCCCGCACACCGTCACCCGCAGTTTCAGGCCGGAATACGATCATATCCGCTGGGTAAACAACAAAGCGCATTTTGAAGCCTGGTGCAACGGCATGACGGGTTATCCCTTGGTGGATGCGGGCATGCGGCAGCTGCTGCACACCGGGCGGATGTCAAACCGCGTGCGCATGGTGGTGGCCAGTTTTTTATGCAAAGACCTGTTGATTGACTGGCGCTGGGGTGAGGCTTGGTTTGCGCAAAAACTGCTGGATTATGAACAGTCGAGCAATGTGGGCAATTGGCAATGGGCCGCGGGTTCAGGGGTAGACGCCGCGCCTTACTTTAGGGTTTTTAATCCCGTGGAACAGCAGCGAAAATTTGATCCCGATGGCGAGTACGTCAGGCGCTGGATTCCGGAACTCAACAGCCTGGACTATCCCGCACCCATTGTCGATCATGCGCAGGCCCGCATAAAATGTCTTGAAGTTTATCAGGTCGCGTTAAAAAACTAACTTTGCTTTAAACGCTGGAAATTCTGGAATCTAATCCCTGCATCGCATCTGACTAAAACATGAAAAGGCAAAAACTATTTACCGCCCTGATGCTGCTGTGGATGGCCGCATCAACCGCGCAAAACCGGATCCACACCCACAATACCATTGGCTGGTACAACTACTTAGGGACGTTTAAACTGTCGGAAAAATCAGAACTGCACACTGAATACCAATGGCGTCGCAATGAGTTGGTTACCAGTTGGCAGCAGGGACTTTTGCGCGTCGGGGTAAATTACAATCCAAAACCAAATGTTCAGTTCCGGCTGGGGTACGCCTGGATTGAAACGTATCCGTATGGCGATATCCCGCTCAACGGATTGGGCCGCGATTTTACCGAACACCGTATTTTCCAGATGGCGCAACTGGGCCATAAGGAAGGTATCCTTGACCTCTCACACCGGTTTATGCTCGAGCAGCGGTTTGTAGGACGATACAGTTCCGACGCCAAAACCAGCGAAGATGAATTCCCGTTGCAAAACCGAATGCGTTATATGTTCAGGATGCAAATTCCGCTGAAAGGCAAATCCATTGCCGACAAAACACCGTATGCCGCCTTGTACGATGAGATTTTTATAGGATTTGGCCAAAATGTGGCCGCCAATGTATTCGATCAAAACCGGTTGGGTGCCATACTGGGCTACCGCATCAACAGTATGGCCAGGATTGAGGCGGGCTATTTGTACCAACTGGTGCAGTACGGCCGGTTGATCGACAACCAAAACGTCTTTCAGCATAACCACGGGCTGATCGTCAACTT
Source organism: uncultured Flavobacterium sp. (assembly GCA_934636265.1). GTDB lineage: Bacteria > Bacteroidota > Bacteroidia > Flavobacteriales > Flavobacteriaceae > Flavobacterium. The sequence goes on from CAKUAD010000005.1 coordinate 78,923, forward strand.
GAATTTTAATTTTGACCTGACGTCCAAATCCTGACAAAACCTTTAACGGCCCAGAATTCCGCGGATGACAGTCTCGGCACATCTAAGCCCGAACAAACACGGCATGTAGCTGTTGGTACCGTAAAATGACTTTTTAAAATTGGTTCCGTCGGTTACCTTGACGCTGCCCTCATCCTGAAGTTCGGACGAAAACACCACCTTGATTCCCTTAAATATCTTTTCCTGCTTGAGCCTGCGGCGGATGGTGCGAGCAAAGTAACAGTTGTAGCTTTTGCTGATATCGGCCACCTCGACTTTTGAGGCGTCCATTTTTCCGCCGGCACCCATGCTGCTCACGATTTTCACTTTCTGGCGCTTGGCCGACACCAGCAGGTTGAGCTTGGGCGTGACGCTGTCGATGCAGTCCAGGATGTAATCAAACTCAGGAGAGACAATTTCGTAGGCGCGCTCAGGCGACAGGAATTCCTTTATTGGCGTGAGGTTCAATTCGGGGTTGATGTCCATAAGCCTGGTTACCATCAAGTCAACCTTGGGCTGACCAACGGTTGAATGCAGGGCGGGCAACTGACGGTTGATGTTGGTGATGTCTACCACGTCGCCGTCTACAATAGTCATCGCCCCTACTCCGGCGCGGGCAAGGAATTCGGCGGCAAACGAGCCAACGCCGCCAAGGCCCACCACCAGCACATTGGCATTTTTTAATTTTTCCAATCCTTCCGGCCGAAACAAGAGTTCAGCGCGTTCAGTCCAATCGGCCATAACGAAATTTTTGTCGGCAAATTTCGGGAGTTTCAACAAAAAAACGGCAACCGTGGGGTAAAAATCAGCGCAGTTCAGGACGATCGCCAAAAACGGTGCGGGCGTTTTGCAGTACGATTTGCTTTACACCGTCAACTGAAAGGCTTAGCGCCGACGCGGCTACCGCATAAACCGACTGCAACGGCTCGTCGATGGTGTCGGTTTCCAGAAAAATCCTGCTTGTGTCAACGGTGGTCAAAACCTCTGAAAGCCCGGGATTCCGCAGCAGGTATTTTCCAAACGACAGATAAAAACCATTGTCGGTAAGCTCTTTGGCGGTCTCGGCTGACTTGGAGAACCCGTGGACGATCATCGGCACCTTAACCTGCAACTGCTTTTTTATCGCCACCAGTTCCTGATAAGCCGCCACGCAGTGAATGACCATCGGCTTTTGATGCTCGTCAGCCAGCCTGATTTGCCGCGCAAAAACCTCCAGCTGCACGTCCAGAGGCGTGTCGATGCGTTTGTCCAGCCCGCACTCACCTATGGCCCAACAATTGTCATCATTGAGTTTATCCTTTGTGATTTCCAATTCCAGTTCAAGTGTTTCAGCATTTATTTTCCATGGATGGATGCCAATCGAATACATCGGAAAATCATCGCGAAACTCCAGCGGATACTGGTTGATGAGCTCTGCCATGTTGGCCTCACCCGAGGCGGCGTGCGTATGTAGGTTAAAGAATTTCATCAGTCCTTGTACTTTTTGACACCGGCCAAAACGGCAACTTCCAAATCGTTTTCCATAGGAACAATCGGGCAAGAATACGCATAATTATACGCACAATACGGATTATAAGCGCGATTAAAATCAATGGTCGCGGTTTCATCCGTAGGAATTTCCAGGTCCAGATAGCGTCCGCCAATATAAGTCTGCTCGCCGTTTGTCAGGTCAGAAAATGGCATGAATAGCTTGGAATATCCGGTTTTGGCCAGGTCGAGGTTTTGATAGACGTTGAGTTTTAGCGACTTCCCTCCAAGTGAAAAATACAGTTCTCCGTACTTGACATACTCCGGCAGTCGGCTCGTGGTAGTCTTCATCCTGAACGGCGCTTCATTTGGCGTTCGCTTAAAGACAGCCTGAACGCAAAAGTTGGCATCGATCTCAAAAAAATCCAGCCCTTTAAAATCTTTTTTATCCGGTTCCATCAACGGACTTTTGGCGTCCCGTGCGTAAAAATCGGACAAATCTTGCTGGAATTTTAAGGCGGCGTCCTGATCGCAAGGCTCCACAGTGCCCGTAAAGATCGACATCGCCAATATAAAAAACAGTCTCATCAGGTAAATGTAATAATTTTATCGGGCGGGCAAGCCGCAAATACTTACCTTTGGATTTCCCATGATTTCGGCTGCCTTTTCACGCTACCTCAACAATTTTCGCGGGTTTTCGCGAGAGGTCTGGATTTTGGCCGCCATTACTTTCATCAACCGCGCCGGCACAATGGTGCTGCCGTTTTTGTCAAAGTACCTCAAGGAGGATCTTCATTTTAGCCTGAGCGAAGTGGGCTGGATTCTCGTGGCGTTTGGTTTTGGTTCGATGCTCGGCTCGTGGATGGGCGGAAAACTGTCCGACAAGATCGGGTTTTACAAAATCATGGTTTTTAGCCTTTTTACCAGCGGACTGCTCTTTATCGGGCTGCAGTTCATCACCTCGTTTTGGGGACTTTGCGCCGCCGTTTTTGTGGTGATGGCTGTTGCCGATATGTTTCGCCCGGCCATGTTTGTCTCGTTAAGCGTATATGCAAAACCGGAAAACCGCACCCGCGCCCTCACCCTGGTCCGGCTTGCAGTCAACCTTGGTTTTGCCGCGGGACCTGCACTGGGCGGACTAATCATCATGAAGCTTGGCTATTCCGGATTGTTCTGGGCCGATGGGATCACCTGTATCGTATCCATCCTGATTTTCGCGCTTTTGGTACGCGAACGCAAACGGGTTCCCTCACATGACCACCCCACCGATGCCGCAAACTTTTCGGTCATGAACGACCGGCCGTTCTGGCTTTTCCTGGCCATCAGCTTTATGATTGCCATGACTTTTTTCCAGTTGTTCACTACCCTGCCGCTTTACCATCACGACCAGTACGGACTCACCGAGTTCCAGACCGGCTTGCTGATGACGCTCAACGGATTCCTGATTTTCCTGCTGGAAATGCCCATCGTGGGGTATTTTGAACGTCACAAAGCCGACAGGATGCGCTTGGTGTCGTTGGGCGCCCTGATGATGAGTGCCAGTTTTATCATCCTTTTGCCCACCGGATGGGCCGGAATCCTGATTCCCAGCATGTTGCTCATTACCGTGGGCGAGATGTTCGCGTTTCCATTTTCTAATGCCTATGCCATGGGACGGGCGCCAAAAGGACATGAAGGCCGTTACATGGCGCTGTACACCATGAGCTTTAGCCTGGCGCACATCATGTCGTCCAAGACCGGAATGGAAGTCATTTCGCACTGGGGCTACAATGCCAACTGGCTGGTTATGGGAGCCATAGCACTGTTGGCGGCCATTCTCTCGCAGCGCCTTATCCAACCCAAACGCATCAACTAGGGTAAACTTAATTTTTAGTTAAATAACTACTTTTTTAGTTTTTCAACTAAAAATATAGTTACATTTGTCCCATAAGTTTTCACCATGCAACGACTCACCAACAAAGAAGAAGAAATCATGCACATCCTTTGGCGGCTAAAAAAAGCTTTTGTGCGCGACATCATGGCCGAAATTAAGGACGAGCAGCCACATTATAACACGCTGTCGACCATTGTGCGAAATCTGGAAGACAAGGGATACGTGGCCCACAACGCTTACGGAAACACCCACCAGTACTACCCTATCATCCCTATCGAGGATTATCGTAAGGAATTTTTTAAAACGGCCATCGACAACTTTTTTGAAAGTTCGTATAAAAATGTGGTATCGTTTTTTGCCAAGGAAGAAAAAATCTCAGCCGACGAACTGCGCGAGATCCTTAAACTCATCGAGAAAAAATAATGGACATCGGGCTATATTTCCTAAAATCGTCGGCGTTGCTCACCGCATTCTGGCTGGGCTACCAACTGCTTTTAAAACGGGACACCTTTTTTTGCAGCAACCGCTGGTATTTGCTGGGTGGTATTGTGGCCTCGGCAGTACTTCCGCTGGTCACCATAACCCGGACGGTTTTGGTTAAAAGGCATACGCCGATGGGATTCACGCCTGTTGATGCCGTAAGCCAGCCTGAATTTGACTGGAGTGTTGTGTGGCTTTTGATCTACGCCGCCGGATTCACGGTCTTCACCGCGTTGTTTTTGCGCAATCTGATGGTACTCCGCCGGTTGCTGAAAGGCGGAACAATCCACCACGGCCTGCGCTACGTTGACACCCGTAAGGACGTGGCCCCGTTTTCATTTTTTAACGCCATTGTCTACAATTCCAGCCGATACTCCCCCCAAGAACTATCCGGCATTCTGGCTCACGAGGCCGCCCATTGCCGGCAGCGCCACTCCATCGACGTCATCCTGATGCATCTCTACTGCATGGTGTTCTGGTTTAATCCGATAGTTTGGCTGTATAAAAAATCCATGCTCCAGAATCTTGAATTCCTGGCCGACCGCGAGGCGCTCCAATCCCTGACCGACGCCCGGACCTACCAACTCACGCTCTTGCGCGTCGCATCACAGGGCGCCGCCCTACCCGTTACGAATCCATTTCATCAATCATTAATCAAAAAACGAATCGTTATGTTAAACAAGAGTCAATCCAATCAACTGAACTCGCTAAAGTACTTTTTTATCGTCCCGCTGCTGCTCATTTTCCTGTTGGTCTTTCAGGTAAAAGTTGTCGCACAGGAAATTCCACAAGAGGACCGACAGGTTGTTGTCAGCAAAACAACCTCGGATGCACAGCTTAAAGCCGAAGCCGAAAAGTTGCAGAAACACGGCGTCAAACTCAAATTCTCTAAAGTTAAGCGCAATGCCAGCGGCGAAATTACCGGCCTCAAAGCTGATTTCAAGGCAGACGGCGGCCAAAAGGGCTCCACCCAGATCAGCGGTGACAAACCCATCAATCCGATGAGCCTGATGGTCAATCCCGACGGTACCATTGCCTGGGGAAAAGCGACAAAAACCGTGGTGATTAAAAACCATGACATAGAAGTACCCGGATTTCCACTTAGCCCGGAAATGGCCTTGATCAAGGTTCCGCAAATTGACCTTGACACTTTTGATGGCCAAATTGAAGAAAACTCCACTGTCATCATCAAAAAGAATGGCGAAAAAGCCCAGGTTTTTATCAACGGCAAGCAGGTTGATGCAGGCGAAGACGTCAAACTTAAAGGCAAGTCATTTTCATTTTCATCCGGTGACGAAGGAAATTTTGTCATCGTCAACGGAGAGGATATTGCAGCCAACGCCCGTGAAAAAGCGCGTGAGGTCATGGAAATCTCGAAACTAAGACTGGAAGAATCCAAAAAGCTACTGGAGGAATCGGCCGCTAAACGCGCTGAGGCAAGAAAAGCCCGTACCGAAATAAGGGAATTTCAACAGCGCGATGCTCAGGCCGTAAAAATCGAACTCGAAAAAGCCAGGGCCGAGCTCGAAAAAGCGCGGGAAGCCTTGGAACAGGAACGACGGGCACTGCAGGATGCACGCGACAAAAAATAAAATCAGGAGGCTGCTTCAAAAGGCGGCCTTTTTTTACATTTGTTTATGTTTAAGATTCTGGCCAGACTCAACAAGATTTTGCTCCCGTCATATACCCGACAACAGTTGGATCCTGCCCAGATGACCAAGTGGCAGCAAGCGGTTTTGGCCTGGAGGTACTTTGTAACTATCAGGGCACTGGGCAAATAGCACCGCAAAGTAAAATTTTTAGAAAAAAGTTTTGACAAACCCGCAAGGTTACCCTATATTTGCACCCGCTAACAGGGAGTTATCCCCAAAGCAAAAGGCCTCGTGGCGCAACTGAATAGCGCATCTGATTACGGCTCAGAAGGTTACAGGTTTGAATCCTGTCGAGGTCACGAATAAATCACAAAACGAAAGAAAACGCCAAGCCCTCTTGAGCGTTTTTTTTTGGATTGTGATTTTCAGCGCGGAGCGCTAAGGAGATTGCGGAGCAAAATCCTCGAGGTTGCGAATAAATCACAAAACGAAAGAAAAACGCCAAGCCTTCTTGAGCGTTTTTTTTTGGATTGTGATTTTCAGCGCGGAGCGCTAAGGAGATTGCGGAGCAAAATCCTCGAGGTCACGAATAAATCACAAAACGAAAGAAAACGCCAAGCCCTCTTGAGCGTTTTTTTTTGGATTGTGATTTTC